>DATBLH010000017.1:0-13456 GCA_036555445.1 Candidatus Limnocylindrales bacterium
AGCCCGGCAGACCCGGCACGGTGGTCGTCGAGGGCGGCCGGATCCGCGTGCTCGACGCGACGGATCCCCTGCCGGAGCAGGCCGGACGCTCGATCGATGCCACCGGGCTCGTGGTCGCCCCCGGCTTCATCGACCTCCACAGCCACAGCGGGCTGATGCTGCTCGAGGACCCACGGCACGAGCCGAAGCTGCGGCAGGGGATCACGACCGAGGTGGTCGGTGTCGACGGCCTCAGCTATGCACCGTTCGCGAGGAGGGAGGATCTCGAGGACCTCATCCACATGAACGCCGGCCTTGACGGCCGGCCCAACGCGGCCATCGACTGGCGCACGGTCGCGGAGTACCTCGACCGCCTCGACGGCATGAGCCTCAACGTGGCCATGCTCGTCGGCAATTCTGCACTCCGGATCGAGGCGCTCGGCTGGGAAGACCGGCCGGCGGATGCGACCGCGATGGATCGCCAGCGGGCGGTGCTCCGGGAGTCGATGGACGATGGGGCGTTCGGCGTCTCCTCCGGCCTCGACTACCCGCCCGGTGCGTACGCCACGACCGGCGAACTCGGCGAGCTCGCCAACGAGGCGGCCCGGAGCGGCGGCTTCTACCACACCCATGTCCGCTACGCGCTCGGCGACCGCTTCCTCGACCCGTTTCGCGAGGCGATCGAGATCGGGCGGCTCGGCGAGGCGCCGGCGCACATCACCCACTTCTATCACCGGCAGACGTTCCCCGGCACCCCGGACCAGATGCTCCAGCTCGTCGACGACGCGCGCGCGGCCGGGCAGGACGTGACGTTCGACGCCTACCCCTACGAGTGGGCCAGCACCCGACTCCTGATCCTGATCCCGATCTGGGTCCAGGACGGCGGGCCGCAACGGACGAAGGAGCGCCTGGCGGACAGGACGGTCCGCGATCGCATCCGACAGGACCTTGCCGAGCGAGGCGTGCTGTTCGCGGGAGCCGGTGGGCTGCGCGACATCCGGATCGGGTATCTCGCGCGCCCGGAGCACCTGCGCTGGGAGGGTCGCACGCTCGGCGAGCTGATCGACGACACCGGCAACGACCCGGTCGACGTTCTGTGCGACCTCCTCCTCCACGAGGACCTCCGCCCCAACGAGGTCACGCCGGGACCGCACACGGACGGGATCCGCCGATTCCTGCGCCACCCGATCGGCATGGTCGGCACCGACTCCACCTTCGTGGGCGACAGGCCGAGCCCGCGGACGTACGGATCGTTCCCGCGGATCCTGGGCCAGTTCGTGCGTGACGAGGCGTTGATCGGGGTCGAGGAGGCGGTCCGGAAGATGACCTCGGCGCCCGCGGCCAGACTCGGCCTCACCCAGCGTGGCACCCTCCGCGACGGAGCGATCGCCGACCTCACGATCTTCGATCCGGCCACGATCCGGAGCAACGCCACGTACGACGAGCCGCGCCGTTTCCCCGACGGGATCGAGGCCGTGATCGTCAACGGCGAGGTCGTCGTCGATGGTGGGCGCCACACCGGGGCGACCCCCGGTCGGGCCCTTCGCCATGGACGTGACTGACTGTTATTCTCGGCCGCCAGTGGAGGGAATCGGCCGCGCATGACGATCCGGACCGAACCGCGCCGTGCGCCCACGCTGCCGTCGTCGCCGGTCCGCGACGTGCCGGAGCCGCTGCTCGCGACGCCGGGGATCCTGGCGCCCGGTCGTGCCCGGGCGTTCCCGCTCCGACGCGAGGGACCCGAGAAGCTCACCGGCGAGGCGAAGTACGCGGACGACCTCGTGTTCCCCGGCGCCTGGTTCGGTGCCACGATCCGTTCCACCGTCGCCCACGCGCGCTACCTCGGCCTGGAGCGCGACCCGGACTTCGACTGGACCCAGGTCGTGGTCGTCACCGCCGCCGACATCCCTGGCGACAACGTCGTGTCGCTGATCACCGACGATCAGCCGGTCCTCGTCCCGGAAGGCGGCGAGATCATGCATCACGCCGAGCCGCTCGCCCTCCTGGCGGCGCAGGACCGGGCCACGCTCGCCGCCGCGAAGCGACTCCTCACGCCGCGCACCGAAGCGCTGCAGCCGGTCTTCGACCCCGAGACGTCCGAGCATGTGTTCGCCCATTACGAGATCAGTCGCGGCGACGTCGACGGGGCGATGATCGGCGCCTGGCTCGTCCTCGACGGCGAGTACCGGGTCGGCCACCAGGAGCAGCTGTACATCGAGAACAACGCGATGATCGCGGTCCCGGAGCCGGACGGCGGGATCACGGTCCACGGGTCGCTGCAGTGCCCGTACTACGTGCACAAGGCGTTGAAGCGGGCCCTCGCGCTCGACGTGCGCGCGGCCAGGGTCGTCCAGGCTGAGACCGGCGGCGGCTTTGGTGGGAAGGAGGAGTACCCGTCGATGATCGCGATCCACGCGGCCCTCCTCGCCCGCGCCTGCCGCCGGCCCGTGCGGATGATGTACGACCGCCACGAGGACATCGCCGCGACCACGAAGCGGCATCCGGCAATCGTCCGACACCGCACCGGCGTGGCCGCCGACGGCACCCTGGTCGCCCAGGACATCGAGGTGATCATGGACGGCGGCGCGTATTGCACGCTGACGCCGGTGGTTCTCTCGCGCGGCGCCCTGCACGCCGGCGGCCCGTATCGCTGTCCGAACGTCCGGATCCGCGCCCGGGCGACCCGGACCAACACGCCCCCCAACGGTGCGTTCCGGGGCTTCGGGGCGCCGCAGGTGGAGTTCGCGGCCGAGACCCACCTCAACCGGATCGCCGAGCGGTTGTCGATGAGTCCTCTCGACATCCGGCGGCGGAACGCCTACCGCGAGGGCGACATCACGCCCACCGGCCAGGTCCTGCGCGAGTCGGTCGCGGCTCACGAGGTCCTGGAGCGAGCCGCCGAGGCCTCCGAATACGAGGGCGTCCGCGACCGCACCTCGCGAGGTCGGGCCGAGCGGGCCGGCTCCGGCACGATCACCACCGAGCCCCTCCACACGGGGCCCACGCGGACCGCCCACGGCATCGGCCTCGCGCTCGCATGGCACGGGGCCGGGTTCACCGGCTCCGGCGAGGTCCGGCTGGCCTCGGTGGCGTCGATCGAGCTCACGGCCGAGGGCGACGTCCGGATCCTGACCGGATCCACCGAGATGGGCCAGGGGACGAAGACGATCTTCCCGCAGCTCGTGGCGACCGAGCTCGGGATCCCTATCGCCGACGTCCAGATCGCGCCACAGGACACCGCGCTCGTCCCCGATTCCGGTCCGACCGTGGCCTCGCGGACCGCGATGGTCGTCGGCGGCCTGTTGATCAAGGCCGCAGGCCGGCTGCGGGAGCAGGTCGAGCAGGCGACCGGCGGCAGCTTCGAGGACACCTACCGCACGCATGCCGCGTCCGCCGGTCCGATCCGAATCGATCAGCAGTTCGAGCCCTATCCGGGGATCGAGTTCGACGACACGACCTACACCGGAGACGCCTATCCGGCATTCGGCTGGGCGTCGTGCGTGGCCGAAGTGGACGTCGACCTCGATACCGGTGAGGTCGCGGTCCGCGACGTGGTCGCGGTCGACGATGTCGGCCGTGTCATCCACCCGATCCTTGCCGAGGGCCAGGTGGAAGGCGGCACCCTCCAGGCGATCGGCTACGCGACGATCGAGGAGATGAAGCTCGCTGACGGTCGCTATCTCAATGACCGGTTGGCCACGTACCTGATCCCGACGGCGCTCGACGCGCCGCGGATCACGGCAATCCTGGTCGAAGCCCCGTTCACGCTCGCACCCCACGGCGCCAAGGGCGTGGGCGAGCTGCCGATGGACGTCGGGGCCCCGGCCGTGGTGGCGGCGATCGCCGATGCGACGGGTCGCTGGATCACCGAGTTGCCGGCGACGCCGGAGCGATTGCTGGCGGCGCTCGGGTCACCACCCGAGCCCACGCCATCGAGCGTCCGGATCGGTCGCTCCGCGGACCAGCCGATCGAGGGCGGCACGGACCCGGCACCCGACCGACCCACCGACCCGGTGCCGTTCCGCGCGCCGACGGACCCGGAGGACCGAGCGGACGCCGCGGAGGCGTTCGACAACGAGCCCCGGTCGAACGGCGAGAAGGCCCCGTGAGCGCGTATCGGTTCACCGTCAACGACACCCCCGTCGAGGTCGACGTGCCCGGCATGCGGCGGCTGCTCGACGTCCTCCGGGAGGATCTCGCACTCACGGGCACCAAGGAAGGTTGCGGGGAAGGTGAGTGCGGTGCGTGCTCGGTGATCCTCGACGGCGCCGTCGTGGACGCCTGCCTGGTGCCGGTCTGCCAGGCCGATGGCACGGTCGTGCGGACCGTGGAAGGCCTGGCGGAACGAGCCGAGGACGGGTCGCCCGTCCTCGACGGCCTGCAGCGGGCGTTCCTCGAGGCGGGTGGCGCCCAGTGCGGGATCTGTACCCCCGGCATGCTGATCGCCGCGCGGGCCTTTCTCGACGCCGGGGGGACGGGGAGCGAAGGGGCGATCCGCGAGGCCATCGCAGGCAACCTCTGCCGCTGCACCGGCTACACGAAGATCATCGAGGCGATCCAGCTGGCGGCGGGTGGCGCATGACGGACGACGGACCGGCTCCGCGCCCGGACGAGGGCATCTCCACGCGCCAGCTGGGCTGCTTCATCGTCCTCGCGGCCGTGATCGTCGCGATCGCCCGGTCCGTCCGTCGGCGTCGTCGTTCGACCGACTGACGTGCCGGTCGAGCCACCGATCGAATCGCCGCGCTCGCTGGCCGACGCGTACGCCAGCCTGGCCTCCGAGCCGGCACCGGTGCCGATCGCCGGTGGCACCGATCTCATGGTCAGGATCACCGGAGAGATCGGTGAGCCACCGGCACGGATGATCGACCTGGCGCGCCTCGAGGAGCTTCGCGGGATCTCGCTCGACGGCCAGGCGATCGTGCTCGGCGCCCTGACGACCTACACCGAAATCCGGCGCTCGGCGCTGTGTCGCGAGCACCTGCCCGCGCTCGTCGACGCCGCGGCCACGATCGGGGCCGCCCAGATCCAGAACCGGGGCACGCTCGGGGGCAACCTGGCCAACGCGTCGCCGGCCGGTGACACGCTGCCGGTGCTCCTCGCGTCGGATGCCGAGCTGGTGCTCGGCTCGCAGCGTGGCGAGCGGACGATCCCGGTCGCGGGCTTCTTCACCGGGTATCGCGAGACGGCCCTCGCCGCGGACGAGCTGATCGTCTCCGTGCGGATCCCGCTCACCGCCGGTCGCGAGCTCGCCTTCCGGAAGGTGGGCACGCGACGGGCGCAGGCGATCAGCAAGGTCGTGATCGCCCTCGCGTTCCGCGACCACGGCCGGAGCTCGGGCTGGTCCGACGTCCGGGTGGCGCTGGGCTCCGTGGCGGCCACGCCGATCCGGGCGGCGGAGACGGAAGCGGTCCTCGATGGCCGCCATCCGACCCCGATGACGGCCGATCTGGCGGCCAACACGCTGGCCGGCGAGATCCATCCGATCGACGACGTCCGGTCGACCGCGGACTATCGCCGCACGGTCGCCGCCCGCGTCCTGCACCGCCTCATCCGGGACGCCGGCGGCTGGTAGTCGACCTCAACCGGCGGTGACGATCACCGTCCCGGTCATGTCCTGCGGGTGGAAGGTGCACACGTAGTCGAACGTGCCGGCGGCATCGAACGTGCGCGTCGCCTGCTCGCCTGGTCGCATGACCTGGCCCGGGGACGGGTCGCCCGGGAACTGCACGGAGTGGGTGAAGTTGTCGTCGTTCGTCCAGGTCACCGTCGTGCCCACGGTCACGGTGATGGCCGCCGGCGTGAAGCGATAGGACTTCGGCAGGTCGACCCGGTCGGTTGCAACCGGGCCGGCGCTCGCCCCCGGTCCCGCGCAGGCCGCGACGACGAGAGCGAGCGCGATGAGGCGGATCACCGGGCGGGCGCGATGGCCGATCGAGTGCCGCGGTAGACCGTGCCCGCGAACACGAGCACGAACGCGAACAGGTCGAGGACCTCGCTGATCGTGTGCGCGAACAGGAATGTCGTCCAGTCCAGGTGGTAGGTCATGTAGCTGATCTCGGCGAGCGCGAACAGCGCGAAGCCCCAACCGAGGGTGGATGCGCCGGAGGCGAACGCCCGCTGCGCGAAATAGGCGCCGGCGAGGAACAGGACGACGTGGATGACGAGGAACACGGCCGGCGGAATCTGGTTGACGAAATCACCGAACGGCATGTCGATCTCCTGATTGGTCCCCGGTTGGGGCGTGGGCGTACGAGCCGCCGACGACGGCGAGGAGCGTGGCGACCATGGCGAGCAGCGCCGCAACGTGGCCTGCCTGCTGAAGGGCGGCGAGCCCGAGCAGGTGGCCGATCAGGTCGATCCCGACTGCCCCGGCGAGGGCCGCGATGCCAAGCTTCATGGCGCTCCTGTTCTATCGCTAGCGTGGGTATGTTATAGACTCCGGCAACCGAACCTGTCAATGTTCCGCCAGCGGAGGCTGTTGTTAGACTGCGAACCGTGGATCTCGATCGACGCCTGGATGCCCTGGCGCCGCTCGCCGAACCCGTCCGGCGGGCGCTCTATCTCCATGTTGTGGAGCAGGCCGCGCCGGTCGGTCGGGATGCGGCCGCATCGGCGGTCGGGATCAGCCGGTCGCTGGCCGCGTTCCACCTCGATCGCCTGGTCGACGCCGGCCTGCTGGTCGCCGACTACCGGCGGCTCTCGGGTCGGTCCGGTCCGGGCGCCGGCCGCCCGGCCAAGGTCTATCGGCGCGCCGACCAACCCGTCGAGATCAGCCTCCCGGAGCGCCGCTACGAGCTCGCCGCGAGCCTCATGGCCCAGGCGGTCGGCGGCGGGTCGGCCGGTCGTCGCCGCGCCGACCGTCTATCGGACGCGGCCCATGCGTACGGGACCGGACTCGGCGCCGAGGCACGTCGCCGCGCCGGCCCTCGGGCGTCGCGCGCCAGGCTGCTGGCGGCCGCGGTGGACGTCCTTCGCCTGACGGGCTTCGAGCCCGCCGCCGGCGAGGCCGGAGCCGCCATCGTCCTCCGGAACTGCCCATTCGACGGCCTCGTCCGGGACCACCGCGACGTGGTCTGCGGGATGAACCTCTCGCTCATGGAGGGTGTCGTGACCGGCCTGCGCATCCACGGCATCGAGGCGGAGCTCGATCCCCAGCCCGGTCGCTGTTGCGTGACCTGGCGAACCACGGAACTGATCGCCGGGGCCTGATCCGCCCGGACGGGAAGCGTCTAGCATTCGCCCATGAGCGTCCGATCCCTGCCGCCCGGTGTCCAGATCGCAGGTTCGGCCGTCGTCGGCAGCGATGAGGTCCTCGCCCCGGATGCCATCGCCTTCGTCGCCGACCTCCAGCGGCGATTCGGACCCGTCCGCGCCGATCTCCTCGCGGCGCGCGTGGCCCGCCAGGGTGCGCTGGACGCGGGTGCGGCGCCCGACTTTCCAGCCGCCCTCCCGGGCCAGGATGCCGACTGGGTGGTTGCCCCCGCCCCCGCCGATCTCGACGATCGGCGGGTCGAGATCACGGGGCCTGCCGAGCCGAAGATGATGATCAACGCCCTGAACTCCGGCGCGCGCGTGTTCATGGCCGATCTCGAGGACGCCCTGTCGCCGACCTGGGCGAACGTGGTCGGCGGCCAGGCGGCGATTCGGGACGCGATTCGCCGCACGCTCTCGTTCCGCTCGCCGGAAGGCAAGGACTACCGGCTCGGCGACGACCTCGCCACGCTCCTGGTCCGTCCCCGCGGCTGGCACCTCGAGGAGCGGCACCTGCTCGTCGACGGCCGCCCGATCTCCGCGTCCCTGTTCGACTTCGGGCTCGAGTTCTTCCACAACGCGAAGGAACGGCTGGCGCGCGGAACCGGCCCCTACTACTACCTGCCCAAGCTCCAGTCGCATCTCGAGGCCCGGCTCTGGAACGACGTCTTCGTGGCTGCCCAGGACGCGCTCGACGTTCCCCGGGGGTCGATCCGGGCGACGGTGCTGATCGAGCACATCCTGGCTGCGTTCGAGATGGACCACATCCTGTTCGAGCTGCGCGAGCACGCCGCGGGTCTCAATGCCGGGCGCTGGGACTACCTGTTCAGCTGCATCAAGACGTTCGGAGCGGACCCGGACCGGGTTCTCCCGGATCGCGGCCAGCTGACGATGACCGTGCCATTCATGCGGGCATACACGGAGCTGCTGGTCCGGACCTGTCACCGCCGAGGCGCCCACGCGATCGGCGGGATGGCGGCGTTCATCCCGTCACGGCGCGACCCGGAGGTCAACGACCGAGCGATGACCCGGGTCCGGGACGACAAGGAGCGCGAGTCCGGGGACGGCTTCGACGGCACGTGGGTCGCCCATCCCGACCTGGTGCCGCTGGCAACCGAAATCTTCGGCAGCGTGCTCGGCCATCGGCCGAATCAGAAAGACCGCCTGCGCGAGGACGTGCAGGTCAGCGCCCCCCAACTGCTGGACCTGCGCGTGGACGGGGGCCAGGTGACCGAGGCCGGCGTCCGCCAGAACGTGTCGGTGGCGCTGCGCTATCTCGACGAGTGGCTGCGGGGCAACGGTGCGGCCGCGCTCGACAACCTCATGGAGGACGCGGCGACAGCCGAGATCAGCCGCTCGCAGCTGTGGCAGTGGCGGACGACTCGCGTCCCGCTCGACGACGGGGTGCCGCTGACCGAGGACCGCTACCTCGCGATCCGGGCGGAGGAGCAGGCGCGTGCCGACGAGCCGGGCCGGACGCGACTGGGCGACGCCGCACAGCTCATGGACCGGCTCGTGCTGGCACCCGAATTCCTGCCGTTCCTGACCCAACCGGCGTACGAGTTGCTCGACTGATGGAGCCCCGGGCGGATCCGCCTCCCGTTCAGCCCACCGCCCTTCGCTGGGCGTATCGCGCCGTCGGCGTCTATCGCGCCGGGTCGGCCGTGGGTGCCGTGGTCGCGCTCCTCGTCGCGAACGCGATCCCGATCGTCGGCGTCGCCTTCTTCGGTTGGAGCCTGATGACGATCCTCGTCCTGTACTGGCTCGAGAACGGGATCGTGGGGCTGTGGAACCTGCCCAGGATCGCCTTCGCGGAGGGCCTCCCCAGCGGCATCGGGCGGATGGCGACCCTCAACGGCCGCGCGGTCACGTCGATGTCGATCGCCGCCCAGCGTGCGTTCACGATCCCGTTCTTCCTCGTCCACTACGGGATCTTCTGGGTGGTCCACGGGATCTTCGTGTTCGCGCTGCCGCTGTTCCTGGGATTTGCCGACGTCATCCCGAGCGGGATCGTGTTCGAACCGGGTGCGGTGTCGGCCGATGGGCCGCTGTTCGGCGACCCCGACACGGCGCGGGGTTTCGGACCGGTGGAGATGGGACCCCTGGTCCTCGGTGCGATCGCGCTGTTCGTCAGCCACGGCGTGTCGTTCGCCTGGAACTACATCGGCCGCGGCGAATACCGACGCACGTCGCCGGTCGCCCAGATGTTCGCTCCGTACGGTCGCCTCGTCGTGCTCCATCTCACGATCGTTCTCGGGGCGTGGCCGGTCGTGCTGTTGGGGAGCCCGATCGGGCTGCTGCTCGTCCTCGTCGTGGGCAAGACCGTGCTCGATCTCACATTCCACCTGCGCGAGCACGCGAAAGCGGCGGCGACTCAGCCCACCGCCTGACGGTTCAGCGCCGAACGCGCCAGACGAGGAATAGGCCGACGACGACGAAGATCGCTGCCACGGCCGCCAGCAGGAGCGGGACCCCGGGTGGTGCCGCGAACAATGGTGCCTCCACGGTCACGATCCCCGGCCTGGCCGGATCGCCCGGCATCGTGGGCTGCGCATCCGGGACGGGCATCTCGGAATAGGCGGGTCGCTCACCGAGCCGTTCCAGCGCTTCCGGGATCGGGATCGCGAGGTCGGCCTCGGCCTGGCGATCCGTGTCGGCAGTCGCGTTGCCATCGCAGGGCATGACCGTCTCGATGTCCGGGGGCAGGCTGGAGCCGAACGTGTTGCCCTCGAAGCAGCTCGGCGTCTCCATGCCGCCGGCCATTGCGAGATCGGCGGTGCCACTTCCGGAGATCGTGTTCCCGGTCACCCGGTTGCCGTTTGCCAGCCACCTGGAGCCGTCCTGCTGGAGCGACGGGAAGAGCGCGATCCCATAGCGATCGCTGTCGGCGATCGTGTTGCCTTCGATGCGGTTGTCAGCACCGCCATTGATGGCGATCCCGATCCCGACGTAGCCCGCCAGCGGTGAGTTGGCCGGGACCGGCACGGTCCCACTGCCACGGATCGTGTTGCCCGTGAACAGCGTGTCCGTCTGCGGCGCCGGCGCCGCCTGGCCGTCGTACGAGTTGGGCATGATCCCGGACCCGTTGAACTCCCACAGCGAGTCCCGGACCTCGAGGTTGCCGCCGGCGTTCGTGCCCGAGTAGCCGACCGCCGAGTAGCGGGCCGTGAGGCGGCGCAGGATCGAGTCGCAGGGGTTGCACTCGCCGATGTAGAACGCGGCGTCGGCCGCGCCCGACACATAGCTGTCCTCGAACAGGCCGTCCCGGCTCTGGATCGCGTAGATCCCGTAGAGGTTGACGTTCCATACGGTGAGATAGCGGCCGGCGAACCCGTCCACGCCGTCCCAGTAGAAGGCGTTGTTCGTGAAGTCGTGGGCCGACAGGTTCTCGACCGTCACGTGGTCGGCCTCGATCTCGATCGCATTGCCCAGGACGTTGCGGCCGTCGAGGACCACCGCGTTCCGGTCGATGCCGCGGATCGTGATCCCGGGTCGGTCCTCGGGGACCACGATTCCGCCCGGGTACGTCCCCCGGTCGAGGAGGATGAGGTCACCCGGGTTCGCCCGCTCGATCGCCTGTTGGAGCGTCGCCGCATCCTGTGGGACGCGGATCACGGTCGCGTCGGCCGCCGGCGCACCGGGTGGATCCATGGCGAACGCGAGCGCGACGAGGATCGCGAGGGTCAGGGCTCCCCGGAGCGTGCGCGATCTCATGGCTGCTCGATCGAGCGCTCGATGAACCGGCCGAAGCCTCGGCCGCCGACGAACGCACCGTCGCTGATCACGGGCTCGCCACGGACGAACACCGAGCGCACCGCGCCCGTTACCTGCATGCCTTCGTAGGCCGTGTAGTCGCTGGTGTGATGGAGATCGACCGCCCGGAGGATCCGTGTTGCCTCGGCGTCGAACAGGACGAGGTCCGCGTCCCGGCCGATCTCGACGGCGCCCTTGGTCCGGAGACCGAACAGGCGCGCCGGTGTCGTGGCGAGCAGGTCCACGAGGCGCTCCGGGGTGAGCCTTCCGGCAGCGACGCCCTCGGTCCAGGCGATCGTCAGCAACGTCTCGATCCCCGGGGCGCCGTTGCTGATGCGGTCGAACGGGACGCCACGCGCCGCTTCGGCTTTCTCCCGGTCGAGCCGATCGGGCACGTGGTCGGTCCCGATCACGTCGAGCGAGCCATCGGCGAGCCCGTTCCAGAGGACGTCGCGGTCGTCGGCCAGCCGCAGCGGCGGGGAAATGACATAGCGGACGGCGTCGGCGTCCGGGAGGTCGTAGCGGTTGGCGGTCAGCGCGAGGTAGTGAGGGCAGGTCTCCGCGAACGCCCGCACCCCGGACGACTTCGCGCGCTGGACCTCTTCCAGGGCAGCGGCACACGACAGATGGACGACGTAGACCGGGGCATCCGCCTGGCGCGCGAACTCCATCGCGCGATGGGTTGCCACGGCCTCTGCGTGTCGTGATCGCGTGGCAGCGTGATAGCGAGGTGCCGTGTTACCACGCTGAAGCGCGGAGGCGACCGCGGCGTCGATGAGGACCGGATCCTCGCAGTGGACCTGGAGCATGCCACCCAGCCGGCCGAGGACGTGAATCGCGTGGTAGAGGAGGGGATCGGGGAGCCGGAAGTCGTAGACCATGAACGCCTTGGCGGTCGGCACGCCAGCGTCGACGACCGCCGGCAGCTCTGCGATCGGGTCGTCGAGACCGCCGCGAAGCACGACGCTCAGACCGTAGTCGATCGCCGAGTCGCCGTCGGTGGCGGCACGCCACTCGCGCATTCCCGCGACCAGCGATCGGGCAGCCTCCGCGGAGGAGTCGCTGCTCGGCGTGTTGAACGAGAGGAACGAGGTCGTACCACCGAACGCCGCCGCAACCGAGTCCTGGAAGAACCGATCGGGCTCGGCATCCGTCGCAACGCGCGTGTGGGTGTGGACGTCGACACAACCGGGCAGGACGAGCAGGCCCGTGGCGTCGACGACATCGTCCGCCGGCGCGACCTGCGCCACGGGCTCGCGATCGATCCGGGCGATCCGGCCGTCCTCGATGACCACGTCGGCCCGGAACGACTCCGCGGCGGTGACGACCGTGCCACCCCGGATCAACACCGCCGGACTCGAGCGGTCAACGGCGCCGTCGTTGCGATCCGACCGCCAGGAGGATGACCACGATCACGGCGACGATCACGGCGATCGTCGAACCGTCCGTCATCCGGCGACCTCGTCGATCTCGATCTCCTGCGCCCCCTCCCACAGGCAGCGCCGGCCCATCTCGCGCAGTCGATCGTCCCAGCCGTCGTCGGGCAGAACCGACGCGAAGTGGTTCGCCGCCAGCTGGCCGACCTTGGACGAGCAGGTGCACGCGCCATAGGGGAAGAAGATCTCGCACTCGCTGATCCCGCCCGGGTAGATGGCGAGCTGGCCCGGGGCCGGGTGCGAGGTGTGGTTCTCGTAGTCGATGCCGGGCCGGAAGTCACCGAACGGGATCCACGTGGACTCGCCCGTCCAGCGGCAGTGGATCAGCTTCGACTTCAGCGGGAGGAGCTGCCGGATCGCTTCCTGCGTCCGCGGTGCGGCGGTCTCCCAGCGAGCGCTAAAGTGGAGGTCACCGACGCGGATGCGCAAGTCGCCCATGCCCGGAGGATAGCGTGGCGTCCGCCCCCGAACCCAGCGCGCCGACGATCTCGACGCACGTGCTCGACACCGAGCGTGGAGCGCCCGCCCAGGGTGTCCACGTCACGCTGTATCGCCTGGACGTGGCCGAGAGACCGGTCCGGATGACACAGGCGCTGACCGACGCCGACGGCCGCGTCCGCGACCTCCTCGAGCGGCCGCTCGCCGCGGGCGACTATCGGCTGGAGTTCGACGTGGCCCACGAGGACGGCACGTTCTTCACCCGGATGTCGGTGGATCTCCGGATCACCGACACGAGCCGGTCCTATCACGTCCCTCTGCTCCTGGCACCGTTCTCGATGACGACCTACCGGGGCAGCTGATGGCGTCGATCGAGGAGCTCGATCGGCTTCCACCGGAGGCGTTCGGGGCGGAGATGGCGCCGCTGTTCGAGGGAGCTCCGGGATTCCTCGGCCGCCTCGCCGAGGCGCGGCCGTGCGGTACCGACGAGGCGCTGTTCGCGCGGGCGCGCGCGCGCGCCCACGCCATGCCCGAGTCGGAACAGCGCGAGCTCGTCGACGCCCACCCGCGGCTGGGCGCGCCGCCCGCGTCCGTGT
>DATBLH010000012.1:0-17401 GCA_036555445.1 Candidatus Limnocylindrales bacterium
GCGCGATAGACGAGGGCATTCGCCTGCCGATAGAAGTCCTCCGGTTGGAGGAACTCCGCGATCTCGACGACCACGTCGCGGTCGATCAGGATCGCGCCCAGGACCGATTGCTCGGCCTCGGTGCTTTGCGGCGGCAGGCGGTCGATCATGTGCTCCCGCAGAATCGGCGCAGGCTGTGACAGCTTGACTGTCGGGCCGGGCACCCCTCGGCGGGAAGGGTGTTATCGACGAACTTCGTCCACCAATTCAGGCACCGAGCGTGGCGCGATGTGGACGGGCTGTGGAAAGAATCCGCCCTGGGCCAGCCTCAGTCCAGCCTGCGGATGACTCCGATCAACTTGCCCTGGATGCGGACGTCGGGGTAGTACTGCGGCGGGTAGTCCGGGTTCGCAGGCTGGAGCCGGATCCGATCCTTCTCCTTGTAGAAGCGCTTGAGGGTGACCGCGTTCTCCTCGACCTGGGCGACCACGATGTCCCCGTTCCGCGCCGTGGACTGCGGGCGGATGAGGACGAAGTCGCCGTCCGCGATGTGGGCCTCGATCATCGAGTCGCCACGGACTTTCAGGACGTAGGCGTCGCCGGACGGGGCCAACAGGTCCGGCACGGCCATCGACTCCGACGCGTCCTGGTAGGCCTCGATCGGACCACCGGCGGCGATCTCGCCGACGATCGGCAGCAGATGCGCCTCCGCGGTGACGGCCTGCGGGACGAGCTCCGACGACAGACCCATCCGGAGCGCGGCCGTGGGCGTCAGCCGGATCGCCCGCGACTGGGCGGCGCCGCGCTCCAGATAGCCCTCGCGCTCGAGAATCTGCAGGTGGTGGTGGACGGCGGACGTGGAGGCGAGGCCGACCGCTCGCGCGATCTCCCGCACCGACGGCGGAAACCCGCGCGCCCGGAGCGTCCCCGCGATGTGCTCCAGGATCTTCTGCTTCCGTTCGGCGTCGTGCTTCGTCACGGGCGCCTCCTTCTGGGACCATCATACCGAACGGACGTTCGATGTCAAGGCGGGGGCGACACCTGGCGCGGCAAGGCGCTGGCGAAAGCCGTCCGCTACTTCCTCGGCGTCGGACGGTCGCGCTCGGACGGCGACTTGGCGGCCTTGGAAGCGTTCGCGGCGCCCTTCACAGGGAGGGTCGACTTCGTGACTGGGCCAGATGACCCGGTCCTGGCGGCACGCATCACGGAACCGTCATCGGCTGCATAGTCGGTGAGGAGCAGGCGAACCACATCACTGACCGCCCGGCCCTCCTTGCTCGCACGCAATGCCACGCGGCGGTGCAGTGGCGCGGGCAGCCGCACGCTGATCCGCGGCGCATGCTCGGTCGCACCTGCCTGGAGCGCCGGCCGACCGCGCCGCGGCTTCCAGCCGGACAGGTCGAAGCCAGCTTCGGCCTTCGCGGCCAATCGATCCGCCTTTGCCTTCGAGATGGTCCGTCCGCTCTTCGCCTTCACCGACATGCCATCACCCTCTCGCAGGCCTTGGCGTACGTCCGACGCATCTTCATCGCATGAATGACGAGTAGGTCGTCGTCCTCCATCTCGATCGCAACAACCTCGACTGGGACGCCATGCTCGTCCGGTCCGAGGACGATGACGAGATCCCTCTCCTCCGGCTCGTCTGAATAGAGCGGGCAGGGGCAGGCTTCGATGACATGCCTGACCTGAGATCGGCTGATGCCATGCTTGGATGCCGAAGGGTGGAAGTCGATGGCCATGTCATGCGCCCTATTGTGTCAGACACAAATCGGCTGTCAACGGGACCCTCCTAGGTGATCGGGCATATGCGATCCCGATCTTCCTTCTCCGGACTTACCCGGTACGTGTCTGGGAGGGGACCGTCGGGCCAATGTCACAGGCAACCGGCAGTAGGGCGCAGACACCGAGTGTCGATCCGGAGACTGCTAGACTCCCGTCCCCTGAGCGGCGCAGCCGGGATGTGCGCGCCGGATCACATCGAGGAGACCCCGTTGGCCAAGGCCAAGTCACGCAATCGGAGCGCGGGCGGCGCCGTGCGGCGCGCGCTCGGGATGCTCGCCTTCCTGCCGATTGCGAGCCGCGTCCCGATCTACGCCCGGCTGATCTGGGCGCTGGCCGTCGACGAGCGGGTGCCGGCCAGCCGGAAGGCGCTCCTTGCCCTCGCGGCGGGCTATCTGGTCATCGGGCGTGACGTCATCCCCGACGAGATCCCGGTGCTGGGCGGCCTCGACGACCTGGTCGTGGTCGCGCTGGCCATCGATCTTTTCCTCGACGGCATCCCGAACGAGCTCCTCTCGGAGAAGCTGGTCGATCTCGGCATCGAGCGCCGCGAGTTCGAGGAGGACGTCGCCCGCATCCGGCGGCTGATGCCGGCCCCGGTTCGCCGGACGGTGCGCCGCATCCCCGACGGGCTGGCGCTGGTCGGCGACGCGATCGAGCGATCCGGGGTCGCCCCGCGAGTTCGTTCGTTCGTCGATCGCGGGCAGGTGGTGATCGAGCACAAGCTGGAGGACGCGCGCGCGTGAAGGTGATTCTGACCCAGGACGTGGACAAGCTGGGCAAGAGCGGTGACATGAAGGCGGTTGCCGATGGCTATGCCACGAACTTCCTGATCCCGCGCAAGCTCGCCGTCCCCGCCGCCGGTGGCGCCTACCGGGCCTGGCAGCATGACATCGCGAACCGCGAGGAGAAGCGCACGCGGGAGCGCGGCGAGGCCGAGGTGACCGCCAACCGGATCGGCTCGACGACGCTCACGATGGGCGTCAAGGTCGGCGAGGGCGGCAAGCTCTATGGCTCGATCACGGCCAAGGACATTGCCGACGCGCTCGCCCGTCGCGGGATCGACGTCGACCGCCACAAGATCGAGCTCGAGGAGCCGCTGAAGTCCCTCGGCACGTACAAGGTGGCGGTCAAGGTCTATACGGGGATGACGCCTGAGGTCACGATCGTCGTCGAGCCCAAGGGCTGACCCTCTCGGCGCCTCCGCCCGAGGCGCACCGAGACACGGCGTCAGAAGTCGACGAAGCCGATGCTGATCGCCCAGATCGCGTACGCGCTGGACACGATCCCGATCACGCCGGCGATCACCGCGGGTCGGGAGATCCCGCGCGTGAACGCCGTGGCGAGGACGACGAACAGCAGCGGCTGGACGTCCAGGCTGAAGCGATACCCGTACTGCGTGAACCCGACGTTGCCGTGGGTGATGATCGGGATCGCGGCCACCGCGGCACCGATCGCCGCGTAGACCACCCGCGGATCCCGCCGATCCCCCTTCACCAGCCACAGCATGAGCGGCGTGCTGAGCACGATCGAGAGCCCCCACCACGATGGCTGGAGGAATGGCGGGTCGTCGATGTAGTTCCAGCTACGCAGGAAGATCGCGTACAGGTTGCGCGGGATGTACTCGAGCGACAGCACGCCCTCCTGGTAGAACTGGTCCTCGAGGACGCCTGGGATCTTCTCGTAGCCGAGATCGGTCGGGCTCCCGAAGCGGGCGACGTTGTACGCCGCCAGGACGATCAGCGGGACGGCCATCCCGGCGCCGAACCGGACCGTCGACCAGAGGACCGAGCGACTGACGAACGACGGTCGCGGCGGCCACGGGAGCCGGACGAGGAGCGCGAGCACGAACGGCGCGGTCAGCAGGACCGGCAGACGCGAGAGCGCGGCGCACCCGATGAGGAAGCCGCACGCGAGCGGCCATCGACCCTGCAGCGCCAGCAGGATCGCGGCCAGGCTGAAGCCCACCGCGACGACATGCGCGATGTACCACACGGAGCCGACCTCGGACACGTACCACAGCACCGTCCCGAAGCCGAACGCAGCGGTCAGGAACGCCCGCACGCGAGGGGTGAGACCGAAGTGGCCCAGGACGAGCCACGCCAGTCCGACGTCGACCGCGCCCAGGATCGAGCTCGCGACCTGCTGGTGGATCGTGGTCCCGAAGATCGCCACGACCGGGACCAGGAGGACCCCCGGCATCGGCGGGTAGGCGACGTACCAGCCGCCGTCAGTGGGGATCAGCTCGTTGAGCCACGACGGCGCCTCGAGGACCATCAGCCGACCGTGGAGGAACGCGTCGGCGAGCCGGACGAAGTAATCCAGGTTCTCGCGTTCGCGCGACGAGCTGTAGAGATAGATCCCCGCCGCGACGACGCCGAACACGACCGCCCCGGCGGCGTCCGGGCGCTGCCGGGCGAGCTGGACCAGCGCGCCCATCCGGGTTCCCCAGAAGTAGTCGGCGAGCGCCGGTGGGACGGCCGTTCGGCGTGAGGTGACGGTCTCGGTGTGCGACATGTCCAGCTGCTGCGGAGGCTGCCGAGGCGGCGACTAGAGTAGCGTCGTGGACTCCCGCACGATCCTCCATGTCGACCTCGACGCGTTCTTCGCGGCGGTCGAGCAACGGGACCGGCCGGAGCTGATCGGGCGCCCGGTGATCGTCGGTGGCGGCGGGCCCAACGACCGGGGTGTCGTGTCCGCGGCTTCGTATGAAGCCCGCAAGTTCGGGGTCCGGTCCGCGATGCCGTTGCGGACCGCGGGGCGGCTGTGCCCGGACGGGGTGTTCCTGCCCGTCGACGGGCGCAAGTACCAGCGCGTGAGCAAGGAGGTGATGGCGATCCTCCGCGAGTTCACGCCGCAGCTGGAGCCGATCTCGATCGACGAGGCATTCCTCGACGTCACGGGTTCGATCGCCCTGTTCGGGGATGGTGCAACGATCGGCCGCGCGATCAAGGACGAGATCCGGACCGAGGTCGGTATCACCGCGTCGGTGGGCGTGGCGACGACGAAGCTCGTCGCGAAGGTCGCCTCCGACCTCGAGAAGCCCGACGGCCTGGTCGTCGTGAAGCCAGGCGACGAGGCCGCGTTCCTGGCCCCCCTGCCCCTGTGGCGGCTGTGGGGCGTGGGACCTCGAACGGCCGCGGTGATCCGCGAGCTGGGCGCGGCCACGATCGGCCAGCTGGCGGCGCTCCCGGATGAGCTCCTCGTCAGGCGCCTTGGCAAGCACGGCGGGATGCTCCGCGAGCGCGCGCTCGGGATGGATGGCGCCGCCGTGGCGTCGGCCGAGCCGGCGAAGACGATCGGGCACGAGCACACGTTCGACGTCGACACGTCGGACCCGGAGGTCATCGAGCGGACGCTCCTCGCGATGTCGGAGGGGGTGGCCGGCCGGCTCAGGAGCGCCGGGCTGCGAGCGGGCACGGTCGTGGTCAAGATCCGGGATTCGTCGTTCCGGACCATCACCCGTCAGCGCGGCCTGCCCGAGCCGACGGACCTGGCCGAGCCGATCTGGCAGGCCGCGCTCGCCCTCGCGCGGCCGGAGGTGCGGGGCCACCGGATCCGGTTGCTCGGGGTGACCGCATCGCATCTCGGGGCACCCGAGCAGATGGGGCTGTTCGAGGTTACGGAGGAGCGACGGCGCCGGGTTGTCGAGGCGGCCGACGTCGTCCGCAAGCGGTACGGGGATCGGGCGATCACCCGGGCGCGCCTCCTGGGGACGGGGCTGCCGGCACCGTTCGAACGCGATCCACGGACGGCGCCCGAGCGGCGCCGCGGCCGACCCGAAGCGGAGCCGGGTGAGGACGTGCCGGTCGAGATGGTGGAAGAGCCGTTGGTCGACGAATCGCCGTGACAGGCTAGCTGACAGGACGAAGCGGGATCCTTCGCTCGTGGCCTTGACATCGAACACCTGTTCGATCTAGAGTTCGCACGAACCGAACAGACGTTCTGTCGCTCGAGTGCCCCGGACGACAGCGTGCATGCCCCCGGAAAGGAGCACCTGTCATGGCGATGGTTCGCGTCGCACCGGTCGCCGTCCGCGTGCGGACGGACTGGTTCGACGGTCGTCCCGTCGAGATCACCTGGGGAGACCAGTCCCTTCCCGTTCGCCGACTCGCCCTCGTTCGCGACGAGTCATCGGCATTCCCTGTCGTCGTCGGCCCGCGCACCCTGTTCGAGGTCGAGACGCCGTTGGCCCGGTTGACCCTCAGTTATCGGCACCGAACCCGGCGCTGGACGATCGAGGGGATGGACGAGGTGGCCCGGGCCGCCTGACACATCGATCCCCGCCCGGCCGGCGATCCTCCCTGCCACCGGGCGACCGGGACCCGGGACGGGTGCGTCCGGTACCGCGCCCGTCCCGACTGGTCCCGTTGCACCGCTCGCCGAGCGCTCGTTCCTCGCGCGTGGCCCTTGCTACGATCGGCGCGTGCAGGAGGGTCGACAGCCCCGGTTCGGGGAGCTGTCGCTCGACGCGTTCGTCGAGCGACTGGCATCCGCGGAGCCGGTACCGGGCGGTGGGAGCGCGTCCGCCGTTGCGGCCGCGCTCGGCGCGAGCCTTCTCGCGATGGTCGCGTCGCTGTCGACCGGACGTCCGAAGTTCGCCGACCACGAACAGACCCTCGCCGAAGCCGGGGCCATCGGCCACCGCCTGATCAGCACGTTCCTCGACATCGCGGACGAGGATGCGGCGGCATACGGGGCGTTTGCCGCGGCGCTCAAGCTCCCGCGGGAGACGGATCCGGAGCGGGAGGCCCGCCGAGCGGCGATGAGCGACGCCGCCCTGCTCGCGGCCGAGACCCCGCTCCGCTGCGTGGAGCGCTGTCTCGAGCTCGTCGTCGCGGTCGAGTCCCTCGCCGGTCGCAGCAACCCGAATGCCTCATCCGATCTCGTCGTCGCGTCGCTTCTCGGTGAGGCCGCGGCTCGCGGAGCGGCCGCCAACGTCATGGTCAACGTGCCATCGATCGCCGACCAGGAGGTCGCCGGCGAGCTCGTCGCGCGAAGCAAGGAGCTCGTCGATCAGATCGAGCGCCTCGCGTCGTCGACGCGGCAGACGGTCCTTTCGGGCGAGCCGCGCGAGCCGCTGCCGGCGGCGGACTGAGGTGTCGCCCCGCAGCTCCGGACCGCGTCTCCTCCAGGGAGCCCCGATCGCGGCCGAGATCCGGGCGTCCGTGAAGGACCAGGTGACGGCGTTCCGCCGCCGTCGAGGGCACGCGCCGACCCTCGCGATCCTCATCGTCGGGCGGGATGCGCCCTCGACGGTCTACCTGGAGCAGATCCTCCGCAGCTGTCGCAACGTGGGGATCGCCGGCCGGCTGGTGGAGATCTCGGGTCGGGCCTCGACGGCCAGGCTGCGGGAGGAGATCGTGGCCCTCAACGAGGACCCGCTCGTCTCGGGGATCATCGTCCAGATGCCGCTCCCGAAGCGGATCCCGCTCTCGGCCGTCACCGAGACCCTCGATCCCGCCAAGGACATCGACGGTCTGCATCCCCGGAATGCGGGCCTGCTGCTGACCGGCTTCGAGGGCTTCCTGCCGACCACCGCCCACGCCGCGGTGGAGATCCTCAAGCGGTCCGGGATCGCGATCGAGGGGCGTCGCGCCGTGGTCGTTGGCCGGTCCAACGTGGTCGGGAAGCCGGCCGCGATCCTGCTGTTGCGGGAGAACGCGACGGTGACCGTCTGCCATTCGCGGACCCGCGACCTGGCCCATCATCTGCGGGACGCGGAGATCGTGGTCGTGGCCGTGGGGCGCCCTGGGCTGGTGACCGGCGACATGCTCCGGAGGGGTGCCGTGGTCGTCGACGTGGGCATCAACGTGGTCGAGGGTCGGATCGTGGGTGACGTGGACTTCGAGAGCGCCCGGCGCGTGGTGTCGGCGATCACGCCGGTCCCGGGTGGCGTGGGGCCGGTGACGAACGCGCTCCTGCTCACCCACCTCCTGCGCGCAGCGGAGACGCAGGCCGCGACCCAGTCGGCCTCGGATCGGCGGACCCGCACGCTGGCGGCCGCCCGATGACGACGACGGCGTTCCCGTCCGACCTCGACATCGCGCGCTCGGTGCGCCCGCGGCCGATCGCCGAGATCGCCGTCGAGCTGGGGATCCGACCGGACGAGCTCGAGCCCTACGGCGCCACGAAGGCGAAGGTCAGCCTGTCCGCGATCGAGCGCCTCGAGACGGCCAACCCCCGTGGACGCTACGTGGTGGTCACGGCGATCACGCCCACGCCGCTCGGCGAGGGCAAGACGACCACGACGATCGGCCTCGCGCAGGGCCTGCGGAAGATCGGCCGCCGCGCCGCCGTCGCGATCCGGCAGCCGTCACTGGGCCCCGTGTTCGGGATCAAGGGCGGCGCCGCGGGCGGTGGTTACTCCCAGGTGATCCCGATGGAGGACTTCAACCTCCACCTGACCGGCGACGTCCACGCGATCGGAGCCGCCCACAACCTGGCCTCGGCGTTCCTCGACAACCACCTCCACCACGGCAACGCGCTCGGCATCGACCCGCTGGCCATCCTCTGGCCGCGGGTCGTGGACATCAGCGATCGCGCGATCCGGCGCGCCGTCATCGGCCTCGGCGGCCGCGAGAACGGCGTCCCACGCGAGACGGAATGGCAGATCACGGTGGCGTCCGAGGTCATGGCCGTGCTCGCCCTCGCGTCGGACCTCCGCGATCTCCGTGCGAGGCTGGGCCGGATGGTCCTGGCCACGACCCGCGACGGCCAGCCGGTCACCGCCGAGGACCTCCGCGTGGCAGGTGCGATGACGGTGCTCCTCCGCGACGCCCTGAAGCCGAACCTGCTCCAGACGCTGGAGGGCGGCCCGGCGTTCGTTCACTGCGGCCCGTTCGCGAACATCGCCCACGGCAACAACTCGGTCCTCGCCGATCGGCTCGCCCTGGCGACCAACGAGATCGTGGTCACCGAGGCTGGCTTCGGGGCCGACATGGGCGCCGAGAAGTTCTTCGACATCAAGTGCCGTGCGTCCGGGCTCCGTCCCGATGCGGCGGTCGTGGTGGCCACGATCCGCGCGCTCAAGATGCACGGCGGTGTGGGCAAGATCGTGGCCGGCAAGCCGCTCGACCCTGCCCTTACCGTCGACAACCCTGACGCGGTCCGTGCCGGCGCGGCGAACCTCGCCAAGCAGGTCGAGAACGTGACCGCGTTCGGCGTTCCCGTGGTCGTCGCGATCAATGCCTATCCCACCGACACCGAGGGCGAGATGGAGGCGGTGCGCGAGGTGGCGCTTGCGGCCGGTGCCCGTTCCGCGGTCGTCGCCCGTCACTTCACTGGGGGCGGCGACGGGGCGCGCGACCTGGCGCAGGCGGTGTGGACAGCGGCCGAGGAGGGAGCCCCCGAGTTCCGGTTCCTCTATCCCGACGACGCACCGCTGGTCGAGAAGATCGAGACGATCGCCGTCCGGATCTACGGGGCGTCGGGCGTCGACGTCCTGCCCGCCGCGGCCAAGGCGCTCAAGCTCTACGAGGGGATGGGCTTCGGGCGGCTGCCGGTGTGCATGGCCAAGACCCAGTACTCGCTCAGCCACGACCCTTCGCTGCGCGGCCGTCCCACCGGCTTCCGGGTGCCCATCCGCGATGTCCGGCTCTCCGCCGGTGCCGGCTTTGTGACGCCGCTACTGGGCGAGATGCGGACGATGCCCGGGCTGCCGTCGAAGCCCGGTGGCGAAAACATCGACATCGACGAGAACGGCGAGATCGTGGGCCTGTTCTAGGGTCGCGCGCGGCTCAGATCCCGCCCGCCGCGACGAACAGGCACGCGGCGACCACGAGCCCCAGGAAGATGCCCGCGACCCCCGACGCCCAGGCCAGGACGTCGACCGGGCCCAGGGGATCCGAGACGTTGGCGTGGTCGTCGTGGCCGTGCTCGTCGCCGTGATCGGCGGGGGCGTGATGCTCGGTCATGGATCGCGATTGTCGCATGCGACCCGGGCCCTAGACTCGCGCTGATGGCTCCCTGGGCGCTGCCCGCCGTGGATCGCAACGGCCGGCTCGTGCTCGTCGCACGCGCGTCACGCGCGTTCGGCTTCGGGCTGAGCTCGGTGGCGCTGGGGCTGTACCTGGGCGAGCTCGGCTTGCCGGCGACCGAGACCGGACTGATCTTCACCGCGGCCCTGCTGGGGACGATGCTGCTGACGCTTGTGATCGCCCTGCGCGGCGATCGCATCGGGCGCCGGCGGCTCCTGATCGTGGGATCGCTGCTGATGACCCTGGCCGTGGCGATCCCGCTCGCCCGTGGCGCCCCGGCCGTCCTGGTGCTGATCGGGCTCACCGGGATGATCGCGGTGACCGCCAACGAATCGACCGGCCTCCACAGCGTGGACCAGGCGATCCTCCCGCAGACCGTCGCCGACCGCGATCGCACGTCGGTGTTCGCGCTCTACAGCCTGGTCGCCTTCGCCGCGACGGCCCTCGGCTCTGCCGCGCTCGGTCCCCTGGTCGGCCTCGGGGAACTGGCGGGCCTGACCGGCCCGGACCGATACGCGCCCGCCTTCCTGGCCTACGCCGCCACGGGGCTCGCCGCCGCCTTCTCGGCGGGCCGCCTCGACCAGATGGCGGAGGTCGGCGACCGGATCGAGAAGGGTTTCGCGATCACCCGCTCCCGCGCCGTCGTCGCCCGCCTGTCGGCCCTGTTCGCCATCGACTCCTTTGCCGGCGGTCTCGTCGTCCAGTCGTTCCTCGCGTTCGTGTTCGCCAGCCGGTTCGGTCTCTCACCGGGTGCCGTCGGGATCCTGTTCTTCGCCGGCTCGCTGGCCGGCGCGGCGTCATTCCCGGTCGCCGCCCGGCTCGCCCGCCGGTACGGCCTGATCCGCACGATGGTGTTCACCCACATCCCGTCGAGCCTGCTGCTGATCGGGATCGCGCTCGTGCCGCCGGATGCGGTCGGTGCGGCCGTCGTGGCCTCGATCCTCTATCTCGCCCGGGCGCTGCTGTCGTCGATGGACGTGCCGACGCGCCAGTCCTACGTGATGGCCGTGGTGGACCCGTCCGAACGGACGTCGACGGCGGGTGTGACCTCGCTCGCGCGGAGCGCTTCGCAGTCCCTTGCGCCGCTGATCGGCGGTGCCCTCCTGGTGCCACTCGGTCTGGCGGCGCCACTCGTTGCGTGCGGCGTGCTGAAGATCACCTACGACCTGCTGCTGTTCGCGGCGTTCCGGGCCCACCCGGCACCGGACGAGATGGCCGCCGGAACCGGATCGGGGGCCGTGGTGTAACTGGTCCGTGGAACGGACCGGAGGCGCACCCACCCGGTTGGTGGTCGAGCGGCAGCGACTCGCGGCAGGACCGGGGCGCGTGGTACGAGCCGTGGCCCTCGCGATCGGGGCGACCGTGACGCTCTCGCTCGCGGCGGCCCAGCTGACCCGACCTGCGGGCGGCGCACGGGCCCCGAGTGCTCCGGCGGCAGTCGTGGCGGCGAGTCCATCCGCCGACGGGCGGTCTCCGTCGCCATCGACCCGCCCGACGACACCCCCGGCCTACCAGGCGTTCGGGTCCCCCGGTCCGCAGGGCACGGTCACGATCCAGGTCGGTTCGTCGTACCGCAGCCTGGATCTCGCATCCGGAACGATGATCCCGGCCGGTACGGCCTCCTGGCCGAGCCGGTTGCTCGTCACGCGGACCGGATCGTCGGTCTGCCTGTGCATCGACGAGGAGATCGAAGGCGGCGACGTCAGCGCAACGGCCCGGGCAGGTGGTGTCCGGCTGGGGACGTACGCCGCCCGGCCGGATCGCGGTTGGTGGTCCGCCCAGGCCGGGTCGCCGATCGTGCTCGCTGGGTCTCTGTCGCCGGACGGCCGTTGGATCGCCATCGGATCGGCCCGCCTCCACGGGCTGGCGTGGCATTTCGGGCTAAACGTCTACGAGGTCGGGACCGGGCGGTCCGTCGCGCGCAACGACCTCGGAACGGTCAACGCCGGCAACGGCCGGGGTGCGTTCGGGAACGTGTTCGCGTGGGGGCCCACGCCGTCGTTCTCGGCCGATGGCCGGACCCTCGTGGTCCAGGGGACCGTGGTCAAGGGCGATCGGATCGCCGAGACCCGGGTCTGGACCGTGCAGCGGGTGGGGGACCGCCTGTCGCGACCGGTCAGGGTGGATGCTGAGCGCCGAAGCCTGCTCGCCGACCCGTGCCTGGACATCGTGGTCGACCCGATCAACGGCGGCGGCCTGGCCGGCTGGTGCTGGTTCGATGACGGCAGGGGGCAGGTCGTCCGGATCGCCGACCGTTCGGGACTCGTGGCGCACGAGGTGGCCCTCGCCGCCGAGGGCACCACCTGGGGCTGGGGGCCACGGATGGTGCTGCCGGACTCGTCTGCGGTCGTCGCCTGGGACCCCGTCGGCCGCCGGCTGGCCCGGGTCGATCTCCGAACCGGAGAGCTGGATACGTCCGCGGCCCACACCGACAGCGCACAGGCGCTTCCGGCGCTGGAGGCGCTGGCGGATCGGGTCGCCGCCTGGATCGCGCCCACGACCCACGCGAAGTGGATCCTCGAGCCCGGTCTGGCGATCTCGCCCGATGGCACGACGGTCTACGCGATCGGGATCCGCGAGCAGTCGGCGGAGGTCGAGGCGCCCAGCGTCGGCGTGGACGTGTTCGACCTCGCGAGCCTGGAGCGCACGAGTCACTGGGCGATCCCGGGCGATGCGACCTCGATCGTGGTCACCCCGGATGGGGGCTGGGTGATCGTGGCGTCCACCGAGATGTCCGCCGGGCACACGACGATCACCGTGATCGACCCGACGACCGGCGAGACGCGGGCGATCATCGGCGGGCTGGCGGGCGAGATGGTGCAGTTCGTGACGCCATCGACGAGGTCCTGACCGGCGTCTGACAGGCCGGGCGCCACCTGCTATCCTCCGACCTCGCCGCGGACCCGTGGTGTAGCGGCCCAACATGCCAGCCTGTCACGCTGGAGATCGCCGGTTCGAATCCGGTCGGGTCCGCCACCACCCCCATACCGAACGACCCGAGCGCCCCGTTCGCCCGCCCGAACGGGGCGTTCCTCGTGTCCCGCGCCGACCGCTACTATCGGGACGTGACCTCGCTCGCGAGCTCGGGGTGAAGCGCGCACCACTCGTGACCGTCCTCGCGGTCCTCGCCGTGGCGGCGGTCGTGTCGTTCTCGGGTGGCCTGGTCGGCGGGACACCGGGCTCGTCTCCCAGTCCGTCGTCGGTCCGCAGCCCGGACGCGACCGGTCCCGATGGGGGTTCGACCGCACCGCCATCGCCTGACGTCTCGCCCTCGCCCGTGGCCCCGTCGCCGACGCCCGAACCGGTGCCGTCGGGGCCGCCGGTTGCGACCGCCATCGTCCCGGTCGCGCACTTCCGATCGGCCTTCGCATCCACCTCGAGGGCAGAGGTGGCCGCAATCATTGCCGGCACCAGCCGACGCTACCAGGCGCTCGAGGTCGTCCGGGCGGAGGCCGACGCCGTCCTGGCCGCCCTTCGCGTCGAGGTGCCGGCCGGGTCCACCCGTCTCGTGCTCGCCCGCGACGCCGGCACCCTCGCCAGGGACCTCGCCCGCACCCGGAACCGGCTGGGCTTCCTGCGCGCGTCCGTCGTCGGCCCCTCGGTGCGCGCGCTGGCCTGGGGTCGGGACGCGCTGTTCGGCGTGGACCGGGTCCCAACCCTTGCCGCGTGGCCGCTCAAGGCAAGTCTTCCGGCCGCGGCGGGCTACGACCCCGCCCGGGCCTGGACGCTCGTTGCCGGCGGCGACATCCTCCTCGATCGGGGGGTGGCGAAGACGATCAAGAGCGGCGGCCGCGGCGTGGACTTTCCGTTCAGTGGCGGTTATGCCGAGATCACCTCGCGCTACTGCTGCTCCTCGTTCGGCTGGGAGCTCCCACGCACCCACCGGCTGGGCGGCGCTGGTGCCATGCGTCGCCTCCTGCGCGGCGCGGACCTGGCGATCGCGAACTTCGAGAACCCGGCCCCGGACGCGTTCCGGTTCCACGCCAGCGGGACCGTGTTCTCCGCGGACCCGGCACTCATCGAGGGGCTCCGGAACGCGGGCATCGACTGGGTCTCGCTGGCCAACAACCACATTCGCGACGCGGGTGCCACCGGGATCGCGGACACGATCCGCAACCTCAACCGGTGGGGGATTGCCCACGGCGGTGCCGGCGCCAATCTGGCCGCTGCCCGCCGGGCGCGGTTGCTCCGCGCGGGCGGGAGCCGGATCGCCGTCCTCGCCTACGACGCGATCGCCCGGTCCTATGGCGCCGGCCCATCGACGGCCGGGTCGGCCCAGCTCTCGCGGGCCGTGGTCCGCCAGGACGTTCGCACCGCGCGCCGAGCAGGTGCCGACGTCGTGATCGTGTTCCCGCACTGGGGCACGGAGTACGACGCGACCCCGTTCACCGGGCAGCAGCGGCTGGCGCATATCGCGATCGACGCCGGCGCCGACCTGGTCATCGGCAACCACGCTCACTGGGCGGGCGCGATGGAGGTCTACAAGGGCCGGCCGATCTGGTATGCCCTGGGCAACTTCGTGTTCGATCAGACGTGGTCGGAGCCCACGATGGAAGGCATGACCCTGGAGCTCACGTTCCTGGGCGGGGACTTGCGCCAGGTCCGGATGCGCCCGCACCTGATCCTGGACAAGGCGCAGCCGAACTTCCTCGATCCGGCCGCGGACGGGCGGGTGGTCATGGGCCAGGTGTTCGACGCCTCGAGCGGCCTGCTGGCCTGGTAGGCCTCAGGCGAGCCCGGCGAACAAGTCGGACTCGGGGAGCGTCGTCTCCACGCTCGACTCGCGGAGGATGAACGCCTCCTTCGACCAGAACTCACGCCAGCCGTCGATCCCGGCCAGCATGAATGCGCTGTCGGCGGCGATCTGGGTCACGTGCCGGCCGATCGCGCGCCACTTGGCCTCCAGCGGCTCGCCTGCGATGTCGACCCAGGTCGTGATCGTCTCGTCCGGGACCAGCATCTTCGCGACCCATGCCTCGTGCTCGGCGATCTGCTCCGGTGTGGCGTCGGCCGGCGGATCCCACATGCTGGGCTTGCCGGCGGCGCGCAGTTGCTCCCGCATCGCCGTCCGCACCGACGCCGGCATCGCCTGCTCGTAGAGCTTCGCCGGCGCCCACGGAGCGAGGCCGCCCTCGTCCACCGAGGGACCGCTGCCGCCATGCTCGGGCGCCAGCTGTTCCGGGTACCAGGCAGGATCGCCGGCGCGTGGGAACGCCCGCACCGCGACGTCGTGCGTCCGGATGTGATCGGGATGGCCATAGCCGCCGAAGCTGTTGTAGGTGGTGACCACATCCGGCCGGTAGCGGCGGATGAGCCACGTCAGCCGACCGGCCGCCTCGTCGAGGTCGGCGCGCCAGTAGGAGCGGGGGTCGGTGTTCCCGACCCGGCCCATCATGTCCGAGTCGCGATAGCCCAGGTTCTCCCACTCGGCGACGCCCAGCTCGCCCATCGCCTGCTCCAGCTCGACGGCGCGAAGCTCGCCCAGCCGGCGGTGGTTGTCCGGCGTGTCCAGGTCGGGCATGACGATCTCGCCCAGCTCGCCACGGGTACCGGTCACGAGCACGACCCGGTGACCGGCGGCAACCGCCCGCGCCATCGTCCCGCCGGTCCCGATCGTCTCGTCGTCCGGATGGGCGTGGACCGTCATCAGCGTGTACGGAGGCGGCATCCGACGATGCTACCCGTCAGCGGGGCTCGAGGATCACGACCGGAATCTCGCGACCGGCGACGGCCCGGTAGTCCTCGTACGACGGGTTGACGGCGACCAGCCGCGGCCACAGCCGGGCGGTCTCCGCCGGCGTGGCCCTTCGGCCGCGAACCGGCCTCGGATCCTGGCCCAGGTGGATCTCGGCGTCCGGGTGCGCCTGGAGGTTCTTCCACCAGCCCGGATCCTCGGCGGCGCCGGCGTTGGAGGCGACGACCACGAAGCTGAGCCCATCCTCGGTGTAGAACACCGCGTTCCGGCGACGCTCGCCGGATCGACGTCCGATCGTCACCAGGAACAGCGTTCCCGGTCGGCGCTCGCACGGCGCTTCGGTGCCGACGCGTCCACCGGTGACCGCGAACAGGGCCCGATGCAATGCCCAACCGGCGCGCAGGACCCAGCGCGGAGGGATCATCGACCGCAGGATACGCCGGTACCATCCGGCGACATGCCACCCTCGCCGGCACCCGGACCGCTCGCCGGAATGGTGATCGCCGACTGCTCGACCGTCCTTGCCGGCCCGTACTGCACGATGCTCCTGGCCGACCTGGGCGCCGAGGTCGTGAAGGTCGAGCCACCGGAAGGCGATGCGACCCGTGGCTGGGGCCCGCCGTGGGTGGGATCCGAGACCGACGACAGCCGCACCGCGGCCTACTTCCTGGCCGTGAACCGGAACAAGCGCTCGATCCGGCTTGACCTGCGGCGGCCGGAGGGCACCGAGATCCTCCGCCGGCTCGTTCGCCGCGCCGACGCGCTGGTCGAGAACTATCGGGTGGGCTCCTTCGCCCGTCTCGGGTTCGACGACGCCGAGCTGGAGCGGCTCAACCCGGCGCTCGTCCATCTCGCGATCAGCGGCTACGGCCCGGACGGCCCCGATGCCGCCCGGCCGGGCTATGACTTCGTCCTCCAGGCCGAGGCGGGGCTGATGTCGATCACGGGGTCGCCGGACGGCGAGGGCGGGCGACCGACGAAGGTGGGCGTCGCGATCGCGGACGTGGTGACCGGTCTTCACGGGGCGGTCGCCATCCTCTCCGCGCTGCTTGCCCGCACCCGGATCGACCCGGCGGCGGGTGGCGGGCAGCGGATCGACACCTCCATCCTCGAGTCGACGCTGTCGATCCTGGTCAATCAGGCGCAGAACGCCTTCGTCAGCGGAGTCGCGCCCGGGCGGCTCGGGAACGCCCACCCGAACATCGTCCCGTACGAGACCTTCGACACCGCCGACGGCTCGATCGCCGTGGCCGTCGGCAGCGAGCGCCAGTGGCCGCGCTTCTGCGAGACGCTCGGACTCCCGGACCTGGCCGGCGATGAGCGCTTCGCCGACAACGCGCGGCGGGTGACGAACCGGGCCGCGCTTCGCCCGATCCTGGACGCCCGGCTGAGGGATCGGTCGTCCGCCGAGTGGCTGGACGCCCTGGGGACGGCGGAGATCCCGGCAGGCGCGATCAACGACGTGTCGGCGGCATTCGCCTGGGACCAGGCCGTAGCCCGCGAGATGCGGGTCCCGATGACCCACCCGGTCCTCGGACGCGTCGACCAGGTGGGGTTGCCGTTCCGGCTGGCCGCGACGCCGGCGTCGATCCGGACCCCGCCGCCGGTTCCCGGGGAGCACACCGACGAGATCCTGGCCGAGCTCGGCTACAGCTCCGACGAGGTCGCCGGACTCCGGGCGGCGTCCGTCGTGTCCTAGCCGCCGGTAGACTCGTCGGCGAGCGAACGGAGGACGGCATGGCCGACGATCGAGAGCGCTGGGCGCTCATCCTGGGTGCCTCGTCGGGGATGGGCGAGGCGACGTCCCTGGCCCTGGCGCGTGCCGGCTACCGGATCGTGGGCATCCATCTCGACTTCCGACAGGCGCTGGCCCACGTCGAGGAGATCAAGCAGGCGATCGCCGACGTCGGCTCCGAGGCCGTGTTCATCAACATGAATGCAGCCGACGACGAGAAGCGTGCGGGCGCGG
>DATBLH010000038.1:0-8402 GCA_036555445.1 Candidatus Limnocylindrales bacterium
CGTCGCGCCGGCGGGAGGGCTGATCGCGAAGTTGCCCCACGCCTGCGCCTGGTTGTTGGTAGCCGACGTGGCTCGCGTGTTGTCGCTGACGTAGACGTTGCCCGGGGTCGTCCAGGTGCTGGTGCCCTTGGTCGCGGACGCGGGCAGCCAGCCGGTGTTGCCCGAGTTCGTGGTGACGGTCGTCACACCGCCGCCCGGGTGACGGAGCAGGCCGAAGATGCCGTAGTACGGATCCGGGCTGCCCATCGGCACCGGGAGCACATACTCGGCCTTGGCGTCCTTGCGCGCCGGGAACGAGGAGAACCCGAACACGCGGGCGAAGTAGGTGCCAACGTTGCCGGTGATCGTGACCCGGAGGCGCCGCGGGTTCGAGGAGTCCTGGACGGGCGTGACGACCACGCCACCAATCCCGTTCTGGTAGCCGTTCTTCGTGGCCTCGGCGATTGCGACATTGATGGCGCTGGTCGGGTCCGAGGGAAGGTGGACGACGCCGGCGAGCGCGGCCGCATCGGCCGCACGCTGCATTCGAAGGCCGTTGAGCCAGTACCACGAGATGTCGAGGGCCAGGGCACACAGGCCCATGAACAGGAAGATGGCGAGCGAGAAGATGATCACGACCTGGCCGCGCTGGCGGTTGGTCTTGGGTCGGCGCGACATCAGCTGGCCCCCGGGTTGATGGCCATGACCGTCCGGTCGGAGAGGGTGAGCGAAGCGGTCCCTGGGCCGAAGATGTTGAACATGGCTCCCAGCGGGGTCACGAAGTCGTACGTGTAGCGGATGCCCACGCCGATCGAGTCGGCCGGATAGCCGCTGCTGCGGTTGCCGCTGGTGCACGCGCTCCAGGCCGCGGACTGCTGGCTGAAGTCGAGGGCGAGGCCGTCGACCACCGGCCCGGTCCCGGGCGTGTAGGTCCAGATGTTGACGAGGGTCCCGTTCTCGCCACCGCTGGCGGTGGCGTCGAAGATCCGGATCTCCTGGACGCGGTTCACCGCGACCTGGGAGCCGGGCGACTTGATGACGCGCTGGACGGCGGCGACGACGTAGGCGTCGACCTCGCTGCACGTGATCGGGCCCGACGGATTGCCCTCGCCGAGCGCGGAACCGGTGCGCGCGCCCTCGCGGGTCGAGTACCCCAGGCCGATCGCGTGGTCGAACGCGAACCCGAACTCGAGCATCCCGAGCAGGAGCAGCATGATGACCGGCAGGATCAGGCTGAATTCGACCAGGCCCTGACCGCGCTCTGCTCGGTGTCCGAAGAGGCGGCTCACAGCACCGGCTCCATGCGCATCGCGTTGGCGCGGTCGACGGCGAAGTTCGCACCGCCGCCGATGAAGTTGTGAAGCGGGGTGACCCACGCGTGGTCGTACTCGATCTTCACGCCCACCGTGTCGACCTGGGACCGAGCGGGGATGGGGCCATAGGCCGGGCAACCGGCGACGACGTTGCAGCGGCCGGCCTCCGGATAGCCGTCGGCGGTGCGGGTGTAGGGGAGCGTGTACGTGGTGCCGTCGGGGTTCGTGCAGTTCGTCGGTGAGCCGCCGTTGCGGACGTACGTGGTGGGCGAGCCCTGCTGGACGCCACTCCGGTTGGTCCGATAGATGTTCACGTTCCGAACGCGGTTGGTGGACGAGGGGGCGGTGATGTCCTGCTCGATCTGAAGCAGGATCACGCAGTCCGCGCCCAGTCCGTTTCCGGCCTCCGCCGCGACGAGCGCCGCATTGCGCGACGCGTAGTTCACGGACAGGACGGCGTTGAACGCAAACGCGAACTCGATGATGCCGAGGAGGACCACCCAGAACACCGGGAACGCGAGGGCGAATTCGACGAGGGTCTGGCCACGCTCTCGCCGCCGCGCGAACGGGCGCAGGCGGCTGGCGATGAGGGTGGGGGCGAACAGCGGCACTGGGGCTCCTGGATGGCGTTTGGTGTCCTTGGAAGGAGTAACACCCAGAGCCGGGCGGTCGAAATGACCCAATGCGGTGTCTGAAAGTACCGGTGCCCGACGGGCGGCCACCCGCCATGCGGAAGCCGCACCACCCAGCGGGGCGGAGCGGTCGGGTCGATGTGTCGGTGGCTGGTGCTCGTACATGGCGGGCCGGTCTCGTGACGGGGGGTCCGGGCGGATCTGACGGCGATCCGTCCTGGAACCTGACCGGAGTCTCCGGGCGTGACCTTTCAGGCCGCATTGCCCGCGGGTAGTCCTTTGGGCCTAGGCGCGCACCGGGACCAGCGGCTCCGGGACGCCCCGGGATTCAGATCTCCTCGGGGAGCTCCGCCGGCAGATACACGCTGAATGACGCACCCCGACCCGTGACCGCGGGCTCCAGCACGAGGTCGCCGGCCATCGCGCGACACAGTTCGCGCGACACGTACAGGCCGAGGCCACTCCCCTCATCCGGTGCCTGCGCGCCACGCGCGAAACGTCCGAACAACCGCTGGCGATCGGCCTCCGGGACCCCGGCGCCGCCGTCGGTGATCGTGAGGCGGAGGAGGGCATTGCTGTCGTCGATCACGATCTCGGTGGCGACCGGCGACCCGCGTCCGTACTTGACGGCGTTGTCGAGGAGGGCCCAGAGCACCTGGTCGACCTGGTCGCCATCGCCGACGACGAGCCAGCCGTCCGAGCGATCGTCGAGCCGAAACTCGACCTCCGACGCGCCGAGGGCTTCCCACGCGCGGCGGACGCGCGGGGGCAGGGCGAGGACTTCGGTGCGCGGCCTGAGGGCGCCGGACTCGAGGCGCGTCACGGTCAGCAGCTGGCGAACCATGCGGGACAGCCGGTCCGCCTGCTCGGAGATGATCCCCAGTCGGCGGTCGGGGCGAGCCGCGCCGAGCTGCTGCGCGTAGGCGCGGATGCTGGTCAACGGCGTCTGCAGGTTGTGGCTGACGCTCCGCAGGAAGTCGTCCTTCGCCGCGTCGAGCTCGAGCAGCTGCGCGTTCTGGGCTTCCACCCGCTCCAGGAGCTGGGCGTTCCGGATCGCGGCCGCCATCTCGCTGGCGTACAGCTCGAGCAGGTCCTGGTCGGCGCGTTCCCACGGCCGCGTGGGCGAGATGTGCCCGACGAGGACGCCGAGGGGCTCTCCGCCCGCCCGGAGCTCGGCCCGGATCGGACGCGACTCACCGGGGACCACCTCCTCCATCGGGATCTCGCGGGCATCGACCAGGTAGCACGCGGCGTCGATGAGACCGAACGCGCTCTTCGCGTCGTTGGCCGCCCGGCCGACGAGCCATTCCACGCCGTCGCGAGGTGAGGTCTCGTCGATCGCGCGCAGGATCCGGCCCAGCTCGCGGTTGCGTCGCTCGAGATCCGCGGCGAGCCGATTGTGGCTGTCCGCCAGCCGGGCCACCTCGTCGTCGCCCGGGACGACGATCGGTGTCGACAGGTCGCCGGCGGAGACGCGTTCGACCGCGGCGGCAATGGCCCGCAACGGCTCGGTGAGGTCCGCGGCAAGCGTGTAGGCGAGCCCGACCCCGAGCAGCGCGGCCAGGGCCACCGCGAAGATGATCAGCCGCGCCAGGTTCGCGTCGGCCGCCGAGCCGCTCAACGAGTCACTGATCAGCACCAGCAATCCGAAGCCCGCGATCGGCAGCACGGCACCGGCCACCAACCCGATCGTGAGTCGTGTCCGGAACGAGAGATTGGGCGCGAGTGGCGTGTCCTCGGGCGCCATGTCGAACAGCTCGTCGTAGGGGACCTGGCCGATCGCCCCGTTGCCGGCCTCGGCCTCGCCGTCGTCGCCAGCGTCATCCCCTTCGGGTGCCCGGTCGTCCTCGTCGGCGATGCGGTCGGCGTCGTCGGATCCGGGGGTGTCGAGTGCCGCCTCGTCGATGGGTGTCGTCGCGGTCGTCGGGTCTGCCTCGCGTTCGACGTCCACCGCCCGCTCCGTCATCGCCTCAGGCTTCCTCGACCGCTTCGCTCGCCGTCCCCGGCTGAGTGGAGTCGATGAGCCGGTAGCCGACGCCACGCACCGTGAGCAGATGGATCGGCCGGTTGGGATCGACCTCCACCTTCTGCCGGAGGCGGCGCATGGTGACCCAGACGTAGGACGGGTCGGCATCTTCGGTCTCTGCCCAGCCGCGCGCGAGCAACGTCTCGGTGGTGACCGTCTGCCCGAGGTTCGCTGCCAGCGCATACAGCAGGCGGGATTCGGTGGGCGTGAGCTGGATCGGCTTCCCCCCCACGGTGGCGACGCGACGATGGAGCTCGAGGGTCAGGTCCGGGCCGAGGACCAGGCTCTGGCGTGGGACCTTGTCGCCGAGTCGGCGAAGGATCCGGCTGATCCGGGCCCGGAGCTCGGGATAGTGGAACGGCTTGGTGACGTAGTCCTCCGCGACCTCCTCGAGCAGGTCCGCCTTTGAGTCCCCGGCGTCGATCGCGGACAGGACGATGATCGGGAGGTCGGCGCGCGCCTTGATCTCACGCGCCAGGGACAGGCCGTCCATCCGGGGCATCATCATGTCGATGATCAGGAGGTCAGGCCACGCGCGCGTGAGCGCGCGAAGTGCCTGATCGCCGTCTCGTGCCGTCTGGATCTCGTAGCCGTCGGCCCGCAGCTGGTCCGCGAGAAGGACCAGGAGGTTGGGGTCGTCGTCCACCACGAGAATCCGTGGCCGAGCCGGCACCCGGGATCCCGCCGGACCGAACATGGCGCCGAGTATAGGTGGCCCTGAACGCCCTTCCGCCGGGTCGAAGGTCCCGGTACCCAGCGTATCCTTGGTTCGATGCTGCCCAAGATCGCCCGCCCGATCAAGTGCTGGCTGCTCGTGGCGCTGGCCGTCCTCGCCATCGGCTGCCAGGGCCCGCCCGCCAACACACCGGCCGGCCGGGCCCCGGGCGATATGGCACCGCAGGTCGCGGCACGCATCGGAGCCAGCCCGGCTTCGTGATCGAGCCCCGGCATGTGCTCGTGGTCGAGGACGACACGAACTCGCTGACCGCGCTCGCCGATCAATTGCGGCACGACGGGTTCGAGGTCACGACCGCCGCCTCCGGGCGCTCCGCGCTCGTCGCGTTCAATGAGCGGTGGCCGCAGCTCGTCATCCTCGAGCTCGACCTTGCCGACATGCGGGGCGAGGAGGTGGCGTCGCGAATCAAGGCCCGGGCGGACATCCCGATCCTGGTCCTGTCGGGAATCACCGCCGTCCAGGCACGCACCACCGCGCTCCAACGCTTCGCCGACGACTACGTCACCAAGCCCTATCACTACCCGGAGCTGCTGGCTCGCGTCCATCGGATCCTGCAGCGTGTCTCCTACCGGATCCCGGGCCAGGAATTGGTCCTGGGACCAGAGTTGAAGCTCGTGCTCGCGCGCAGGCGCGCGCGCGTGGGAGACCGCTCGGTGGCCCTGTCACCGATCGAAACCCGGGTCCTGGGCGTCCTGGCGGCCCAGAGGGGACGACCGGTCTCCACGGCGGAGCTCCTGGCACGTGTCTGGACCCATGCCGAGAGCGCCGATCCGTCGTACGTGTGGGTGACGATCCGCCGGCTGCGACGGAAGCTCGAGCCCGAACCGGAGCGTCCGCGCTACCTGGTCAGCGAGCCGGGTGGCGGCTACTCGCTGCGCGAGTCCGTCGGGGAGGGCTGAGTCAGGCGGGCAGGTCCCCGGGCGGAAGCCCCTCGCCCTTCTCCCCGATCAGGCCGACCTCACCCGCGGGTGTCACGGCGAACGTCCAGACGTGCTCGTTGATGCAGCCTGACGGGCAGTCGCCCCAGCCGATCGTCACGACGACCTGGAATCCGCCCGGAACGGCGGTCGCCTCGTACCAGCAGCAGCCGCCGATGAGGTCCGGATCCCTGGCACCGATTCCCTCGAACCGCGGGTTCTCCGCGATCACGCGGGCCGCGGCCTCGTCCGGCGTGGACACGGGACCGGTGGCCGGGATGACCGGGGAGCTGGACGAAGCGCCGGGGCTCGGCGAGACGGGGACGAGCGAGAACGACGGGCTCGGACTGGGCGACGCGGATGCACCGGCGCCGGCCGAACAGCCCGCGAACACGAGGGCGATGACGAGGATCGCCGCGATCGCATGACGGTTGCGGTTCATGCTCATCGGACGATGATGCGCCCCTGGTTGTTCCGCCGCCATCCGGTGCTAGGCTCGTTCGCGTGACGTCCGGCGTGCAGGTTCCCACTCGCGAGGACGCCTGGAAGCTGCTCTGCGAGTGGACGACCGGCGAGCCGCTCCGCAAGCACGGGTTGGCTGTCGAGGCTGCGGTGGCCTGGTACGGCGCCAACCGATTCGGGATCGCCGAGCCCGAGCTCGACCTGTGGCGATGCGCCGGCCTGCTCCACGATTTCGACTACGAGCGGTACCCGGATACGCACCCCGTCCGCGGTGCGGAAGAGCTTCGACGGTTGGGCTACCCGGAGCCTGTCGTCGTGGCGGTGCTCGGACATGGCGATCACACCGGGGTGCCCAGGACGTCGCTCATGGCGCGGACCGTCTATGCGTGCGATGAGATGACCGGCTTCGTGATCGCGGTCGCCTACGTCCGCCCGAACCGATCCCTGGACGAAGTGGACGCCCGCGCGGTGGCGAAGAAGCTCCGGGACAAGGGATTCGCGCGCCAGGTCGATCGGTCGCAGCTCGACAAGGGCGCCGAGGAGCTCGGCGTGCCGTTCGATGAGCACGTCCTCAACGTGGTCGAGGGCCTGAAGACGGTCCGGGGCGAGCTCGGAATCTGACCTTTCGCGCCGGCTCAGCTCGCGAGGCTTCGCTCGATCCGCCGATCCGGGACCACCCAGATGAGGACGACCGCGGTGTACAACGCGAACGCGAGCGCCGGAGCGACCATGGCAAGAGGGATTGCCAGCGCGAACAAGACCGGCGAGACCTTTCCCTTGCGGTCACTGCCGATGGCGTTTGCCAGCGTCGACGTCTGCCCGGTAACCGCGATCAGTGCACGCACGAGGAGGAAGAACGCGATCGCAGCCAGCAGGAGGACTGCGCCGTAGAGGGCGGTCGGGACAGGGGAGAAGCCGCTGGAGCCCATCCACGCAGTGGCGAACGGGAGTAGCGAGAGCCAGAACAGCAGGTGCAGGTTGGCGAGCAGGACCCTCCCGTCGACGGCCTTCGACGCCTGGAGCAGATGGTGGTGGTTGTTCCAATAGACGCCCAGGAGGGCGAAGGACAGGACATACGACAGGAAGACCGAGCCGAGCGGCTCGAGTGCCAACAGGTCCGTCCCCTCTGGGGCGTGGAGCTCGAGGACCATGATCGTGATCAGGATCGCGATCACGCCGTCGCTGAACGCCTCGAGCCGGCCCCTGCTCATCTCCGCCCTCCTTGGGCAGATTGTGACCGGTTGCGGCTAGTCGATGGTCACCCGGGCGGCCCCCGTGAGCGCGGCCCGATCCGGCGCCGTCCGTGACTCGACCATCGTCGGCTCCCAGACGTACGTCCCGGGCGTGATCACCCTGGCGTAGTAGCGCAGGTGAACGACCCGCTCTTGCGCCGTCGGCTCCGCGCAGAACCAGACTCGCTGACCGACCTGGGCGTACGGCGACACGACCCCCGACTGCGGCTGCGGCTCCTCTTCGTCCACGTACCACGAGGCGCCCCGGCCGACCGGGACGAGACCCGATGGCACCAGCTCACTGACCTGGTGGCAGCCGGCCGGAGCGTGCGGCCGGAACGTCACCGTGAGGTCGATCCTGACCAGGCTGCCGGTGCCGATGGCCCCACTCGGCGTTCGCGACCGACGGATCACGATGTCCGGGTCCGGCTTGAACGCCGTCGGCGCGACCGGCTCCCGCCACGCGCTGGCGACGCCGATCTCTCCCGTCAGCTGCTCCAGGGTCAGTCCGGCTCGTTGCGTGGCGGTGAGCGTCAGCTGGAAGCTCTCGCCCGTCTCCAGGTCGATCACGGTGCGGCTGCCATCGATCGTGTACGCGAAGCTCGCCGGCTGGACCGGCACGCGCTCGAGCAGGCGAGCGATGTAGACCACGGCATGGAGCTCGAACGGTGCCTCGGCGCTCGGGTTCTCCTCGACGTAGGCCCAGAGCCTGGGGGCGAGTGGATCCCCGATCGCGGCGCCGAGGATCGCCATCAGCGACGTGGCTTCCGTGATGTCGTCTGCCGAATCGCCGACACGCAGCCGGGCCGTTTCGCCCAGGTCCTCGCCATACGATTCGAGCAGCGACACGGCCACCGAGCGTGCGGTCCGGGCGTCGCCCAGCGCGGCAGCGCCGAGGCCGACCATCAATCGCTCGCGGACCGTCAGCTCGGTGTCGCCGGCCGCCGCCTGGATTTCTGGCACGACCGGGGCGCCGAGTGCGGCGAGACCGGCGAGGGCGTAGATCCGTCGCTCCCGGGTGGCCGAGTCGTCGGCGTAGGCGTCGTCCAGGTAGCCGCGCAGCTGGCCGATGTCGAACTGGCCGGCGGCCGCGATTGCGGCCAGG
>DATBLH010000049.1:0-13180 GCA_036555445.1 Candidatus Limnocylindrales bacterium
GGTTCGTCGCCGACGCGCTGCGGACGACGGCGACGCGGTCCCAGGCGGCCGCACTCCGGCTCATCGGCGCCCAGGCGGCCGCGAAGGCCACCCCATTCTGGTTGCGCAACTCGCTCGTCGTCGATGCCACCGGCCCCGCGGGGGCCGACCTGGCCCGGCAAATCGCGGTCCTGACCGGAGTCGCTGCGGTCCGCGCCGAACGGACCTTCCCGTTGGTCCGTCCGGTCGAGCGGAAGTCGGTCGCGCTGATCGAGGCCGACGTCCTGGATCCCGCCTGGGGCGTGGCCAAGATCGGCGCCCCGGACGTGTGGGCCACCGGCAACACCGGCTCGGGTGTCGTCGTCGCGAACGTCGATACCGGCGTGGACTACCTCCATCCGGCGCTCATCGACCACTACCGCGGCAACCTCGGCGGCGCGGTCTTCGACCACGACTACGACTGGTGGGATCCGACCGGGATCTGCGGCGACGCTCCATGCGACAACGCCGGCCACGGCACCCACACGATGGGCACGATGGTCGGTGGCGACGGCCCCGGCCCGCTGAGCCCCGACGTGGGCGTCGCACCCGGTGCCCGCTGGATGGCCGCCAAGGGGTGTGAGGACCTCGGATGCACCGAGTCGTCGCTCCTCTCCGCGGGTCAGTTCATCCTCGAGCCAACCCGCGTCGACGGCAGCGACCCGGATCCGGCCATGGCGCCGGACATCGTCAACAACTCCTGGGGCAGCGGCCCCGGCGACCCGTTCTATCGGGAGATCGTCCAGGCGTGGCGGGCCGCGGGGATCATCCCCGTGTTCTCGTCCGGCAATCCGGGCCCCGACTGCGGACAGGGAGGCTCGCCCGGCGACTTCCCCGAGGCCTTCAGTGCCGGCGCCACGGACAGCGACGACCAGATCGCCGACTTCTCGGGCCGCGGCCCGTCGGCGTTCGAGGACAAGCCGATCAACCCCGACGTCTCCGCCCCCGGCGTGGATGTCGTCTCGAGCGTCCCGGGCGGTGGTTACGAGGCCTTCTCGGGCACCTCGATGGCGGCGCCCCACACCTCGGGCACGCTGGCGCTGATGCTGTCGGCGGAGCCCGGATTGGATATCGACGCCGCCTTCGACGCGGTCCGCTCCACGGCGGTCGACCGACTCGACACCAGCTGTGGCGGTGATGCCGACGGCGATCCGAACAACGTCTACGGCGACGGCCGGATCGACGCCGCCCAGGCCGTGGCCCTGGTGGCCACCGGCGGCCATCTCGCCGGGACCGTTACCGATGCCTCGACGAGCGCCCCGATCGGGGGCGCCGCTGTCGCGGCCGCGAGTGGCGATCGAACCTACTCGGCGGTGACGGCCGCCGACGGCTCCTATCTCCTGTTCCTGCCCGCCGGCACGTGGGATGTCTCGGTCGACGCGTTCGGCTACGCAACGGCGGTGGCGACCGGGGTCGTGGTCGTGACCGACCAGACGACGACCCGGAACTTCGCCCTCGATCCGCTCCCGCGATTCACCGTCACCGGCACCGTCCGCGCCGCCGAGGACGGCAGCCCGATCGAAGGCGCCTCCGTCCAGGCGCTCGGGACCCCGGTTCCGCCTGTGGTCACCGACGCTGCGGGTGCCTACAGCCTCCGGTTGCCGATCGGTGCCTACACCCTGCGTGCCTCGGCCGGTGGCTGCACCGACAGCGCGCTCGCGGAGATCGCGAGCTCGACCGGTGACGAGGTCGTGACCCAGGACTTCGCGCTTGCCCGCAAGCTCGACGCATTCGGCCACGGCTGTCGGCCGGTGGCGTTCACGTGGGACGAGGTGACCGGCGAGACGGCGCTATTCGGTGACGAGTTCGTCGGCCGGCTCAGCCTGCCGTTCCCGTTCACGTTCTACGGCGAGACCTACGAGCGAATCTGGATCGCCGACAACGGCTACATCAACTTCCTGGGACCCGATCAGGGCAACTTCACGCCCCTCCCGATCCCGACCGACGCACCCCCCAATGCGGCGATCTACGCCCTATGGCAGGACCTCCAGGTGACCGATGCGGGCGCGATCCTCGTCGGCACCGTGGGCACCGCGCCCAACCGGCAGTTCGTGCTCGAGTACAGCGACGTCGCGGTCTTCGGATCGTCCACGCTGCTCGACTTCGAGTTCGTCCTGTACGAGCAGGGCGAAACGCTCGAGCTCCGATACGGCGACAACCCGATCAATCCCGGTGACGGTCGCAACGCGACGGTCGGGATCGAGGATGCGACCGGTAGCGACGGCCTCCAGTTCGGCTTCCACGAGGATCTCCTGGGCGCCAACGTGGCCTACCGCTACGAGCCGGTGCCGTCAGGAACCGTCCACGGCGTCGTGACCGATGGCAACGACGGCGAGCCGATCGCCGGAGCCCACGTCGCGGCCTCGCCGGGGCTGGGCTCGACGACGACCGCGAGCGATGGCAGCTACAGCCTGCGGCTCCATCCCGGCAGCTACACCATCTCGTACTCGAAGGCCGGCTATGTCACCGCCACGCGGCCGCTGACCGTCACCGACGGCAGCGACACGACGATCGACGTGGCCCTCGCCGCGCCGACCGCCGTCCTCGACCGGACGACGATCGAGGTGAGCCTCGGCCTGGGCGAGACCACCACCGAGACGGTGACCCTGTCCAATGGCGGTGGCGCCACCCTCACCTGGGAGGCCAAGGAGCGCGACCTGGGCTCCGATCCACCGGTCATCGGCCCCGGAGCCGCGGGCGCCGGCCGCGTGATCCAGCAGGCATCGCGCCCAGTCAGCCTCGTCTCGAACACCGGCGGCCGGGTCGCCGCCCGCCCGACGTCCTTCCGCTGGACGGCGGCCGAACCGAGCGCCGACCTGTCGGTGCTGCTCTACGCGGACGACCCAGTCCATCCCTTCCCGAGCACGTTCGCCGATCAGGCCCTCCAGGCCCTCGGTCTCTCCTACACCGCCCACTACGACGGCGACTTCGGCGGCTTCGAGGATGACCTCCGGAACGGCACCTGGGACCTGGTCGTGTTCGCCGACGACAACTTCCTCCCCGATCCGTCCGTGTTCGATGCGCTCGATGCCTACGCACAGGGTGGCGGTCGCCTGATCGTCGATACCTGGGTGGTGGGCCGCGACCCATCGCATCCACTGTGGTCGACCCTCGGCTTCACGTTCGTCGAGGACGACGGCGATCCGCCCGATCCGGTCCACTGGTGGGAGCCGGGTCACCCCGCGTTCACGTTCCCGGAGGCGGTTCCCGAGCCGACCCAGCTCGACGGCGGCATCTTCGGGATCTACGGCCAGCACGTGGATCCGGGCGATGGCGCCACCGCCATCGCCGGCTACACGGAGCCGGGGCCCGATCCGAACGAGGCGGCACTCGTGCTCGCCAACGGCGACCGCACGGCATTCAAGGGCTTCCTCGACGGCCAGAACAGCGCCGACCTGGATGAGGACGGCCTCCTCGACGGCACCGAGCTATGGATCGACCTGATCAACGGCATCGGCAACGGGTTCTTCGTCGATGTCCCCTGGCTGTCCGAGACGCCGGCCTCCGGCGCGCTGGCGGCCGGTGGCTCGCAACCGGTCGAGATCACGATCGGCAACGCCGATCTCCCGCCCGGGACCTACCACGGCGCCGTGGTGTTCCTGACCGACGCGCCGAAGGGCGGCACGCAGGCCGTCGATGTGACGCTCACCGTTGCCCTTCCGGACGAGTTCGGTGCCGCCGGCGGCACCGTCACCGATGCGCACTCCGGCGATCCGATCGCGGGAGCCAGTGTTGCCCTCCACGCGCAGTGGCCCGGCCCGACGCCCTACGAGGCGGTGGCCACCACGGATGGCGACGGAATCTACCGGCTCATCGGGCCGGAGGGCACCTGGCCCGCGGACGTGACCGCACCCGGCTACGTTTCGGCGGCGATCCAGGTCACGATCGCCCGTGGGACGTCCACGGACGGCCAGGATGCCTCGATCCACCGCGACATCCCGCATGCCACCCTCGAGGGCGGCGACCCGATCGTGGCCGTCCTCCTCCCCGGTGAGACGCGCACGGCAACCCTGACCCTGTCCAATCCGGGCGGTCATCAGCCGCTCACGTTCTCGGTCGGCGAGGTCAACCTCGGGGGTGCCGCTCCTGCGGCCACGACCCGACACCAGCTCCCGGCCGGCCTCGACCCGAACGCACGAACGGCCCGCGGCCAGACCGGTGCCCGGGTCGACCTTCCACCGGGTCTCCAGTCGCCCGGTGACGTCCTGGCCAGCTGGCCCACCGGCCTCGACCTGGGCTGGGGCGTGGGGTATGACGGCAACGTCTGGCTGTCCGACATCCTCGAGGCCGGGGACGTGTGCAGCGCGGCGTCGGCCTGCGTCAACGTCGAATTCGGAACGGACGGCACGCCGACCGGTCGCTCGGTAGCCGCGGACTGGGTCGGGGACTGGCACGCCGACATGGCATTCGACCCGAACCGTGGCTGGATGTGGCAGGTCAATGTCGGTGGTGACAATGGCATCGTCGGCTGGGATCCGGCCACCGGTGAGGTCCAGGACACGCTCACCGGCTCACCGTGGAGCGACATCAGCCAGCGAGGCCTTGCCTACGATCCGGCCGAGGACGCGTTCTATGTCGGCGGCTGGAACGAGGGCATCGTCTACCGCGTTGCCGGGCCGTCGCATGCCACGCCGGGGGAGGTCCTGAGCCAGTGCTCGCCGGCCGACCCGCTGATCTCGGGCCTGGCCTGGAACGCCGGGTTCGGGAAGCTGTGGGCGGCCACGAACTCCGAGACCGACACGATCTATCTCCTCGATCCCGCAACGTGCGAGACCGAGGGATCGCTCGCCCATCCGGACGGTGGCGGCTTCGGCGGCGCCGGGCTCGAGGCCGATGCTGCCGGGAACCTGTGGACGGTGGGACAGGGAAGCGGCCAGGCCTACCTGGTGGAGTCCGGTCTGCCGAACTTCAGCGACATCCCGTGGCTCACGGTGGCACCCACCGAGGGCACGCTCGCACCCGACGACAGTGCCTCGATCGAGCTCGCGATCGACAACGCCGGGCTCGCTTCCGGCGTCTACCGGGGCCAGGTGGTCATTCAGACCAACGACCCGGAGCACTCCACGTTCAACGTCCCGATCACCCTCATCGTGCCGGGCTATCGGCAGGGGATCAACACGGGCGGTGCGGCGTACACGGACACGAATGGGATTCCATGGGCAGCCGACCGGGCGTGGACGGCGGGCTCGTTCGGGTACGTCGGCGCCGGCACGACGCGCTCGGTGCCGGGCGATATCGCCGGAACCGACGACGACGATCTGTACCGCAACCTCCGGTCGAACATGGTCGGCTATCGCTTCTCCGGTCTGGCCGAGGGCACCTACCTGGTCGACCTCCGGTTCGCAGAGCTGAACCTGCGACGCGCCGGTGCGCGCGTGTTCTCGGTATCGATCGAGGGCACGACCGGCGTGTTCCTCCTGGATGTGTTCCAGGAGGCGGGTGGCCGCCGGATTGCCCTCGACCGGACGTTCCTGGTGGAAGTGACCGACGGCACCCTGGACATCGTGTTCACGGCCGTGCGCGGCGACAAGCCGATCGTCAACGCGATCATGGTCACCCACATGCCGGGTGGTGGCCCGTAGGAGCCACGCCCGGGGAGTTGGTTCCCCGTCCGCTCTGCGATCAGTCGGCCGGGCACGTCAGCGACGGGCCCGGCCGATTCCCGGCCGGCTAGGGAACGACCGTGACCACGCCCACCATCCCGTACGCCTCGTGGCCCGGCAGGTGGCAGATGTACCGATAGCGGCCGGGCGTGGTGAACGTGACGGTCGTGGACCTCGTCTCGAGGGCCGGGAGCGTGATCTCCGTGGGCCGCTGGTCGTGAACGGGCTCGGTGCCCGTCCGATGCCGCTCGTGCGTCGCTTCGTCGCCCACGATCCACTCGTGATCGATCGGATCCTGGTTCCGGAGCACGAACGTCACCGCCTCGCCGGCCCGCACCGTCAGCGCGGCCGGTCCGAAGTGCGAGAAATGGACGGCGATCTCGGCGCTCGTCGAGCGCGCCGTGGCGGCACTCCAGCCGACGGCCGCGAGGCCGACGACGGCGAGTGCCGCAACGAGCAGGGGCGCGGATCGCCGGAGCACGATCCGGGCTAGCGGGCGGCCGATTGGCCCGGGCGGAATGCCATCAGGCCGGCGAGGGCGGCGATGCCGAGGGCGACCACGCCGATCGCGAGGCCCAGGCTCCAGCCGTTGACGCCGCGGGCCACGTCCGCCGGTGATGGCAGCTCCCACCCGGCATCGACCCGCGAGGGCATGCCCGTGCCGGTCGGATCGATCGCGAGGTCGTACGACAGGTTGGCGGCCGTGGCATCGACGCGGACCTGGGTCAGCCAGGCGGCGTCGGGCACCCAGCCCATGCCCCGATCCGATCGCAGGTCTGACAGCAGCTCGACCGTGGCCCGATCGGAGTGGGCGAGGTCGATGCCGTTGACGCCGACCGGCGTCGGCAACAGGTTTGGCTGCGCGTCGGTCAGCAGGTAGACGTCGGCCTCGACCGACTCGTCGCCGCCCTTGCCGAGAGCGAGGATCCGCAACGGGACCCACGGGTCGTCGGTCGGGATCGTGATGTGGACCGACGTCCCGTCCCCGACCGCCTGGCCGCGGGCCGCCGCCGCGTCGGCGTCGAACGCCGCGGCCAGGAAGATCGGGCTCCTCCGGGCGTAGAAGTCGAGGACCTCGGGCGCGTCGGGCGGCAGTCGGAAGCCGTGGTCCTTGGCCCAGGTGCCGATGGCCGCCGCTCCGCCACGGAGAACCGTGACGTCGAGCGCGTCGATCCGGACCTTCATCAGCTCCTCGGCCGACGCTGCGGGGACCGCCGACCGCGCGGAAAACAGCGCGTCGGTCTCGATGGGCCGGGTCTCGCGGATCAGGCGCTGAAGGGTCCAGTCACCGCCCTTCTCGACGCTCGACGGAACGTCGGGGAGCGGGGTGATCGAGCCGAACGCACCACCGCCGCCAGCGAACTGGAATGCCGTGACGTAGTGCTCGACGCCGTCGTGATAGCCCGCGAACGTCGTCGTCCGCAGCAGGTTCACGGCACCGTTGGGGCCGATCAGGCCGCCGCAGGCGAGGGCCGGGCCGGCCGTCAGGAGGAGGGCCACGAGCGTGGCCGAGAGAACACCGAGGGTGCGCCGCATCGCAAGGTCTCCGGGTCCGGGCGGTCCGGGCGGGCCGTCTCGTGTGGGCCTGACGTTCCGGCGACCGCGGCGGTTCCGCCGGGCGTTTACCCGAGACCGGTCCTGATGGTCTTGACAGTGAAACGTGATACTGTCATGATTGCTTTCATGAGCACGTCAGCCGAGGGATACACGATTCGCGACCTTGCCCGTCTTGCGGCCGTCACCCCGCGCACCATTCGCTACTACGTCGCGCAGGGCCTGTTGCCGCCACCCGTCACGCACGGGCCGGCGACCCGGTACGAGGAGTCGCACCTCGCCCGGCTGCGGCTCGTGCGTCGGCTGCAGCGGCGACACCTGCCGCTGGCCGAGATCCGACGCCAGGTCGAGGCGCTCGGCGATGCGGACATCCAGGCTGCCCTCGCGGAGCCCGAGCCGGCTGCCGGAAACGGGGGCTCCGCTCTCGACTACATCCGGGGCGTGCTGGCCGAGCCGCGACGCAGGCCCGTCGACCGCCTGCGACCACCGCCGAACTACCGGGTCCACGCGCTCGCCCGATTGAGCGCGGCCGAGCCCTTCTCGCCCCCGGCCGCGGCGGCGCCCATGGCAGCCGCGATGGTCCCGCCCTCCGGCTTCGCGACGACACCCGCCGCGCCGCAGCGCTCGCAGTGGGATCGAATCACCCTCGCCCCGGACATCGAGCTCCACGTCCGCCGGCCCCTGAGCCGGCTCGCCAACCGACAGGTCGACCGCGTGATCGCGGCGGCCCGCGACGTGATCCAGGAGACACAGCCATGAGCCTCACCGCACGCCCCGATCGCCGCCATATCCGCACGCTGACCAACAGCGAGCGTTTCGTCCTCGTCGAGCTTGCTGCGCCGGCCGCGCCGAAGCGAACCGGTCGGGACCGGGCACCGGTGAGCCTCGCCTTCGTCCTCGACCGCTCGGGATCGATGGATGGCGACAAGCTGCGCCTTGCCCGTCGCGCCGTCGACGAGTCGATCGCCAGGCTGCGCGACGCCGATCGTTTCGGGCTCGTGGTCTATGACGACCGCATCGACGTGCTCTCCGCTGCAGAGCCGGCCACGGCCGACGCCCGCCGGCGTGCCGTGACCGCGCTCGAGACGATCCATGCGCGGGGGTCGACGAATCTCGCCGAGGGCTGGCTCAAGGGGTGCGAGCTGGTGGCGACGGAACGCCCCGACGGTGGGGTTCGTCGGAGCCTGCTCCTCACCGACGGACTCGCGAACGTCGGGATCACCGATCCGGACGAGCTGGTGCGTCATGCGACCGAGCTCCGGGCGCGGGGCGTGCAGACGTCCACGTTCGGCGTGGGTGACGACTTCGACGAGTCGCTGCTCCAGGCGATGGCCGACGCCGGTGGCGGCCACTTCGCGTTCATCGCCTCGGCGGCGCAAATCGCGGACCACGTGACGAGCGAGGTCGGCGAGGCGCTCGACGTCGTGGCCACCGACGCGTCGGTGGAGGTTACCGCGCACGACGGGTTGCGGGTCGACAACCTGTCGCCGTTCCCATCGGCCGCTCGGGGTACGCGGACGACGATCCGCCTGGGCGACCTCGTCTCGGGGCAGATCGTCCGGATCGTTCTCCGGTTCACGTTCCCTCATGGGCAGGTGGGGAGCGAGCTCGGCGCGCTCGTCGGCGCCGGCGACCGGGAGGGTGTCCTCGCGCTCGAGCCGGCCAGGCTCGCCTGGATCTATGCCGACGACCGCACGAACGACGAGCAGCCGAGGGACGTCGAGGTGGACCGCGCGGTGGCCGAGCTGTTCGCCGCCCGGGCCCGTCAGGAGGCCGTCGCCCGGAACCGGGCCGGAGACTACGCCGGTGCCCGCGAGCTCCTGGCCGGGGTCGCCACCCGGGTCCGCGACTACGCGGGCTCGGATGCCGCGCTGAACCAGGTGCTGGCCCGCCTTGGCGAGGACGAGGCCGCGTTCGCCGCGCCGATGGCCGAACGGAGCCGGAAGCAGGCGTTCTTCGCCGCGTCTACGGCGCTCCGCACGCGCGACGCCGAAGGCCGATCGACGCGGGGCTGAACCACGCCTGGCGGCCTCCCTCGGGCGGCCGCGAATCGGGCTTCCCGGGGTAGGGGACAATGGGGCGGTCGTGATCGATCGGCCGTCCCCCAAGCTGCCCGTCCTCGTCGACCGGCTCGAGCCGCTGGTCGAGCGCCGGCTGGCCACGAATCCGTGGTCCCAGGCCGGTGCCGCGCGCGCCCGGCGACTGCGTGACCACCTGACCGGTCACGTCCGCGTCCGCGTCCGCAGCCTCGATGCTCCGCTGCTCGTGCTGGTCGTGGGCCCCACCGGAGCTGGGAAGAGCAGCCTGTTCAACACGATCGCGGGTCGCAAGGCCAGTCAGACCGGGGTCCTCCGGCCGACCACCCGGGTCGCGGTGGTGCTCGTCCATCCCGACGACCGCGCCCATCTTCTCGATGGGACGCTGGCCTCGATGGACCGGGACCGGCTCCGGTTCGTCGAGGATGACCGCGTGTCGCCCGGTCTTGCGCTGCTCGATGCGCCCGACCTCGATTCGGTCGAGAAGGAGAACCGTGAGCTCGCCGATCGCCTGATCGAGGGCGCCGACCTTGGCGTGTTCGTCACGACGGCTACCCGCTATGCGGATCGGGTCCCGTGGGAGGTCCTGGCCCGCATCCGGGAGCGGGGACTGCCGATGGTCGTCGTCGTCAACCGGTTGCCTCCCGACCCAGCCGATCAGCAGGAGGTCCTCAGCGACGTCGGTCGCCTCCTCGACGAGGCAGGTCACCGTGATGCGACGACCGGCAGCGGCGAGGGCGCGGTCGAGATCATCGGCGTTGTCGAGGGCGATCTCGACGCCCTCAACGAGGGCCTCAATCCGGCCACCGTCCGGTCCATCGTCGAGAGGATCGCTTCCCTGCGGGCGGACAGCGAGGGCCGGCGAGCGCTGGCCGGACGCGCGCTCGCGGGCGCCTTGGCGGGTCTCGGTCCGCTCGTGGACAAGGTGGCCGACGACTGCGAGCACGAGGCGATCGACGTCGCGGCGACCGCACGCATGGCCCGGACGGCCTACGCCCGCGAGCTCGCCGCGCTCCGTGAAGCCGCAGCCGGTGGTGGCTTCCTGCGCCAGGAGGCCCTCCGGCAATGGCACGCCTACGTCGGTGCCGACCAGATCACCCGCCTCTTCTCGCGAGGTATCGGCAAGCTCCGCGGGCTGTTCTCCGCGGTCGTGCGTCCGGCTCGAGCACCGGTGAACGAGGTCCGCGAGGCCACGGTCGACGACCTCACCGCGCTCGCCCACGTCCATGCCTCGGAGGCCGCACGCCAGACCGCGGCTGCCTGGATGGACGTTCCACCCGCGGCGCGCGTGCTGGGCACGGAAGCGGCCACGTGGACGGCCTCGCCGGACTTCGACGCCCGCCTCCGGCGGAGGCTCGACGATTGGGTTCGAGAGATCGGTGAGGACATCCAGGCACGCGGCGCGTCCCGCCGAACGATCGCCTGGGGCGCGTCGATCGGGGTCAACGCGCTGGGGACGGGTGTGATGCTCGCCTCGTTCATCCACACCGCGGGCCTCACCGGGGCCGAGCTGGGAATCGCGGCCGGGACCGCGTTCCTCAACCATCGGCTCCTGTCGGCGCTGTTCGGCGAGGCGGCGATGACCGAGCTCATCGCTCGAGCTCGTTCCCGCCTCGGCGACCAGCTTGCCGCCACGTTCGAGGAGGACGAGGCCCGGTTCACGGCCCTCCTGCCGTCACCGGCCGCCCTGACCGAGCTCGGGCACGAGTTGCGCGATGTGGCCGACGAGCTCCGCGAGCTGCCGGTGGCGGCGACCGGGATCGTGCCCGTGCGACGCCGAAAGCGCGCCCCGCGGACCCGACGATGAGCGTGGAACCCGTGGCCCCGGGGCCACCGCCCCCGTCGCCGCCTCCCGGGTCGGCCGCTCCGGCAGCGCCGGACCGTGTGATCCCGGAGTGGGCCCGCCCGGCCCTCGGCTCGGACCTCGGCGTCTGCCTCGCCCGCCTGGACGAGGCGATCGAGTTCGCCGCCGCCCTCAATGTGCCGATCGCCGCCGCGACAACCGTGCGCAACCAGGTCCTGGCCAGGATGGGGTTCCCGGCCGATGTCTACACGCTGGCCCTCGTTGGCGGGACGGGCGTCGGGAAGTCGAGTCTTCTCAATGCGCTCGCCGGTGGCGAGGTGAGCACGGTCTCCGTCCGGCGGCCGACGACGAGTCATCCGGTGGCCTGGGTCCCGGCGGCGTCACGGTCCCAACTGGCCGGACTCCTCGATCACCTCGAGGTCGGCGAGGTCCGGCTCCACGCCGACCAGGCGCTGGGATCGGTGGCCGTGCTCGACCTCCCGGACATGGACTCGGTGGCCGACGAGCACCGCGAGCGCGTGGAGGCGCTCCTCCCGCGGGTGGACGCGGTGCTCTGGGTCACCGATCTGGAGAAGTATCGCGACGCGGTCCTTCACGACGTCTTCCTGCGTGGCTGGATCGATCGGCTCGACCGCCAGCTGGTGGTCCTCAACAAGGCGGACCGGCTCGCGATCGACGACGCGGAACGGGTCCGTCGTGACCTGCAGACCGACCTCAACCGGCTCCTCGGTGACGAGCGCTCGGGCCCGGCGGTCATCCTCGCGTCCGCGACGGCCGAGGGGCGCAATGGACCGGGCGTCACTGCCGTCCGATCGTGGCTGGCCCAGGGGGTGGAGGCGAAGGCGATCGTCCGCGCCCGCCTCGCGGCCTCGATCGTGGCCGGGATCGGCGAGCTCGCAGCGACTGCGGGCGTGGACCCGGCGACGGAGGTGGCGCCGATCGTGGAGGGCGCCGCCAGGGAAGCGGCCGCCGGCCGGGCTGCCGACGCCGTCCTGCGGGTCGTCGACCTCCCCGGCGTGGAGGAGCAGGTGATCGCCGCCACCCGGGCGCGGGCGCGGTCGAAGGGCTCGGGGCCGCTCGGTCGAGCGACGGCCTGGATCTCGCGTCGCAGCGGTCGCGACCGGCAGATCGGCGATCCGATCGGGTTCCTGGGTCGCTGGCGGGAGCGCGGCTCGCTCTCGGCCGCCGTTGCCGCGGTCCGCGACGCGGTCGTGGAGCCGATCAGCCGCGCCCCGGCTGCCGTCCGCCCCGCCCTTGCCGGAACGATCGAGCCCGACAGGCTCGAGACCGCCCTCGCCGGTGCCATCGATCGCGCGGTCGGGGACCCGGGCGCCACGCTGCCGTCGAGCCGCATCTGGTCGATCCTGGGGGTGCTCCAGACCCTGACGACCGTGATCGTCCTGTTCTCGCTCGGCTGGCTGGTGCTGCTGGTGGCGCTCCGATCTCCGGTCGACGAACTCGTCCTTCCCGGTCTCGGTCGCGTACCGATTCCGTTCGTGCTCCTCGTGGCCGGCCTGCTTGCCGGTTTCCTCCTCGGGCGCCTGCTCACCCTCCATGCCGGGTTCCTCGGCCGCCGCTGGGCACGCAGGCTGGCAGGCGACATCCGGAGCCACGTGGGTCGCGAGGTCGGAGAGACCGCCTTTGCCCCGCTCGACTGGGTTGAGACCGTCCAGCGCGGCCTCTGGACGGCCGCTCGATCCGCCCGCCAGGACTGTCGGGAGCGCACGCGCCGCTAGCGCGCGGCGCCCGCGCAGCCCCGAGCGGCGCCCCGAGCGCCCCCATCCAGGAACCGGCGCCGCCTACCCGACGTACCACCCGACATCGCCGCCCCTGCGGTCGTCGGCGTTCTGCGCGACGATTCGCGCCTGACGACCTCGCCCCCGGATCGCACCCCACCCACAAGGAGGATCGCGATGCAGAGACGAATCAGCCTTGCGCTGGCGCTAGTCCTGGCCCTCGTCATCGCGGCGCCTGCCGCCGCCGCCTCGTTCCCGGAGCAGATCGACCTGCCGAATGGATGGGCTCCCGAGGGCATCACCGCCGGCCAGGGGACCACGGTCTACGTCGGTTCGCTCGCCGATGGCGCCATCTGGAAAGGTGACGTGAAGTCGGGCTCCGGCGCCGTGCTCGCGGCGGGCGCCACCGGCCGGGTTGCCGTGGGTCTC
>DATBLH010000059.1:0-18051 GCA_036555445.1 Candidatus Limnocylindrales bacterium
GGGTCCGCTTCGTCCGCGACGGCGTCGAGGTCTCGATGTCCAAGCGGGCCGGCGAGTTCATCACCCTCGACGAGCTGCTGGCCGAGGTGGGTGTGGACGCGGCCCGATGGTTCTTCGCGTCACGGGCGACGACGACGGGGATCGACTTCGACATCGAGCTGGCGAAGCGGCAGTCGGCCGACAACCCTGTCTACTACGTTCAATACGCCCACGCCCGGATCGCGTCGATCCTGCGCAAGGCCTCGGAGGCCGGGCTCGAACCGGCGTCATCGATCGGCGGCCTCCTCGCGGGCGCTCCCGAGGCGACCCTCGCCCGTGCCCTTGCCCGCCTCCCCGAAGTGGTGGAGGACGCTGTCCTGGCCGAGGAGACGCAGGGCGTCACGAGCTACGCCACCGAGCTGGCGACGACCTTCCACGCGTTCTATCGCGATGCCCGCGTTGTCGACGCGGCGGCTCCGGACCGGTCGCGCGCCCGGCTGGCCCTGGCGTTCGCGACGAAGACGACCCTGTCCAACGCGCTCGGGCTGCTCGGGATCTCCGCTCCCGAATCGATGTAGGTCTGCGCCGAGACCGGCGGGCGGCGGTCAGACGCCGGTGTGGCCGAAGATCCGGTCGAGGGCGATCGCCGCGCCGGTGTCCGATCCGAGCAGCACCGTCACTTCGGTCTGGCCCGGCTGATGGACCACCGACCCCTCGCCCGTGGTCGCGTCCAGCCGGGCTGTCGCCGCGTCGGCGAACTCTGCCGCCTCGGTAGCGTCGTCCCATTCGGTGCGGAGCGCGATTGCCCAGGCGTCGTCGGGCCCGTCGAGGAGCACCACGCGATCGCCGCCCCATCCGGCAGCCGCGCCATCGCCGCCCTGGGCGGCACCGATCCAGACCGAGAGTTGGCGTTCCCCGAACGTGTCCTGAAGACCCACCGACCAGCCCTCGCCCATCCGCGACGCGACGTCTGCCGGGATCGCGACCTCGATCGGCGGCTCGCGTGTTGCCCATTTGTCGGCGTGGAGGATCTGCTCCGTCGAATCGGGTGGCCGAGAGAATGCCTCGTCGACGGCGTCCCAGCCGCCAGAAGTCTGGATCCCCTGGACTAGCGCGGTCCCGGCTAGGGCAGCGAACAGGATTTGCTCCTTGATGATCGGGGGAATCCGATCGAGGGCGGCGGTCGCTTCGGGATCATTGGCTGCTTGCATGATCTCGAGCATGCCGGCGAGGCCGAGGTATTGCGATCCCCAGAGGGTCATGAGCGTGTACGCATCGCCCTCGATCAGCGCCTGCCGCGCGAGCTGCCGATCGGTCTGGTCGGTCAGCCCGTCGGTGAGCTTCCGAAGATCGAAGTGCTGGTCCTGGAGCGCATGCAGATACTCGTGGGAGTAGAAGAAGCGCTCGATGGCGCCAACGCGGCCCTCCTTCGAGACCACGTAGAGCGTCTTGGTCGACGGGTCATACAGCCCGGCGACCTGACTCTGAAGGAGATCGACGAACAGGTCCTCGAGCGAGGCGTCCTCAGCGAGCAGGTCCATCCCCATGTACAGGCGCTCGTAGGCCGCAAGCAGCTCGGGCGGGGTGTCCTCCCGGATCGCGCGCTCGAGGACTGTGCCCATCTCGGCAGGAGAGACGATCCTGGGCTCGACGGGCTCCTTCTCGTCGAGTCCACGGATGTCCTGGACCTGGCGGTTGATCTCGGCGTAGATCTCCTCCGGATCACGCGAGGCGGTGGGGCTCTGCGAGGCGCCCGACGGTCCGGGCGTGGCCAACGGCGTGGGGCTGGGCGACGCGCTGGGCACGGTCGCTGGGTTGCATCCGACGAGGCTGAGGACGAGGGCGGCGGAGATCGCGACCGAGCGGAACCGGGTCATGGCCCGCGGATTGTCGCACGGCCCTCCGGACCGGCCATGACCCGGTGGTCCCGGGTCGCCCGGACCCGCAGATGACGCGCTGAGGCGGTATCGCTTTCTTAATCGGTTGCCGTGTTGGGTTTGAACCCGACCCGACTAGCGTATGCATCGGACCGGACCTTCCAAGGTTCCATCCTCCCTCCCTCCGACCGGGGGCGCCGATTGGGCAGGCGCCTCCGGTCTACTTTTTGCCTGCGCCTGGGCGGGGACCGCTGCGTGATCCGGCAGTGATCGCCGTCTGGCAGAATCGCGGCTCATGGAGCTCACCTGGTACGGCCGAACGTGCGTCCGCCTGCGCGGCCGCGACGCCGTCGTCGTGTCGGATCCCTACCAGTCGGTCGTGGGCCCGACCGGGCGCGGGATCACCGGCGACATCGTCACCTTCAGTCATCCCGACGACACGCCCCTTCCGCGCGCCCGCGCCAAGGGCAAGCGATCGCGCGATGGGCAGACGATGCTGCCCACGAGCCTCGAGAGCGCGTTCGTCCTGGACGGCCCCGGCGAGTACGAGGTCAAGCATGTCCTCGTCACGGGCGTCCGCACCTATCGCGACGACGCTCGCGGCGCCGATCGCGGCCGCCAGACCGCGTTCGTGGTCGAGCTCGACGGTCTGCACACCATCCACCTGGGCGAGGTCGGTCACCTGTTGACCGAGGAGAAGGTCGGCGACATCGGGACGGTGGAGATCGCGTGCGTCCCGATCGGCGGCGCGTTGACGCCGACGAGGACCGCCGAGCTTGTCGCCCAGCTCGACCCCAAGGTGGTCGTGGTCATGCCCCTGCTGGAAGACGATCGCGAGTGCCGCGAGGCCGTGGATCGGTTCTTCCACGAGATGGGCAGCGACGCGTCCGCCCAGCCCAAGCTGTCGGTCACCATCTCCAGCCTGCCGTCCGAGACGACCGCCGTGCTCCTGGAGTCCCGCGGGAAGACCTGAGCGGTCCGCAGGCTCAGGTACGGTCGAGGACGACCCGGCCGCGCTTGACCACCCGCGACACCAGGTCGGCAGCCGGCCAGTACGGGATCTGGGCGTGAGTCGGTACCCGCCAGATCGTGAGGTCGGCGACCTTGCCCGGCTCGATCGAGCCCACGGAATCCGCCACGCCGAGCGCGTGGGCGGCGTTGACCGTGGTCGCGACCAGGGCCTCTGACGGGGTCATCGCGAGCTCGAGACAGGCGGCCGTCATCGCCAGCGTCAACGACGCGGTGGGTGAGGTTCCGGGATTGAAATCGGTCCCGATCGCGACCGGGATGCCCCGCTCGATGAACCGGCGCGCCGGAGCCGAGTGGTCCTTCATCAGGAACCACGTGGTCACCGGCAGCAAGACCGCGACCACCGGTCGTTCCGTCTCCGCTGCGGCGGCGAGTGCGTCGACTCCCGCATCCGATGGGGCGGCCAGGTGGTCGGCAGAGAGAGCGCCGAGCTCCGCCGCCAGCTCCGCGCCACCGGACGGTGCCAGCTCGTCGGCATGGAGCCGCGGCTCCAGGCCACGCGCCCGGCCGGCGGTCAGGATCCGGCGCGACTGGTCGGCGGTGAACACGCCCCGCTCGCAGAACACGTCGCAGAACCGGGCCCGGCCGCGAGCCGCCACGGCCGGAAGCTGGACCTCGATCACGTCGCGGACATAGGCCTCGGTACCGTCAGGCTGACTGGCGAACTCGGGCGGAACGGCGTGGGCTCCGAGGAACGTCGGCAGCACGTCCACGGGCCCCTGGGTGCCGAGCCGGTGCGCCACCTCCAGGAGCCGGATCTCGGTGACGCGATCGAGGCCATAGCCCGACTTTGCTTCGATCGTCGTGGTCCCGTGGGCGAGCATCTCGTTCAGCCAGCGCCGGCCATGAGCCAGGAGCAGCTCGTCGCCGGCCTCCCGCGTCTGGGCGACCGTGGACAGGATGCCGCCACCGGAACCCAGGATCTCGAGATACGACGCCCCTCGTTGCCGGAGCACGAGCTCGCCCTCCCGCGAGCCTGCGAACAGCAGGTGCGTGTGCGGGTCCACGAGCCCGGGTGTGACGGTGCCGCCGTCGGCATCGATCGCGGCGAACGCGTCCAGCCGCCGGCCCTGCGCTTCGAGCTGGCGGTGCACGTCGTCGCGGCGACCGGCCGCCACGATCCGATCGCCCCACGTCGCGACGAGCAGGGAACCCGGTTGATCGATCGATGTCGCCGGCGCAGTGAGGGCGGCGACCTCGGCCTGGTCGGCGCCGCGGCGCAGCCCGCCCGACAGCGTGGCGATCTCGGATGCGCCCGTGATCAGGAGGCCCTGGTCCGGCTCGTCGCGTCGGCCACCCCGGATCAGCCGGAACGTCATCCGGTCATCGAGGTCGGTCCGGTCCGCCGGCCTCGGCGGCCGCCAGCCGGAGCTCCAGGGCCTGGAGCGGATCGAAGTCCCGGAGCCGGAGGAACGCCGCCGCCGCCGCGAGGCGCGCCTCGACCGGGTCGTCGCGTGGAGCCCCGGCATGGTCGGCGACGTCGAGGAGCGACGCGAGCGGCGCGAGGCCGATCAGCTCCGACTCGGCAAGCTCGATGCCGTCCTCCGCGGCGAGCTCGCGGACGGCCTCCCACACCTCCCAGATCGGCGTCACGGTGAAGTCGAGCAGGTTCATCGACACCTGGGCGCGCACCGGATGGCCACGCTCCGGCTCCTCGACCCGGAAGCCGTTCGCCTGCACGCGCATCAGGCCGCCACCGGATTCGCGAACCCGCCGGGCGATCCGTTTGGCGAGCTCGATCTCGTCGGAGTGGAGGTTGATGTTGTAGGCGATGAGGAACGGACGTGCCCCGACCGCCACCGCACCGGCCGAGGGGTGCAGCCGGGACGGACCGAAGTCGGGCTCCCGGCCGGGATGGGTGATCTCGTCCTTGAGGCCCTCGTACTGGCCCCGACGGACGTCGGCCAGTCGGACCCGATCGTGGCGGACCGCAGCGTTCGCATACAGGAACACGGGGAGCTCGAAGCGCTCGGCGATCCGGCGACCGAACGCTCGTGCGAGCTGGACACAGGCATCCATCGTGGTCTCGCCGAGGGGGACGAACGGGACGACGTCCACCGCGCCGATCCGGGGGTGCTCGCCGGACTGCTCGTCCATGTCGATCTCGTGGACGGCCACCGCGACGGCGCGTTCCAGCGCCTCGGAGACGGCCGCGCCCTCGCCGGCCATGGTCAGGACCGAGCGGTTGTGCGACGCATCGCTCGTCCGATCGAGGAGATGGACACCGGGCGCTGAGATGACCGCCTGGGCGAGCCGCTCGACGACGTCCAGCCTCCTCCCCTCGGAGAAGTTGGGCACCGATTCCACGAGGTCGGCCATCGGGGTAATCGTGACACGCCGGTCGGCGGGCATGGCATCGGGAATATCGGCCGCGAACGATGGTTAGACCGTAAACTAACGTCCCCGCTTCCCCGTGCTCGCCCGCTCGCCCGAGGTGGACCCGCCCAGTGACCTCGACCCGCCCGAGCCTGTTCCGCCAGCCCGATTTCACGAAGCTGTGGTCGGCCGCGACGGTCTCCCTGTTCGGGACCCAGGTCAGCCAGGTGGCGATCCCGGTGGTGGCGGTGCTGATCCTCCAGGCATCGGCGTTCGAGGTCGCGGTCGTCGCGACGCTCGAGTTCCTTCCGTTCCTCCTGTTCACGCTTCCCGCCGGGGTGTGGGTGGATCGCCTGTCCAGGCGCAGGATCCTCATCACGGGCGACCTGGGTCGAGCGGTGATGCTGGCCACGATCCCGATTTCCTACTTCCTGAACGCGCTGACGATCTGGCAGCTGTTCGTGGTCGCGTTCGTCAACGGCGTGCTGACCGTGTTCTTCGACATCGCCGACCAGTCGTACCTGCCCACGGTCGTCGAGCGCGATCAGCTCGTCGACGCCAACGGCAAGCTCCAGGCTTCGATGTCCACGGCGCAGGTCCTCGGCCAACCGGTGGGCGGGGGCATCGTCGGCCTCGTCGCCGCACCGTTCGCCCTGGCCCTCGATGCGATCAGCTATGTCGTGTCTGCGCTGCTGATCTTCTCGATCCGGCGGCGAGAGCGGAACGATCCCGCCAGCCCGGCCGCCGCCGTGGCATCGACGATGGAGGCGACGGACTCCGCCTCCGGCGCCGCCAGTGCCGCCGCCGAGGAGGTGGCCGCGACCGTCGAGGCGCAGGAGCCCGGGCACCGCAGCGTGCGCACGGAGGTCGCCGAAGGGCTCCGGTTCGTGCTCTCGAATCGCTATCTCCGAACCATCGCGCCGACCACCGGCGTGTCGAACCTGTTCAGCAACCTGCTGTTCGCGGTCTACCCGGTGTTCGTGTACCGGACCCTGGGCCTGACCCCGGAGCTGGTCGGCCTGCTCGGGGGGATGTTCGGTGCCGGCGCGCTGCTGGGTGCGTTCACCGCCGGGCGGATCGGTCAGAAGCTCGGCATCGGACGGGCGATCGTCGGATCGATCGCCCTGGGAGGACCGGTCATGCTCGGGGTCCCGCTTGCAACCCACGACACGGCACTCCTGCTGATCGGCGGCGGCGGACTCATCAGTGGATGGACCAGCGTCGTGTACAACGTCAACCAGGTCAGCCTGCGCCAGGCGATCACGCCCGAGCGGATGCTCGGCCGGATGAACGCGACAATGCGGTTCATCGTGTGGGGCACGATCCCGATCGGAATGATCGTGGGTGGCGCGATCGCAACGGTTGCGGGGGTGACCACGGCGATCTGGATCGGCGCGATCGGTGGCCTGTTCGCGTTCCTGCCCGTGTTCCTGGGCCCGGTGCGAGGGCTGAAGGTGATCCCCGACCCGAAGCCCGATCTTCAGGCCGCCGCCTGAGACGTCGGGTCAGGTCGGATCCGGGTCCAGCATCGGGATCCGGACGCCGCGCTCCCGGGCCACCTGGATCGCCCGTTCGTAGCCCGCGTCGACATGGCGGACCACGCCCATCCCGGGGTCCGTCGTCAGCACGCGGTCCAGCTTCTCGGCCGCGAGATCGGTCCCGTCTGCGACCACGACCATCCCCGCGTGCTGGCTGTACCCGATGCCGACGCCACCGCCGTGATGGATCGAGACCCAGGTGGCACCGGCGGCGGTATTGACCATGGCGTTGAGGAGGGGCCAGTCGGCGATCGCATCGGATCCATCGGCCATCGCCTCCGTCTCGCGGTTGGGTGAGGCCACCGACCCGGCATCGAGATGATCGCGACCGATGACGATCGGAGCGGCCACCTCCCCGTGGCGGACGAGCTCGTTGAAGGCGAGGCCGGCCTGCGCGCGCTCGCCGTAGCCGAGCCAGCAGATCCGCGCCGGGAGGCCCTGGAACGGGACCCGCTCCTCCGCCATCTCCAGCCACCTGCGGAGCCCCGGATCGTCGGGGAACAGCTCGAGGATCGCGCGGTCCGTTCGCCGGATGTCCTCGGGGTCGCCGGACAGGGCGGCCCAGCGGAACGGCCCCCGGCCCTCGCAGAACTGGGGTCGGATGAACGCGGGCACGAAGCCCGGGTAGTCGAACGCATCCTCGACGCCCGCCTCGCGCGCCTGCGCGCGCAGGTTGTTGCCGTAGTCGAACACCACGGCACCTGCGCGGAGGAACGCGAGCATGGCGCGGACGTGGTCGGCCATCGAACGCATCGATCGCCGCTGGTACTCGTCCGGGAGGCGTGCCCGGAGCTCCGCCGCGTCGGCCAGCGAGATCTCGGCGGGCACGTAGCCGCCCAGCGCGTCGTGTGCCGAGGTCTGGTCGGTGACCACGTCGAACGCCTCGCCGGCGTTCGCCCAGGCAGGCTCGATCTCGGCCGCATTGCCGACCAGGGCGATCGAGATCGGGTCGCCGGCGGCGGCTGCCGCGCGCGCCCAGTCGAGTGCCTCCGCGGGCGCTTCGGTCAGCCGGTCGACGTAGCCGATCTCCCGGCGCCGGCGAGCCCGGGTCTCGTCGACCTCGATCGCGAGGCAGACGCCCTCGTTCATCGTCACCGCGAGCGGCTGCGCGCCGCCCATCCCACCCAGGCCGGCGGTCAGCACGACCCGTCCCCGGAGCGATCCGCCGAAGTGCTGGCGAGCGAGCTCCGCGAACGTCTCGTAGGTCCCCTGGAGGATGCCCTGGGTGCCGATGTAGATCCACGAGCCGGCCGTCATCTGGCCGTACATCGTCAGCCCCTCGCGCTCCAGCTCACGGAACACGTCCCACGTGGCCCAGCGACCGACCAGGTTCGAGTTGGCGATCAGGACCCGTGGCGCCCAGGGGTGGGTCCGGAACACGGCGACCGGTTTGCCCGATTGCACGAGGAGCGTCTCGTCGTCCTCGAGGCGACGGAGCTCACGGACGATCGCGTCGAACGCATCCCAGCTCCGCGCCGCGCGTCCGGTCCCGCCGTAGACGACGAGCCGGTCGGGGTCTTCGGCCACCTCCGGGTCGAGGTTGTTCATGAGCATCCGGAGCGCCGCTTCCTGTTGCCAGCCACGACAGGAGAGCTCGGCACCGCGCGGGGCTCGGACGGAGCGTGGACCTGCCGGCGTCGATCCCGAATGCGTCATCCGGTCAGTCCTGCAGCTGGCCCATGAGCTGCTCGCCCAGCTGGCCCGGGCCCACGGACGACACCGAGACGACGACGGCCCGGCGCTCCAGATAGGCGTGATAGATCGTCGTCAGCTCGCGACATGTCCCGACGTAGACCGTCCGGCCGGCAACGTCCTCCTGGGCGTGCCCGGTCACGCCGCCCGCCTGGGCACACACGGCGGCGTCGAACGAATCCCGCCAGGCTCGAAAGAAGATGTCGTTGAACGCAGCCTCGCGCGGCCTGGTCACCACCGCGATCACGAGGTCGGAGCTTTCCGGGTCCGCGGCCACGGCATACGCAATCGCCTCGGTCCCGATCGCGAGCACCTCGTTCGACGCGGCCTGCTCGGTGGCGTCGGGCGTGTACTGGAGGTCGAGGCCGTTGATCGAGGACGGCAGCGCCTCGAGGAGGGACGGATCGGCAGCGACGGGCGACGATGCACCCGGCGAGGGCGACGCCGACGGCGGTGAGGACGAGGCGGCCGTTGCCGATGGGGTTGCCGGCGGCAGGGTTGGGGACGGCGACGGGTTCGAGCCGCACGCCGCGACGAGCAGGGAGATGGCCACCGCGGGAAGCACGGCCGGGCGTGGCCGGCGGGCGAGCGTCACGAGCCGGTTTCGCGCTCCGGATCCACGTCCGGGCGTACGAACGCCGACTCGTAGAACTGGAGCGGGTTCCCCTCCGGGTCCCAGAAGAAGCAGAACCGCCCCCAGGCCGTCGAGACCACCTCTTCGTGGCGGACGCCGGCGCCTTCGAGCCGCCGCACCGCGAGCTCGAGGTTGTCCACGATGACCTCGGGGACCACGCCTCCGCGCCGGAAGTCCTTCGGCTCCTTGCTCGCGAACCCACCGGCGATCAGCGCGAGGCTGGTGCCCTGGGTCGCGTCGAAGCGGACGAACTTGGGGGTCCGGTACAGGAGCCTGAGACCGATGACGTCGCGATAGAAGCCGAGCTCCGCCTCCACGTCCTCGACGAAGATCAGCGCGCCCCGGACCTTGGTCACGCTGCCCAGCGCCTGGATCATCGCCATCGTCGTCCCTCCCTGCGTCGTCCCGGGATCACAGCTCGCGCCGGACGACCGGAAAGCGATCGTCGTCGACGGCGAGCTGGAACCCGAGCGTGACCCAGAACTCGGGTACCGCGGCACTCGTGGCGTCCGGAGCCCGTCCGCGCTCCGGGTACGCCTCCACGGCCGAAAAGCCGCGACCCGAAAGATCGCGACACACCGCGTCGACCAGGTTGCGGGCATGGCCCTCGCCGCGGGCCTCGCGCGTCGTTGCGATGCACGTGATCACCGCCGGCAGTGGCGCCTCGGGGAGCTGCGGATAGAGCTCCCGGACCCGCATCGCGCGCGGATATGCCGACAGCGGGCCGAACTGCGCGTAGGCCACCGGTGTCTCGCCGGCGAGGGCGACCTTGGCGTAGCTCCCGAACACCGCCAGCCCCCGGCCCAGGAGACGCAGCTTGGGTGTCGCACCCGGTCCGACCGTGGGCCGTGACGGCCGGGCTGGCGCGAACGGGTTGTCCTGGAGCGGGTCGTCGTCCGACGCGAACGGGTTGAACGCGGGCGACGACCCGCCGGCGGGCGCAAAGGGGTTGAAGGCCGGCTCATCGTCGTCGGCGAACGGGTTGGCCGGGCGTGCCGGCGACGGCGGGGGAGCGGCGGACGCCGGCTCGATCCACGAGGAGCGGGCGGCCTTCGAGCCACGCTCGGCGTCCTCCCAGAAGTCGCAGCTCCGGTGATCGAACCCCGGGTCTGCGCACGGCGGGACGAGCCCGAACGTCGTCGCGTCGGTGACGTCCACGATCCGGATGGCCACGCGCGGAGTGTAGACCCCGCTATCCGGCCAGATCGACGAGCGCGCCCTCCTCCACGAGCGCCATCGCCCGCGCGAGATCCGGCCCGGGCTCCCGATCCGCCTCGAGATGCGACACCTGCCTCCGGATCCGCGCGTGCGCCTCCGCCACGCCGTCGCCTGGGCGGGCGCCGTCCGCGCCCTCGAGGCGGAAGTCGAGCGCCTGCGCCGCACACACGAGCTCGATCGCCACGATCCGTTCCACGTTGTCGAGGACGGCGCGCGCGTGACGAGCGGCGATCGAGCCCATCGAGACGTGGTCCTCCTGGTTCGCCGAAGTGGGGATCGAGTCGGCCGACGCCGGGTGAACGAGGGTCTTGTCCTCGGACGCCAGGGCCGCAGCCGTGTACTGGAGGAGCATCAGCCCCGAGTTCGTCCCCGCGTCCCGGACGAGGAACGGCGGCAGCCCACCGGACAGCCGCGCGTCGACGAGCAGCGCCGTCCGGCGCTCGCTGATCGCGCCCAGTTCCGCGATCGCGAGCTTCGCGAAGTCGAGCGCGAGGGCGATCGGCTCGCCGTGGAAGTTGCCACCGCTGATCACGCGCCCGCCACCGGTGGCGAGGGCATCCTCGTCCGCGACGCCGCCCTCCGGGAACACGAGCGGGTTGTCGGTGGCCGAGTTGAGCTCCACGTCGAGCACCCGCCGCAGGTACTCGAGCGCGTCCCGGACGGCGCCGTGGACCTGGGGCACGCAGCGCAGCGAATACGGATCCTGGACCTTGTGCGCGCTGCCGTGATGGGCCGACTGGAGCCCCGAGTTGCGGAGCAAGTGCCGGAGTTCCGCCGCGACCGCGACCTGGCCCGGGTGCGGTCGCGCCAACTGGTAGGCCGCCGCGAACGCGACGTCCGTGCCCAGCAGCGCCTCGACGGAGATCGCCGCGGCCACCGATGCGGTGCGGACGAGCCGGTCCGCGTCGGCGAGCAGGAGCGCCCCGATCGCGGACATCATCTGCGTCCCGTTGAGGAGCGCGAGGCCCTCCTTCGGACCCAGCCGCAGCGGCTCGAGCGCGGCGGCCGCGAGGGCCTCCGACGCGGCCAGGGTCTCGCCCCGGAACTCCACCTGGCCGCGTCCGATCAGGGGCAGGGCGAGATGCGCGAGCGGTGCGAGGTCACCCGAGGCGCCGACACTCCCCTGCTCCGGAACCACCGGGTGAATGCCGGCATCGAGGAACGCGGCGATGCGGTCGACGAGCAGGGACCGGCACCCGGAGTGACCGAGCGCGAGCGTGTTCGCGCGGCAGACCAGCATCGCGCGCACGACCTCGCGCGGGAAGGGCGGGCCGACACCCGCCGCGTGGCTCATGAGGAGGTTCTCCTGGAGCTGCTCGACATCGCCCGCGGGGATCGCGTGGGTGGCGAGGTCGCCGAAGCCGGTCGTCACGCCGTACACCACTTCGCCGGCCGCGGCGAGGCGCTCGATGACCCCGCGCGCCTCATCCATCCGTTCTCGCGCGTGAACGTCGAGCGCGACCTTCGCGTCGTGCCGGGCGACGGCCTCGACCTCGGCGATCGAGAGGTCTGCCCCGGTCAGGATCACGGGGCCATTCCCGGATTCGCCGGGGGAGTACGCCCGTCCGCGGGGCGAGGGGTCCCGGTGCGGTTGTGGGACGTCCGGGTGGGTCACGAGCGCAAGGGTAGTGGGGTAGGCTGCCGGCCGTGCTTGCCTTCATCGACACCATCGTCATCCCGTTCCTGAACGGCCTCTACGGTGCCGTGGGCTACGTCGGCGTCATGGTCGCGATGGCGATCGAGTCCGCGATGGTCCCGCTGCCATCCGAGTTGATCCTGCCGTACGCCGGGTTCCTGGTCTCCGATCCGAGCCAGGTGGAACCGCTCACCCGCGGTCGCTGGGACTACTGGATCGTCGTCATCGTGGCCACGATCGGGAACACGCTGGGATCGCTCGTCGGCTATGCCATTGGCGCCTACGGCGGCCGTCCATTTCTCGAGCGTTGGGGGCGCTACCTCCTGATCCGCCCCCACGAGATCGAGCTCGCGGAGCACTTCTTCCAACGTTATGGATCGGCGACCGCGTTCTTCAGCCGACTGCTGCCGGTCGTCCGCACGTTCATCAGCTTCCCGGCCGGCGTGGCCCGCATGCCCCTCCGGAAGTTCATCGTGTTCTCCACGGCCGGGGCCCTTCCGTGGTCGATGGCGCTCGTGTTCGCGGGGCAGCAGCTGGGCGCGCGGTGGACGGAGATCCGTCACGCCCTCCAGCCATTCGACCTGCTGATCGCCGTGATCGTCGTCCTGGGCGTGGTCGCCTTCGTCTGGTGGCGCCTGGGGATGCCCGGGTTGCGTCGCAACCCCGTCTGACGTCAGGTGCACAGCGCCGCGGCCGCGCGCAGGCCGCCACGAGGTGCGGGCCATCTGGCGATAGACTCCTCGTCCGATGCCCTACATCGATCTCCGGTCCGACACCGTCACGCTGCCCTCGCCCGAGATGCGCCGGGCGATGGCCGATGCCGAGCTGGGCGACGACGTCCTGGGCGAGGACCCCACCGTCAATGCCCTCGAGGAGCGCGCAGCCGAGCTGCTGGGGAAGGAGGCCGGGCTGTTCGTGTCGTCGGGGACGATGGGCAACCTGGTCTCGCTGATGGCCCACCTGCCCCGTGGGCACGAGGCGATCGCGGGTCGCCAGCACCACTTCGTGATCGACGAGGCCGCGGGCCACGCGGTGGTCGTGGGCGCCAGCGTCCGCGCCCTGTCCGAGCGCCCGGACGGTAGCCTCGACCCGGACGAGCTCGCCGAGGCGTTCCGCAACCCGGACGACTACCACGAGCCGCGGACGGGTCTTGTTGCCCTCGAGAACACCCACGCCCACTCGATGGGCCAGCCGCTGTCTCCGGAGTACGAAGCCTCGATCGCGGCGATCGCCCACGAGCGCGGAGTGCCGCTCCACCTCGACGGTGCCCGCTTCTTCAACGCCGTCGTCGCCCAGCGCCTCAGCCCATCGGCGCTGGCGGGCCCCGCCGACTCGGTCACGTTCTGCCTGTCGAAGGGCCTCGCCTGCCCGGTCGGGTCGGTCGTCGTCGGCAGCCGCGCGTTCGTCGACCGGGCCCGTCGCGCCCGCAAGCTCCTGGGTGGCGGGATGCGCCAGGCCGGGATCCTGGCGGCAGCGGGGCTCGTCGCCCTGCGCGACGGAGACGGCGGGATGATCGATCGGCTGGCCGACGACCACACCAATGCACGCCGGCTCGCGGATGCCCTCGCGACGATGCCCGGCGTCGTTTCCGCCGGTGACGTTGCGCAGCCGGAGCCTGGACCCCTCGATCCCGCGCGGGTGCGGACGAACTTCGTCCTGTTCCGGGTGGAGGTCGACCGGGGCGCCTTCCTGGACGCCATCCGCGCGAGAGGCGTGCTGATGATCGACTTCCCGCATCGCCAGATCCGAGCCGTGACCCACTACGGCGTGACCGAACGGGACATCGAGACCACGATCGCCGCCGTCCGCGACAGCCTCGCGGAGCTCGGCGCACCCACGACCGTGCGCGCGGCGGCATCCGCCTGAGCGCCCAGGCCCACCGCAGGCGGCCGCGCCCGCATTCGGAGGATTCATGCCAGCCAGCCTTGCTGACCTGACGCTGTCGCGGCCGACATCCGCGGCCGGCCCGGGGCAACTCGACGACCAGCTGTTCGACCTGATCGAGGGTCGCTTCCGCCGGCTGATGGAGGACAACCCGGTCCTCGCGACCTACCTCGGCATCCATACCGAGGACGGCCGGCTGGGCGACGCGTCCCGGGACGCGCTCCTCGACGAGCTCGCGAAGGACAAGGCGCACCTGGCGGCCGTGGAGGCGATCGATCCCACGGGGTTGTCCGACGAAGCCGCGTTCGAGCGCGAGCTCGAGCTCCACAACCTTCGGCTGTCGATCTTCGAGACGGAATCGGTGCGGACGTGGGAGCGCCGCTCGTACGCGATGGACGCTGCGGGAGACGCGCTGTTCTCGCTGTTCGCCCGCGACTTCGCCCCCCTCGCGGAGCGGCTGGTCTCGATCACCGAGCGGCTGGATGCCCTTCCCGCGTTCCTGGACCAGCACCGGACCCGCGCGACCGTTCCGCAGGTGCGGCTGTGGCAGCAGCTGGAGATCGAGTCGGCCGGTGAGCTGCCGGGCTTCATCGACCAGCTCACCGCCGCCGGCTCCGTGCTCTCGGCATCGGACCGGGACCGCCTCGGGCGGGCGGGGGAACGGGCGACGGAGGCGATCGCCGACTACGCGACATGGCTCCGCGGGACGCTGGACAACGGGTCCGACGACTGGGCTCTGGGCCGGGACGCCCTCTCGGAGCTCGTGAACCGTCGTGCCTTCGACGGCCTCGACGTCGACGCGATCCTGGCGATCGGCGAGGAGCAGCTGGCCGAGCACAAGGCTGCCCGGGTGGCCGCCGCGCGCGAGATCGATCCGGATGCCAGCGAGGCGAGCGTCGTCGACCGCGTCAAGTCGGACCACCCGGCGACGTTCGAGGAGGCGCTCGACGCGTACCGGGAGGCGATGGTCAGGGCACGCGCGCACCTGATCGACACCGGGTTGGTCACGGTGCCGCCGGACGAGCACCTCGACGTCATGGCGACACCGGAGTACATGCGCAACACGATCCCCTTCGCGGCCTACTTCGAACCGCCGAAGTTCGACCAGCGACCAAGCGGGATCTACATCGTCACGCCGTCCGTGGACCACGATCCGGGTGCGATGCGCGAGCACAACCGGAGCTCGATCAGCAACACCAGCATCCATGAGGCCTATCCGGGTCACCACCTCCAGCTGAGCGTGGCCGTCCGGCACCCGTCGCTGAGCCGGCTCCTCGCCGCGGCCCCCGAGTTCACCGAGGGCTGGGGGATGTACTCCGAGCAGCTGATGCGCGAGCACGCGTTCGACGACGGGCCGGCCTTCCGGCTGACGCTCCACACGGACGCGATCTGGCGCGCCTGCCGGATCGTGCTCGACGTGAAGATGCACCGGGGCGAGATCTCGGTCGACGACGCGATCCGATTCCTGGTCGAGCACACCTCGTTCGAGGAGCCCAACGCCCGGGCCGAGGTCCATCGCTACACCTACACGCCGACGTACCAGATGAGCTATCTGCTGGGCAAGGTCCTGATCCTCGCCCTCCGCGAGGACGAGCGGCGGCGGCTGGGCGACCGGTTCGACCTGCGCACGTTCCACGACGCCCTGCTTCGCCACGGCTCGATCCCGATCTCGTTCCATCGCCGGCTTCTCGCAGGCGGGAACGGGCAGGCCGCCTGAGGTCGTGCTCGTCATCCCCTCGATCGATCTCCAGGCCGGTCGGTCGCGGATCGTCCATTGGCCCGGGGCGGCGAGCGGTGAAGGTGCCCCGACCGATCGTCCGGAGCGGATCGCCGATGCGTTCGTCCGCCAGGGAGCGCGGTTGATCCACCTGGTCGACGTCGACGGCGCGCGGGCGGGCCGGCCGGTCAACCTGGAGCCGATCGGGGCGATCGCATCGCGCGTCGCCGTACCGCTCCAGGTTGCGGGTGGCCTCGAGAGCGCGGAGGCGATCCGGCTGGCGTTCGCGGCCGGAGCGACCCGGGTGGTGCTGAGCATGGCCGTGGCCGACGACGCCGCCACGTTGCGTGGGTGTCAGGCGGTGGCCGGCGACTGGCTGGCGGTGGGTCTCGATCCGCGCCCGGACCGCCTGGAGGCATTTCCGTGGACCCGCGCCCGTCCGTCATCGGTCGAGGTGCTCGCCGATGAGCTTGCAGCCGCCGGCGTCGCCCGGTTCGTGGTCAGTCACGGCGACTCCGACGCCGGCCGTTCCCTGATCGCACACCTGGTCGGGCGCCTTGACGCCGACGTCCTCGTTGCCGGTGGCGTCACCGACCTGCCCGGGCTGGCCCGGCTGCGCGAGCTCGGCGTGAGCGGCGTGATCCTCGGTGAGGCGCTGCTGTCCGGTGCCATCGACTTCACCCACGCCATGGAGGCCGCCGCATGATCCGGGTCCGTCACCTCACCCTGGGCGTCGCCCTCGTGCTCGCCGTGGCGGCCTGCACCTCGACCGGCGCTCCACCCGCCACCAGCCCCTCGACCCGTGCGGCTGCGGCCTGCCCCACCGGCCAGCCCGCAGCGCTGCCGGCGGGTGAGACCCGGACGGTGAAGATCGAGACCGAGCCGGGCACGATTGCGATCAAGGTCGAGGCCGACCTGTCGCCGATCGCCGCCGCCAACTTCGTGGCCCTCGCGAGCTGCGGCTTCTACGACGGCGTGGTGTTCCACCGGGTCGTGCCCGGTTTCGTCATCCAGGGTGGGGATCCCACCGGCAGCGGGTCCGGCGGCCCGGGCTACAGCATCGAGGACGAGCCGGTCACCGCCACCTACTCCCGTGGCACGGTGGCCATGGCCAGGAGCTCACAACCGAACTCCGTCGGGTCGCAGTTCTTCATCGTCCTCGACGACGAGGCCAGGACCGCGCTCGCGGATCCTCGATACAACAACTACCAGATCGTCGGCACGGTGACCGCGGGCATGGACGCCGCGGATGCGATCGCCGCCGCCGCGGATGCCGAGAACCCATCCGATCCGGTCGCGATGGACCGGGTCACCGTCTCCAACCCGTAGCAGGAGGAATCATGACCAGCGCAACCATCGCCACCGACATCGGCGAGATCGAGATCGAGCTCTACGCCGAGAGCGCCCCACGCGCGACCTCGAACTTCGTCGATCTCGCCCGCAAGGGCTTCTACGACGACGTCGTGTTCCACCGCGTCGTGCCCGGGTTCGTCATCCAGGGCGGTGACGGCCAGTACGGCAAGAAGGCCGCCCTCGACCGGGACCGGGTCGGCACCGGGGGGCCGGGCTACAAGTTCGAGGACGAACCGGTCAAGGGCGACTACGTCCGCGGCGCGGTGGCGATGGCCAATGCCGGGCCGAACACGAACGGGAGCCAGTTCTTCATCTGCACCGCCGATCTCAGCGGCCGCCTGCCCAAGAACTACACGCTGTTCGGGATCGTGACCAAGGGCATCGACGTCGTGGACCAGATCGTGGGCGCCCCACGGAACGCCCGTGACCTGCCCGATCAGCCCGTCGCGATGACCGCGGTCACCATCCAGGAGTCCTGACCGAGCGCAGCCGAGGGTCCGGGTCGCGGCCTGATTCGTGCGGCGGGTCGGGGGAATTCGGAGCGAAGTTAAGGGATTTTCACCGGTCGGGCCGAGAAAACCCTTGGAATCCACGCTCAGGTGGGCTAGCATGAGCGTGCTGCCAGTCAGCCATCGCTGCCCCAGCGGCAAGGTCATGGGTAGGTAGGGTCAGGGTAGTCGGTACAGCCGACGTGATAGATGCCCTTGGTGCGTGGCAGAAGCGTCCGTTTCGGCGGATACCTTCACCGGGACAGCATCGGGACGGCTCCTTCGGGAGCCGTTCCGATTTTTGATCGTCCCTGAATTCAGCCGGCCAGCGCGGGAGCGCCGCTACCGTCGGCGCTGGCTGGCGGCGGCTTGAATCCCCTGAGCCGAAGGGCATTCGTCACGACCGTGACGCTCGAGGTCGCCATCGCCGCGGCCGCCACGATCGGGTCGAGCAGCCAACCGGTCAGCGGGTAGAGCAGGCCAGCGGCCAGTGGGATCAGCGCGGCGTTGTAGGCGAACGCCCAGAACAGGTTCTGGCGGATGTTTCGCATCGTCGCCTGGGAGAGCGCAATGGCGGTCAGAATCGAGCGTGGATCGCCGCCGACCAGGGTCACCGGCGCGGACTCGATGGCGATATCGGTGCCAGTCCCGATTGCCAGGCCGACGTCGGCCTGGGCGAGCGCCGGCGCA
>DATBLH010000074.1:0-20192 GCA_036555445.1 Candidatus Limnocylindrales bacterium
CGAGCGGTTGTGGGCGAGGTAGAGGCCGTCGTCGGTGTCGGCCACGATGTCGTCGAGGCTCATTCCCGGCTTCGGCAGCAGATTGACGTTCGTCATCCGGATCAGCGGGATCCGGTTCCAGCCGTCGGCGCGCATCGCACCACCGCTTCGGCGACCGATCCGGGGCGCGGTCTCGCGGCTGCTGAGATAGCCGACGAAGATTCCGTCCTTGACCAGGGGCACGGCCTGCGCGGCGACCCCCTCGTCGTCCCAGCCGAAGGTGCCCAAGCCGCCGGGCGCCGTGGCATCGGCCACGATGTCGATGAGGTCCGAGCCGTATCGGAACCCGGACTCCAGCTTGTCGGTGGTGAGGAAGCTCGTCCCCGCGTACGACGCTTCGGTGCCGAATACCCGGTCGAGCTCCGTCGGGTGGCCGCAGCTCTCGTGGAGCTGGAGGTACAGCTGCGAGGGAGCGAGGATGATCGTGAACCGGCCGGATGGGCACTGGGGCGCGCTGAGCAGGGCGACCGCCTCCTCAGCGATCCCCTCCGCGTGACCCGCCAGATCGAGCGAGCGGATGTACTCGTAGCCGGCACCCTGCCAGCCGCCGCCCTCGTCGGGAAAGCTCCGTCGCTGGTGCTCGTCGCCCTCGATCGCGTTCGCTTCCACGGCCGAGCCGACGTGGGTGATCGTCTGCTCGGTATACGAGCCGTCCGTGGCGGCGAACGTCTTCTCGTCCCGCTGAGCCCCGAACATCGACTGGGTGAAGGTGACGCCCTTGACCGCACCGGCCGCGCGATCGGCTTCGAGCAGGCCGCCGATCTTCGTCTCGAGGGCGACCGCGAACGGATCCTCCCGGACGGGGGTGGTGTAGGTGCCGTTGGCAGGCGGCCGGTCGTCGAGGACGACCGGGTTGCGGAGGGCGGTGGCCGATGCCTTGGCGATCCGGACCGCCGCCGCGGCGATGGCGTCCGCCTCGCCAGGCTCGAGTCGGTGGCTCGACGCGAAGCCCCATGCCCCGTCGACCACGACGCGGACGCCAAAGCCGTCCGTCTCGCCGGTGGCGACGCCCTCCACCTGACCGCTCTTGATGGCGATGGATTCCTCGCGCCGCCGCACGATGCGGACGTCGGCATAGGTGGCGCCCAGGGCGGTGGCCGTGTCCAGGGCACGGGCCGTCAGGTCACGCATCAGTGGTCGGCAGGGTAGCAGCGCCCGGTGATGGCGTGCGGGCGGGACCCGGTCCCGCTTACGCTCGACGCTCGCAACCATTCTCCCCAGCCGATGCAACTCTGCGCATCACCGCTGGCGCCCACCGCTCGTCCACACCGGCGCTTCGCGATGCACCGAGTTGCATCATCGATGCATGGAGTTGCATCGCGCCGGGAGAGTGAGTTCCGCCGGCGACGGTGGCGGAGGGCTTAGAAGACGATCGCGAACGACTGGCTCGTGAGGTACACGCCGGCGACGATGACCACGACGGCCGTCGCGACGGGAAGGCCCGCCCAGAGCCGGCCCCAGCCGCCGCCGATGGAGAAGCGCTCGACGGCGCGGCGGGCATAGACGAGGGCCAGCCCGATGCCGGCCAGGACGACGGCCATCCCCACCCCGAACGCCACGACGAGGACGAGGCCCCAGGCGGGTCGCTGCGCCTGGAGCGAACCGAGCAGGATCGCGAGCGCGGAGATCGACGGCACGAGGCCGCCGGCAAGGCCGAGCGACACGAGGCTGCGCCAGCTCAGGGTCGCGCCGGGCGGGGGAAGGTGCGTGTGGCGCATACCGCCGTGGCTGTGTTCGAGGACCGGCTGGTCCTCGAAACCCTTGGGATGCTCGTGGTCGCGCGGATGTTCATGCTCGTGCGGCTTGTCGTGCTCGTGCGAATGCTCGTGCCCGCGCGAATGCTCGTGCCCGTGCGAATGCTCGTGCCCGTGCGCATCGTTGTCGGGGTCATGGTCGTGCCCGTGGTCGTTCGCGTGGGCGACGGCATGCTCGCGTCGTTGGCGCCACGCGCGGACCTGCCCCCACAGGAGCCATGTCCCGATCGCCACCACGAGCACTCCGGACACGAGCTGGAGGGCGGGATAGAGCCGTTCGGGTGGGAGCTGCGTCGAGGCCAGGAGCGTGATCGCGGCGAGGGTGAACACCCCGGCGGTGTGCGAGATCGTGACGGTGAGCCCGAGACCGACGGCGTGCCGGGCGGAGCCTCTCGACCCCACCAGGTAGGCGGCCATCACGGTCTTGCCGTGACCTGGCGACAGCGCGTGGACCGCGCCGAGTCCGGCGGCCACGAGGAGCGTGCCGAGGATCGCGATCGGGCTCAGGTCCTGGGTGCCGACGAGGGCGCTGATGTCCTCGGAGATGCCACCGGGCGTGGCGGCGGGTGGGGTGGTAGGCGCCGGTCCCGACGTCGGCGGTGGCGAGCTGGTCGTCGATCCCGGCGCCGCTTCACCGGGGAGTGGCGACGCATCGCTGGGCCTGGCATAGGCGCTCGCCTCGCCCGACGCCGAGGCGGTGAACTCCACCGAGCGGGCGTCGAGCGGCTGCGACAGCCGCTCCTGCGGATACGAGGTCAGCCGCTGGGAGACTCCTTCGTCGGCGACGGTGCCCGCAATGGTGGCTCCGTTGCCGGTCACGACGATCTCGCGCCATCCGATCCGCGCGTCGTAGGCATGATCCGAGAAGGTGACGGCCGTGCCCGCGGCGAGCGGAGCGTCGAGCGCGGCCTCGTACTGGCACACGAGCCGCATCGTGGGCAGACCACCGACGCCGGGAGGGAACGACAGTCCCGCAGCCCACGCCCGCAACTCGCGCGCCGAACCGCCCACCGTGAGCTGGAGCTCGCTGCCGAGTCGGCCACAGGCCGCCAGGCGTTCGGTCTCGGTCTCGGCGTCGCTCACCGAGCCGTCACGATCGGCGTCCACGCGCTGGCGCTCCTGGAACGCCGGGATCTCGGCGAAGTCGATCACGACATCGAGAATCACGGAGTTTGGGCCGACGTGGACTCCCGCGTAGTGGTTGATCGTGAGGTTGCCCAGCGGGTGCGCCGAGGCGGCCGCGGGCCAGGCGAGCAGGGCGAAGAGCACCAGGACGGCCGCGGGCACCCGGCGGACGCGGATTGGGAAGCCTGGCACCGATCCTCCTTGCTCGTAACGGCCGCAGGGCGATCGTGCCGTGCGTCCCGACACCGGGGATTCGCGGGCGAGCGAGTGACGGATGACGGGCGGCCGTCGGTACACTCCGAGTGTGACAGACAGGTCCGGAACCCCTGGGCGGTTCATCACCCTCGAGGGACCGGAAGGCGGGGGCAAGACGACGCAGGCGCGGCGGCTCGCCGACCTGCTCGAGGCGCATGACTTCGAGGCCGTGCTCACGCGCGAGCCGGGCGGAACGGTGATCGGGGAACGGATCCGCGAGCTCCTGCTCGACGACGGGCTGGCCTCCCAGCTCGGTGCCCGGACCGATGCCCTCCTGTTCAACGCTGCGCGGACCCAGCTCGTGGACGAGGTCATCGCACCGTCCCTCGGCCGTGGGGCGGTCGTCGTCGCGACCCGATTCGCCGATTCCACTCTCGCCTATCAGGGTTTCGGCTCCGGATTGCCGCTGGCCGACCTCCGCGTCCTCGAGCGGTTCACACTCGGCGCGCTGCGCCCCGATCTCACGATCGTTCTCGACCTGCCCGTCGAGGCCGGGCTTGCCCGCAAGACCCAGGGCGAGATGACACGGTTCGAGATCGGTTTCGACCTCGCCTTCCACGAACGGGTCCGAAAGGGATTCCTTTCGCTCGCGGCCGCGGAACCCGGCCGTTTCGCCGTCGTGGACGCGCTCGGAGAGCCAGACGGCGTCGCGGAAGAGATCGCGAAGGTCGTGGCGCGGCTTCCCGGCCTGGAGGCGCTGGCGTCGACGCCACGCACCAACGGTGAACCATCGACGCTCGCAGGACGCATACACCGATGAGCGACACGGGCGAGATGGGGCTCCGTCAGCCGTCACCGGCGGACGCTGCCGATCGGGACGCCTTGGGTCGGGTCGCCGACGGTCAGCTCGAAGCCCTGGAGTCGTTGTACGACCGCTATCACGTCATGGCTTACTCAATCGCGCTCCGCATCACGAACGACTCGGCTCTCGCCGAGGACGTCGTCCAGGAGGCCTTCCTGGGCGCGTGGCGCAACGCTGCCCGCTACATCGAGGGCCGCGGGAGCGTGAAGACGTGGCTGCTCTCGATCGTCCACCACCGCGCGGTCGACTCGACTCGTCGCCGGCGGCCGACCACCGAGCTCCCGGAGCGCGATGCGCCGCCTCCGGCCGCCCTCACCCTGCCCGACATCTGGCCGGAGGTTTCCGGCCGCCTCGACGGGGAGGCGGTCCGCTCCGCGCTCGGGACGCTGTCGGACGTCCAGCGCGAAGCCATCGAACTGGCCTACTTCGGCGGTCTCACGCAGCAGGAGATCGCCGCGCGAACCGGGACGCCCCTGGGGACGGTGAAGAGCCGGATGCGGCTCGGCCTGCTGGCCATGCGACACGCCCTGTTGGGTGACGGCGGGGGGCCCGAGCTCGGCGATCAGGCGGGATGGGCGGACCGATGAACTGCGACCTCGCCCGCGAGCTGGCTGCGGGGTACGTGCTCGGTGCGCTCGATCCGTCGGAGGAGCGGGCCGTGCATGACCATCTCGCATCGTGCAAGGAGCCTCATCCCGAGTATCCGGAGCTGGGTTCGGTCGTCCCGGCGCTTGCCGAGGCGGTGGAGCTGGTCCAGCCGCCCGCGTCGCTCAAGGCGCGGGTCATGGCGGCCGCGGCGGCGGACCTGGCGGCTCGACGTTCCGGGGCCGCGCCCGCAGCACCGGCGGTGCCGGCTCCTCCGGTTGCTCCGGGGGAGAGCGTCGTCCCGTTCCCGAGCGCCGAGGAGCGCGAGGCTCGCCGGTCGCGTGGCAGCTGGGTGCTGCGGATCGCCGCGGTCCTCGCGATCGTCGCGCTCGGCGCCTCGAATGCGTATCTGCTGACGCGACCCACGCCGCAGGACCCGTTTGCGGTGGCGGTCGCACGGGTGCTCGAGGTCGCCAGGCAGCCGGGGAGCGCCACCGCGATCCTCAAGGGCGAGGAGGGCGGTCCGAGCGGGATCGCCGCGGTCGCCGCAGACGGCTCGGTGGTGATGGCGATGGAGAACCTGGGCGCGACGACCGGGACGGAGGTCTACGAGGCGTGGGTCATCGCGCCCGGTGGCGATCCGGTCCCGATCGGCGGCTTCCAGGTCGGAGCCGACGGCGTCGCGCTCGCGACGATGACCGGGACACCGGCCGAGTCCGGAGTCACGCTCGCGCTGACCCGGGAGGCCGGTCCGGGCGCCACGACGCCGACGCTGCCGATCGTGTCCGCGGGTCCGGCGCTCAGTCCACCGCCGGAGGCGTGAACTAGGACGGAGGGGCGGCCGTCGCCTCTTCGATCGTCCCGCGGCCGCCGGTCTTTGCCCGGACCAGCGCCGCCTCGGCGGCTCCGACGAGCTCGTCGGCCGTCGCCCCGTCGGCGGGGAACGTCGCCAGGCCGACCGACACCGTCACGGCCCGGCCGTTGACGGGCTCCAGGTTCGAGAGACCGGTGATGACCCGCCGCGCGACGGTGAGCCCGGCCGATCCCGGCGCCACGAGGGCGAACTCGTCGCCACCGTAGCGGGCGACGGTATCCACGAGCCGGACGCTTTCGGCCAGGACGGCGGCGACCGCTCGCAGGACCTGGTCGCCGGCCTCGCGACCGGCCCCGTCGTTGAGGGACACGAAGCCGTCGACGTCGAGGATCGCCACCGCGACCTCGCCCGCCTGACGCGCGGCGCGGGCCAGCTCGAGCTCCAGGACCCGGGCGAACGTCCGCTGGTTGGCGAGGCCGGTGAGGGGGTCGGTATGGGACAGGCGCTCGAACCACTCGGCGCGCTCGGAGACGAGGCTCGCGAGACGGTGGTGATCGACGGCGACGGCCAGGAGGTCCGCGGCAGCGGTCGCGATCCGCTCCGTGTCACCGGCCAGGGTGCGGCCGTCGGTCAGCGTCAGGGCCAGCACGCCGAGCGGGAGGTCGATCCCGCCGCGCGCGACCGTGAGCGGCCACGCAACCACGCCGTTCGCCTCCGCGACGTGCCGGTCCCGCGCCGCGATGTTCAGTGGATGGTCGTCGGCCACGGCCGCGTTCGCGAGGGCCGCCTCCGCGTCGGAATCCAGCCCCGCCGATGCCACGAGCACGAGCTCGGCCCGGTCCGGGTCCTGGACGAATACTGCCCCGCTCGCTGAGCCGGTACCGGTCACCGCGCCCTCGAGGATCGCGGCCAGGGTCGCTTCCAGCTCCTCGGTCCGGGCAAGGGATCCGGCCGCTGTGGCCAGGAACGTGATGGGGTCGGCTGGCGATGTCCTGCTGGCGTCGGTCACGCGCGTCTCCGTGTTCGGGAGGCCGATTCGTACCGCTGGGGCCCGGGCATCGTACACCTCGTATCGCGGCGGGCGGGCTTCCGCCTCGTTCCGCGCCGGAAGCTCTCGTGGCCGCGCCTATACTCGGGCGCGATGAAGCTCGTCGTCGCCATCGTGCACAACGAGGACGCGGGCGCGCTCGTCGACGACCTCCTCGAGCGCGAGTACCGGGCGACCCGACTCCACTCCTCGGGAGGGTTCCTGAAGCAGTCCAATGCGACGATCATCCTGGGCGTCGAGGACGACCAGGTCGAGGAGGTCGTGGGGATCGTCCGCGAGAACTGCACGTCGCGGACCCAGATCGTGAACCCGATGCCACCGATCATGGAGCCGGGCGAGTTCTTCATGCCCTACCCGCTGGAGGTCGAGGTCGGCGGGGCGACCGTGTTCGTACTCCCCGTCGAGCGGTTCGAACGGCTCTGACCGGCGTCGCGGTGGCTGACTGGATCGCGGCGCTCGAGCCGCGGGCTCCGGACGTCGTCGCGGCCTGGCGCGGGATCGAGGCTGGCGCCTTCCTGTCCGTCCGTCGCGAGGTGCGGAAGCGGGCCGGCGCTGGCTCGACGGCTGCGATCGTGCCGCAGCTCGCGGCGACGGCAGACGCACTCATGGAGATCGTGCGAGCCCTCCCCGACGCGGCGTTCCGCGAGTCCGGCGGTGAAGGCGACTGGAACGTCGCCGAGGCGATCGGCCACGACGCGGACTCGCGTGCGGGCCTGGCGCTGGCCGCCTCGCTCGCCGCGATCGGTCGCTTCCCGGCCGACGCGAAGCCGGTCGTGCCCGGTGTCCCGGGACAGCCAGACGCCACGCGCGAGGAGCTCCTCCATCGCCTGGCCAGGAGCCAGCGACTGGTGGATCGGGCCGCGCGATCGGTCGCCGCGCATGAGCTCGACCCATGTCCGCTCGACCATCCGTGGGTGGGTCGGCTGCGGTGCGGCGAATGGCTCCTGTTCGTGGGTGTCCACGACCTCATGCATCTCGAGCAGCTCCACACGCTCGCCTCGCGGTGGGGGTCGTGAGCCCGCTTCGGCCGGATCTCGTCGACTGCTGGATCTATCGCGTCGGCGATACCGGCCCCGAGGTCCTGCTCCTCCGGCGCTCGGCGGGCCGGATCCTGCCCGGACTCTGGCAATGCGTTTCCGGCTCCCTCGATCCGGGGGAGCGGGTTGCGATCGGCGCGCTCCGCGAGGTCGCCGAGGAGACCGGCTTCGGCGCTGCGGAGATCGAGGCCTTCTACGACCTCGACCTCGTCAACCAATTCCACGAGCCGTCCTACGACGCGATCGTGCTGGCGGCCGTGTTCGCGATCCGGGTCCACGCCGGGGCCGAACCGGTCGTGTCCCACGAGCACGATGCGTTCCGCTGGCTCTCCGTGGACGTCGCCCACCGGGAGGTCGTGTGGCCGGGCTACCGGACCGCGATCGAGCGGATCCGTCACGACCTCGCCGATCCCGAGCGGGCGCCCTGGTTCGAGCTCACTCTCTCGGGCGATCGCGCCGGTGAGGGCCCGATTTCCTGATCGGCGCTGGAAGTCAACTCTTTCCGGCGATGCAACTCTGTGCATCGCCCGCGCATCGATCGGGCGGCGGACCGCCTGCCCCCCGACGATGCAACTCCGTGCATCGCCCTGTCGCGGTGGACAGGCCGTGGACCGTGAAGGCTGATGCGCCGAGTTGCATCGGCTGGCGGGGAGAGATCCGGCGCTGAGCGTGGAATGGCGAGGTAGCGTCCATGCGGAGGCCCAACGCCGCAAAGCGCCCGGCTCGACCGACCCGGGTAGACTCGGGACAAGGAGCAAGGAGGCGCCGGTGCTCGAGCAGGATCAGGCCACCCATCCGTTCGGCGAGCCATTGGACCAGCCTGCCACGCGTCGCGTGTACCGGTCGAAGGCCGACCTCCTGCGCCAGACCTACGGCTTCGACGACGTCTCGCTCGCCCCGGGGACCGAGACGATCGAACCGTCCGACGTCACCCTGGCCCAGACCTTCTGTGGCCTGGAGCTCCGGATCCCGGTCCTCGCGGCGGCGATGGACGCGGTGGTCGACGTCCGGCTGGCCGGGGAGCTTGCCCGTCTCGGAGGCCTCGCGGTCCTCAACCTGGAAGGGGTCCAGACCCGGTTCGACGACCCGACCGAGGTCCTGACCGCGATCACCGACGCTCCCGACGGCGACGTCCACGACGTCCTCACCAATGCCTATCAGACCCCGATCCGCGACGAGCTCGTCGCCCGACGCATCCAGCAGATCCACGACGCCGGGTCGCCCGTGGCCGTCGCCGCGACCCCGGCCGCCGCCCGTCGCTGGGGCCCGTTCTGCGCCGAGCACGGTGCCGACCTGTTCCTCGTCCAGAGCCAGGTCAGCAGCGCCCGTCACCTGGCCAGCGAGTACGAGCCGCTGGCCCTCGGCGATTTCACGCGGTTGATGCCGATCCCGGTCGCCGTCGGCAACACGACGAACGCGGAAGCGGCCCACGCGCTCATGGCGCAGGGGGCGGCAGCCGTGTTCGTGGGCGTCGGTCCGGGCGCCGCGTGCACGACCCGCGAGGTCCTCGGGATCGGCGTCCCGCAGGTGACCGCGGTGGCCGACGTCGCCGCTGCGCGCGACGTGTATCTCGCCGAGACCGGGCGGTACGTGCCGGTGGTCGCCGACGGCGGGATGCGCCGAGGCGGCGAGATTGCCAAGGCAATCGCCGCCGGCGCCGACGTGGTCATGCTGGGCTCGCCACTCGCGCGTGCCGAGGAGGCGCCCGGGGGCGGGACCAATTGGGGCATGGCCGCGCCGTCGCCCGTGCTGCCTCGCGGGACTCGCATCCGCGTCGGCGTCACGGGCTCCCTGGACCGGATCCTCAACGGCCCGGCGGCGGTCACCGACGGCTCCGAGAACCTCATGGGCGCGCTGCGCCAGTCGATGGCAGCGCTCGGTGCGCGAACGATCGCCGACATGCAGCGGGTCGAGATCGTGTTCGCGCCGTCGGTCGTGAGCGAAGGCAAGTCCTGGCAGCGAGCCCGCTGAGCGTCGATCCGGCCGTGGCCGACGACCTCGGCGAGCAACTGGCGGGCTGGGGGAAGGTGGCGCTGCTGCAGACCCGGGGCCGCATCACCGGCCGTGACGTCAGCACCGCCGTTGGCTTCGTGGAGGAGCCCGACGCTTCGCTCCTGGTCGCGGCGGGATCGCCGGATGCCGACTGGGCAAGGAACCTCGAGGCGGACCCGTCGTGTCGGGTCACCATCGGCACGGCGACCGCCGAGTACCACGCAGAGCCACTCCACGGCACCGAAGCGGCCGGCGCGGTCCGCGAGCTGATCCTCCGCTATGGCACCCCGGCCGAAGGCCTTGGCCGAGGACCCGCATTCCGCCTCCGCCCCGCCCGATGATTGAGGTCGCCTGGTCGATCTCGATCGGCCGCATCCCGGACGACGTGTTCCGACACGTCGCCGACGTGGATCGCTACCCGGACTGGCAGCGTGCGACCGGGATCGTGGGCGTCGAGCGCCCCGACGGCCAACTCGCGGTGGGCTCTCGGTTCGTGCTCGAGCGCGTCGTGCGCGGCAACCGGGGCACGGTGGACTGCGAGGTGACCGCGTTCGACCCCGGTGAGCGGTTCGCGTTCCGAGGCCACGACTCGGCGGGCTTTGACGTGGAGACCGAGATCGATCTCGCACCGGCGGGCGCCGGTACCCGGCTGGATTGGCGGTTCCGGATGACGACGCCCGGGCTGTTGAGCCTTGCCGGCGGCATGCTCCGCCGCGAGATCCTCGCCGCGGCCGAGACCGACTTCACGGGCCTCAAGCGGATGCTCGAGCAGGTCGCGACGTAGGCGCTCGGACCTACGGCTCCGGCTGCCAGGGAATCTGGACGAAGATCCGCGGTGGCTGGCCGGGCCCGTTGCAGGGCGGCAGGTCGGCCGACGTTCCTTCGCCCGGCGTGAACCCCTGGGACGTCTCGTTCGGGAGCGTGATCACGATGCCCACCGGGAGCGGCGGGGTGGGCGCACACCAGTTCGACGTCCCGACGGCCAGGGTCGCGCCGCGATCCGGCCCGATGACGATGACCGGATCACCGGGATCGACGTGAGGCTGCCCGTCGGGCTCGCTGATCGAGTCGATGATGATCTCCCCGCGCCCATCGACGAGCGCCACCGCCGGTCTGCCGGTCAGCGTGCAGCTCACGTCCCCGAGGGTGCGCGCCGTGAGGACGACGAAGCGGCTCCCCGCGGCGCCTTCCCAGCCACTCAGGTCGAGTGCCAGCTCGTCGGCCATGCACTCCGGGGCCACGCTAGTGCCCGCGCTTGGCGGGCGGCTCGGTGGCGGAATCGTCGCGGGCGGCGAGGGAACCGGGCTGCCGGTCGGCGCAGGTGAGCATCCGATGACGCCGACAGCCACGAGGGCGAGGGCACCGATCGAGGGAAGGATCCTGGTGCGCGCGTTCATACCCGATAAGACGACCCGTCGCTCCGCGTCGCTACGTCATTCGTCGCGGTCAATTCCCCTCGGTCGTCGATGGAGCCGTCGCATGCGGGGCCCGGCCATTGCCGCAACGCCACAACTGAAGAACAACCGAAGAACAACTGAAGAGCGAACGGCCGGGTGCCTGGGGGCCCCGGCCTTCGCGTGTGCCCCTCAGGCGGCAGCGCCGGTCGGCCCGGGCGCGAGCTCGGCCGCCTGCCCGCCTCGCCGGATGCCGAGCGCCGCGACCCCGGCAATGATCGCGATCCAGCCCGCGGCGATGAACGCCGTCGCGTAGTCGCCCACGTTCTCGCGGACGATCCCGGTCACCCAGGCCGCGATCGCGGCACCGAACATGTGGGCGGCGAACACCCAGCCGTACACGATGGCGACGTTCTGGCGTCCGAATCGATCCGCGCACAGGGCCACCGTGGGCGGGACCGTCGCGATGTAGTCGAGACCGAACAGCACGGCGAAGGCGGCGATTCCCATCGTGTCGTGGACGGCGGGCAGGATCAGCAGGCTGACGCCGCGGAACCCGTAATAGATCAACAGCAGTCGGCGGGGATCGAACCGGTCGGTCAGCCAGCCGCTCGAGATCGTGCCCACGAAGTTGAACACGCCCATCGCGGCAAGGGCGGCCGAAGCGGCTCCGGGGCTGAAGCCGTGGTCCACGGCGTGCGGGATGAAGTGCTGGCCGATCAGCCCATTGGATGTCGCGCCGCAGACGAAGAACGTCCCGGCGAGGAACCAGAAGTCGCCGGTGCGAACGGCCCTCCGCATGACGCCCGGATCTGCCCGCGGCGTGGCGATGGCCTCGGTCCTGGTGGCTCCAAGCGGCACTTCCCCCGCGTCGGCAGGGTCGTCCCTCAGCCAGAGCAGGACCGGGACGAGCAGGACGATCGAGATCACGGCGAGGACGATCGCGCCGGTCCGCCAGCCGACGCCGACCGCGAGCGCGACGAGCAGCGGCAGGAAGATCAGCTGCCCGGCACTCGTGCTGGCCCCGAAGATGCCGGTGACGAGACCGCGATTCCGGATGAACCAGCGCGTCGCGACGGTGGGTCCGAGGACGCTCGCCACGAGCCCCGTCCCGAAGCCGACGAGCAACCCGAACAGGAGGGTCAGCTGCCAGATCTCGCGGGCCAGGCTGCTCGCGAGGAGGGCGGTCGCCGTGACGACCAGGCTCACCACCACCATGCGCTGGATGCCGATCCGGGCGATGAGCCAGCCCGACAGCGGTCCGGCCAATCCGAACACGACCAGACCGACGGCGGCCGCGAACGACACCGATGCCACCGACCAGCCGGGCTCGGCCTGCATCGACAGCAGGAACGCCCCGGGTGCCGAGCGCACACCGGCCGTGGCCACGAGGACGACCCCCGTGACCGCGACGACGACCCAGCCGTAGAAGAACGTGCGCCTCACGAAGCCGAGTCTACGGTCGTTGCGGTCGTCCGCGCGGTTACACTGCGGTCAGGCGGCGGCGCGGACTGGACGAGGGGAGGTCATTGCCGGACCCGGAGCACGAGCGACCCGTCCCCGCGGGACGGGGCAAGACGATCCACGGCGAGCCGGCGAACGCCGGTCATCGCGTCCTCGCGCCCGACGATGCCGAGGTCGAGGCCTATCTCGAGACCGCGCTCAACGCTCCGCCTCCGGAACGACCCGAGGGTGACCGTCCGGCCGAGCCGGACACCGTCATCGTCCTCGACTTCGGGAGCCAGTACGCACAGCTGATCGCGCGTCGCGTGCGCGAGCTCGACGTCTATTCCGAGCTCCTTCCATTCGACACCCCGTGGTCCGAGATCGAGCGCCGCCGGCCGCGCGCGGTGATCCTCTCGGGTGGCCCCAACTCCGTCTACGACGCCGATGCGCCGAAACCCGACCCGGCCCTGTGGGCCGGCCGCGTGCCGGTCCTCGGAATCTGCTACGGCCTCCAGCTGATGGCCGCCGAGCTGGGTGGCGACGTCGTCGCGGCCAACCGGCGGGAATACGGACCGGCCCGCGTCACGATCACCGTGGACGACGGCCTGTTCCGGGGGATCGAGCGCGAGCAACCGGTCTGGATGAGCCACGGCGACTCGATCGTCCGCCCGCCCGACGGATTCCATCCCACCGCCCAGACGGACTCCACGCCCTACGCCGGACTCGTGGATCCGGACCGGAAGCTGTACGGGATCCAGTTCCATCCCGAGGTTGCCCACACCCCGCGCGGACGCGAGATCCTGCGCAACTTCGTCATCGACATCGCCGGTGCGCGCCCAACCTGGACGGCGGCCAACTTCATCGAGACGACCGTTGCCGACATCCGCCACACGGTGGACACGCACGCGCGCGAGACCACCTCCGATGGGCGGGTGATCTGCGCCCTCTCGGGCGGCGTGGACTCGGCGGTGGCGGCGACGCTCGTTCATCGGGCCGTCGGCGACCGCCTGACCTGCATCTATGTCGACCACGGACTGATGCGCAAGAAGGAGTCGGAGCTCCTGCGCCAGGTGTTCGAGAACAACCTGGGCATGAACCTGGTCATGGTCGACGCACGGCAGCGGTTCCTGGCGCGCCTGGCCGGCGTCGACGACCCGGAGAGCAAGCGCCGGATCATCGGCGACGAGTTCATCCGCGTGTTCGAGGAAGAGGCGGGCAAGCTGGGCCGGATCGACTTCCTGACCCAGGGGACGCTCTACCCGGACGTCATCGAGTCCACGACTCCCGAGACCAAGGCCGCCCAGAAGATCAAGACCCACCACAACGTGGGGGGGCTCCCCGCCGATCTCCGGTTCCGGCTCATCGAACCGCTGCGGTACCTGTTCAAGGACGAGGTGCGGCGCGTGGGGATCGAGCTCGGGCTTCCGGAGGCGATGGTGCTCCGCCAGCCGTTCCCCGGTCCGGGGCTGGCGATCCGGATCATCGGCGAGGTGACGGCCGATCGGCTGGACACGCTGCGCGATGCCGACTGGATCGTGATCGACGAGATCAAGGCCGCCGGGCTGTATCGCTCGCTGTGGCAGAGCTTCGCGATCCTGACGCCCGTCCGCTCGGTGGGCGTGATGGGTGACAACCGCACCTATGCGAACGTCGTCGCCGTGCGCGCGGTGACCTCCGAGGACGGCATGACGGCCGATTGGGCGAAGCTGCCGTATGACGTGCTGGGCAAGATCTCGTCCCGGATCGTCAACGAGGTTCCGGGCGTGAATCGGGTCGTGTACGACATCTCGTCCAAGCCCCCGGCCACGATCGAATGGGAGTGATCCGGGCCCGAGGTCGGCACGGAACGGGCGCTGGGACTTCCGGGCTATCGCAGGGGGTGTACCGGCGCGTTAGAGTGATCGTCGATGACCGAGGACGCCGCCTTGACGACCCCTGAACTCGGCCGCTGCACGTGGTGCTCGGCGGAGCTGACGGACGCTGCCGCCACGACCTGTCCATCGTGCGGCGCGACCCTGGTTGGCGAGGCGGAGCCGCAGCTGCCGGGCGTGACGTCGCTCGACCCTGAGGCGATTCGGGCCGCCCGGTTGCCGGCTCCCCGACAGCGGAGCCGGCTCCTTGCCTGGATCAGCGGCGATTACGACAACGACAACGACAAGAGCGAGCCGGCACCGCCCGGGTCCCTCGCGCCGCCGCCGCCGGAGGTGGCCGCCGAGATGCTCCGCCTCGAGCTCGCTGCCGAGGTCGCCGACCTCGAGGCCGAGGCCGGATCGATCGTGGCGGAGGCCGAGATCGAGGCTCGCGCATCCGGTCGTGTGCCGGTCGCGCCCGATGTGACCGCGGCGAACGGCACCGAGGGCGCAAGCGAAGCCGGCGCCGACCTTGCCGCGAGCGAGGCCGCACCGGACTCCACGGAGCCGTCGGCGACCGCCTGACCGGCCCACCGGCCGCGGCCGGTGCCTATCCTCGGGAACGTGCCCGACCGTCTCCCGCCTCCCGGCCCTTCCTACCTCCGTGAGCGCGACGTCCGCGTCCGCGACCGCGTCCTTCGCGCGGGCATGGCGCGCCCATCGACCGGTCCCGACGGCTGGTGGCTCGGTGTGGCCTGGCTCCAGGACGCCGATGGCGTCGTCAGCTTCCGCGATCTCGCCTCCGCGGCCGGACCGCCGCCGGACCCGCCACTGGTTCGGCTCGGACCGGCGTTCGCGGGCGAGCTGGCCGGCATGATCCGGGAAGAGGATGGGCGCCTCGCCATCCGCCTCGGCCCGATCGCGCCACCCGACGATCCGTCGCGTCCGTGGCTCGCGCCGGCGGCCATTCGAATCGCCCTCGGCCTCGAGCCGGCACGAGCCGCGGCGATGCGCCCGAACGAGATCGCCGAGCAGATCCTGACCGCCTTCGCCCGCTCGCTGGAGCGAATCGCCCGACGCTGACGCGCCGCCGTCGTAGACTCGCGCTCACGCCATGGCCACCGTCACCGCGCCATCCGTCGAGGCGCCGTCCGTCGAGGCGCCGTCCGTCGAGACACCGCCACGGCCTGGCTGGGGGGCCGCGATGCTCGCAGCCGGGTTCGTCGTGCTTGCCCGCCCCGCCCTGTGGCCCGTGGCGCTGGCCGCCTTCCTGCTCCGTGGCGGCATCGTGGCGCTCACCGTGCCGCTGCTGATCCTGCCCAGCCCGACCGGTGTGGCGAACGTCGCCATGCCGCTGCTGTCGCCGGCTGCGCTGGGACGGATCACGCCTACGCTGATCCTGGTGGTCGTGGCCGTCTGCGCGCTGCTGGCGTTGGCGATCCTGATCGGTGGCCTCCTGGGCGCCTGGCTGGACGCGGAGCTCATCAGGGAGGCGGCCGAGGACGAGGAGCTCGGCGACTCCCGCCTGCAGGTGGCATCCCCGCCGCGGATCGCCCTCGCCGGGCTGGTCGCCCGGCTCGCCGCGTACGTTCCATTCGGCATCGCCCTGGGCTGGGGTCTCAGCCGCCTCATCGGCGCCACCTACACGGAGCTGATCCTGCCCCAGAACCTCGGGCTCCCACTCGCGGTCCGGGTTCTCGGGCGAGCACCGGACGCCGTCGTCGCAATCGGCGTCACCTGGATCCTGGGCGAGGTCGTGAGCGGTCTCGCCCTGCGCCATCTCGTCCTCGATACGCGGTCCGTGGCGCGTGCCCTGCGAGCGGCGGTCGGGGATCTCGTCCGTCATCCGGCATCGAGCCTGGCCACGACCGTCGTCACCGACGTCGCGCTCGCGGTGGTCGCGGGCGTGGGCGTCCTGGCCGCTGCGGTCGCGGTCGAACGGCTCCGGTTCGGGATCAGTGTTGGCGGCTCCCCGCTCGAGCTCACGATCGTCCTGATGCTGGTCGCGGGGACGTGGGCCGCGGCGCTGCTCGCGACCGGCGCCCTCACGGCGTTCCGAAGCGTGGCCTGGACGTACGAGCTCACCCGCCGGAGGACGATCGGCGACGGCGACCCAACCCAGCCGGGGGACTGGGCGCCCGAAGCCGGCTCTGGCACGCTGTAGTCGATCCGGTCGGCCGATCGGACGCTCGGGAGGTTGTCGTGGCGACGAAAGTCATCGTCTGCCCGGAGTGCTCGCAACTGGTGGCCTATGGCCGCCTGTCGTGCCCGTCGTGCGGCGCCATGCTCGCCTCGGTCGAGGGTTCGACCCGGGAGGAGCGCCCGACGGTCGTCCCCGGGCTCAAGGAGCCGCCGAAGCTGATCCCCGATGACGATCCCACACCCGCCACCGTCGCGGGCCGCCGGCCCGAGGCGGGCGAGAAGGCCATGCGCTGGGCCGACGAGGCTCCGTTCCGGCCGGCCCCGGCCAATGCGCCCGAGGCACCCCGATGGCCGGGCGGACCCGGCGGCGGCCCGAGAGTCGCGGCGATGACCCCGTCGGCGACCCTCGGACCCGCGACACCGGCGCCCAGGGAGCTCACGCCCGGTCAGGCGTCGCTGCTCGCCGATCTCCCATTCGACGCCCCGAACAGCCTTGCCGGATGGCTGATTGCCGGCGGGGCCGCCCTCGGGGTGACCGGATTCCTGCTCCCGTGGGCCGAGCGGATGATGATGGCCGGCACCGCCACCGGGTACATGGCTTCCTGGGGGCTCGCCGGGCCCGGCCACGGCTTCGCGCTCGTTGCCTGCCTGGCCCTGCTGGGACTGGCGCTCCTCCCGAACCCGGTCCCGCTCTGGATCCGCGAGTGCACCGTGCCCTTGATCCTGGGAGGCGTGCTCCTGGGCCTCGTGTGGCAGTACCTGCTGGGGTTGATCCAGCCCCAGCTCGGGGTCCTGGTCACAGCCATCGGCGGCGTCGCTCTGGTCGCCGGTGCTGTGCTCGCCCAGCGCCCGCGTCCGGCCGACGATTCCGAGCGTCACGAGGGGACTGCGCCGCCCGTCTGAGCACGTTGCGGACCGGCAGTCGGCGGGAATCCCCCTGCTACACTGCGCCGGAGCCGCGCGGGCCGGTCGTGCATGACCGGGCCGTGGAGCCGCATGGAGACACCTGACGGGGCCTGATGGACCAGATCCTCGAGACCATCGGCGACACGATCGGCGGGTTCTTCGCCAGCCCCCTCGTCCAGGCCGGCATGCAGGCGATCGCGATCTACTTCGTGATCCTGTGGCTGGCGGCGGCCTACTGGGCGTTCCGCGACATGCAGCTCCGGACCGAGAACCCGATCCTGCCCTATCTCGCGGCGAGCTTCATCATCATCTTCACGCCCGTGTTCTTCCCGTTCGCGATCTTCGTCTACCGGGTCATCCGACCCCAGGAGAAGATCGGCGAGACCTACGAGCGCGAGCTGGCGGAGCAGGCGCTGCTGGCCGAGGTTGAGTCGATCAAGTCGTGTCCCACCTGCGGCCGCCGGACGAACGACGAATGGATCATCTGCCCCACCTGCCGGACGCGGCTCAGCCGGGTCTGCCCGAACTGCAGCCGGCTGGTCGGGCTCGACTGGTCGCTGTGCGCGTGGTGCGGGAAGGACTTCGAGCGCCGCGACGTGGCGGTGCCGGCAGCCGTCCAGCCGCTCCCGGATCCCGATGACTCGGCACGGCTCGGTGCCGGTGCTGCGGCTCGCGGCCGAGCGCCCCGGATGCCACGCCCGTCGACCGGGCGCGCGATGTCGAGCCAGGTCACGGATCCGCTCCCGGAGCGTTGACCGGCCCCTCTGACGCCGGGCCCGATCCGACGGGCTCGCCGGAGGCACCGCCCGCGTCGCCCGAGCCGTCGTCTGGCCCTGCCCGGCCGGGTGCCGGCGTGTTCACGATCGAGGGTCGAGCTGCACCCGCCCTGTTCGTCGTCGGCTGGATCGCGACGATCCTCGGCGGGGCCCTGACGGTTGGCGGCACGGCGGGGACGAGCCCGCTGCTCACCCTCCTCGGGCTGGCGTCACTGTCGATCGGGCTGGTCGCGGGCGCGGGTTCGCAGGCCATCGAACGGCGGGCCCGGGGCGCCGCGTACGCGGGCCCGTCGCCATTGCTCGTGTTCGCGGCCGCGATCCCGGTGACGTTCCTCGCCGCGGCCGTGGTCGGGCAGTTCCTCGAGTCCTTCGGGGTCACGCTGGCGCGACCCCTCGCGAGCCTGCTGCTGGTCGCCCTCCAGGTCGCCGTGTACGTCGGGCTCGTCCGGTTGCTGGTCGTCGGGACTGGGGCCCTTTCGTGGCGCGAGATGGGCTTCGTGGGCTCGTGGCAACGGGCGTCCTCGGATGCCGCGTGGGGCGCCGTGCTGGCAGGGCCCGTCATCGCCGTGACGACCGTGCTCGCGGTGCTCCTGGTCTCGATCGTCAACCGGTCCCCGGAATCGCCGCTGCCGCCCACGGGTCAGCCGATCGGCCTGGCACTCAACCTGCTCACCGGGGCCGTCCTCGCGCCGCTCGGCGAGGAGATCCTGTTCCGTGGCTTCGCGACCACCGCCTGGGCACGGACGATGAGCGCGGGATCGGCTGTCCTCCGCAGCTCGATCGTGTTCGCGATCGCGCATGTGATCGCGGTCCGCGGGACGAGTCTGGACGAAGCCCTGGCCATCGCGCTCGTGGGCTTCGGGACGCGGCTCCCGATCGCCATTGCCCTCGGCTTCCTGTTCCTGCGCCGGGGCAGCATCTGGGCGCCGATCGGGCTCCACGCCGCGTTCAACGGCGTGATCCTCGTGTTGGCGGAGCTGGCCCCGCGCCTCCCGGCCGGGCCCTGACGAAGTGCGGCTTCCGATGATCCCTCGGTGAGCCGACGGTGAGTGACAGGTGAGGGCGGCGACCTAGAGTGCAGCCCGTCCCGGACCCGGATGGCGGGGGGAATCGGCGGGCTCCCGTCGTCCGGATCCGGGACGACCGCCGGGGGAACCGGCTCCACGCGGCGGAATCGCACATGCTCGCCTGGTGATCCCTGGCGCCCAATCGGTGGGTTTCGCCGTGGGTGCGGCGACGGACGTCCGTGCGTGCGACGCGGCCTCCGATGCAGTCCCGTTGGTGAGCCGCGCGGATAGCGTTCAGGAGGCGTGCGTATGCGCATCGGGGAGGGGCGCCAAACGACGACATCGGCCGAGCGGCCTCGCGAGCGCCTCCGGCAGCGGGGTGCCGGTGGGTTGTCGGCCGCCGAGCTCATCGGGCTCGTCTGGGCGACGGGTGGGCGTGGCCGGACGGCGGTCGATGTCGCAGAGGAGGCCCTCGCCCGTCACGACGGCCTGACGGGACTCGCCCGCGCCAGCGAAGCGGAGCTCGAGGCGCTGCCCGGGGTCGGCGCCGCGCGGGCCGCCCAGCTGACCGCGGCGTTCGAGCTCGGTCGACGGCTCCTGGCGGACTGGCCCACCGGTCGATGGACCGTTCGCTCCCCGCGCGACGTGGCGGATCGTCTCGTGCTCCAGATGGGGCGCCTCGAGCGGGAGGAGCTTCGCGTCGTGCTGCTCAACACCCGGAATGCGGTGCTCCGGGTGAACACCGTGTACGTCGGCAACGTGTCGACCTCCGTGGTCCGGGTCGGCGAGCTGTTCCGGGATGCCGTCCGCCTCGACGCAACCGGGATCATCCTCGTCCACAATCACCCGTCCGGCGACCCCACCCCGTCCCCGGACGACCTCCACCTCACCGCCGAGGCGCTCGCCGCGGGGCGGCTGCTGGACATCGACCTGCTCGACCATATCGTGGTCGGCCATGACGTGTTCGTGTCGATGCGCGATCGGGGCGTTGCCTTCGACCGGTCGGGCCTCGGGATCCGACGCTCAACGACCTCGTAGGGCCCAGGCCTCCGAGGTCATGCCCTGGCAGGGGCCGCCGCCGGGTGGTCGGACCGTGCCGGTCATCAGGTCGCGGTACCAGGGCTGCCAGGTCCCGGTCTGGCGCTCGTACTCCGGGTAGAACGCGCCGAACGGCGGCAGGTCGGTCGATCGGCAGCTGGTGCGTCCCTCGACCTCGTGCA
>DATBLH010000069.1:0-136519 GCA_036555445.1 Candidatus Limnocylindrales bacterium
GAGGGTCGCGAGCGCGATTGCGGGTAGCGTCGTCACCGCGAGGACGAGGTGGGTGCCGGTCTCGATCAGCAGGCCGACGCGCATGATGTCGGCGAGTGAGAACCGGCGCTCCAAGCGGTCGTACGAGAGCAGCCCGAGCAGACCCCCGAGGGCAACGGCGCTCGTGAGCAGGCCGAAGCCGACCTCGTTCATTCCCAGCCGGTCGCCGGCGTACAGCACGAGTACCGACCACGCGGCCCCGAACGTGACGTTGAACGTGAGGATGGTCAGCGCGAGAGTGCGCATCGGTGGGTGGGCCAGGAGCCAGCGGATGCCCTCGACCGTCTCGGCCCGGAGGCCGCTCCGGACGCGGATCTCGCTCCTCGCGCTGGTCGCGACACGCGAGATCAGGACCGCGCCCAGGGCGAAGCAGGCCGCCTCCGTCGCGAACGGCAGGGCCACGCCGACGACGAACAGGAAGGCGCCGATCGGTGGCGCCAGGAGCTGGTTGGTCAGCAGCATCCCGCCCTGCAGCCGCGCGTTGGCGACCCCAAGGTCCGCCCGTGCCACCAGCCCCGGAAGGAGCGTGCTGCTGGCCGAGTCCGCGAACGTCTCGGCCGCGCCGAGCACGAACAGCGCGAGCAGGACCACGGCGATGCTGGCGTTGTCGGTGGCGACGATGGTGACGAGGACGACCAGCACGAACGAGCGGCCAGCGTTCATCGCCACCACCATTCGTCGCCGATCGATGCGGTCCGCAGCCACGCCGCCGAAGACGCCGAACAGGAGCGACGGCAGGTACTCCATGAGGAGCGCCAGCGAGACGAGGAACGGGTCCCGGGTCAGCGAGGCAACGAGCAGTGGGCCGGCCGAGACCGCCACGCCATCGCCGGTGTTGTTGACGATCGTCGCCGCCAGCAGCCAGCGGAAGCTCCGCCCGAGCCTCGACGGCACGATCGTGTCGGCGACCCGGGCGGGAATGGCTTGCACCGGCCGCAGGATATGCGGGAGCGATGAGTTCGGCGGTCGGACTCGGTCTCAGGGTCGAGGAGGATTCGCATGGGTCGACTGATCTACGCACTGAACGTCTCACTCGACGGCTTCGTCGAGACGCCGGATCGCTCGCTCGACTGGGCGATCGTGGACGAGGAGCTCCACACCTGGTTCAACGACCGTGCCCGAGAGCTCGACGCCTCGATCTACGGTCGCCGGATGTACCAGCTGATGACCGACTACTGGCCGACGGTCGACTCGGATCCGTCGGCGACCGACGCGATGCGTGAATTCGGACGGATCTGGAGCGCCCTCCCCAGGGTCGTGTTCTCGACCACCCTCGACAGCGTCGACCCGAACAGCCGCCTGGTCCGTGGCGACGTCGGAGAGGAGCTGGCGGGGCTACGGACCGTGTTCCCCGGCGACATGGACCTCGGCGGAGCCCGGCTGGCGTCCGAGTTCGTTCGCCGCGGCCTCGTGGACGAGTACCAGCTCCTCGTCCATCCCGTGGTCATCGGCGCCGGCACGCCCTACTTCCCTCAGCTGGAGACGCCGCTCCGTCTGCGCCTGCTCGAAGAGCGGTCGTTCTCGTCCGGCGTCACGCTCCTTCGGTACGAACCCGTCGGGCGGTGACGGTCCGCGAGGTTGCCCTGGCCGACGGTCGGCGGCTGATGGCACATGACGCGGGAGGCACGGGGTCAACGGCCGAACTGGTCCTGGTCTGGCATCACGGATCGCCGCAGACCGGGGAGCTTCTCGCGCCGCTCGTCGATGCCGCCCGGGAGCGTGGGATCAGGCTGGTCTCGTACGCGCGACCGAGCTACGGCGGCTCCAGCCCCAGGCGTGGCCGGGACGTTGCATCGGCGGCCGGGGACGTGGCGGCCGTGGCCGACGCCCTGGGCATCGATCGCTTCGCCGTCATGGGTGCGTCCGGTGGCGGTCCGCACGCCCTCGCCTGCGCCGCCCTGCTGCCGGATCGGGTGATCGGTGCCGCGTGCCTGGCGTGTCCCGCTCCGTACACGACGGAGTTCGACTGGTTCGCCGGCATGGTCGCCCCCGGCGCCCTGCGATCGGCCCTCTCCGGACGCGAGGCACGCGAAGCCTACGACCTCACGGATCAGTTCGATCCAACCCAGTTCACGGCCGCCGACTGGGCTGCGCTCGAGAGGACCTGGGCGCCGCTCGGGCACGACGCCCAGCGGGCGTCAGCTGCCGGCTCCGAGGGCCTGATCGATGACGACCTGGCGTTCGTCGCCCCGTGGGGCTTCGAACTCTCCGACATCACCGCCCCGGTCCTGATCGTCCAGGGTGGTGAGGACCGCGTGATCCCACCCGATCATGCCGAGGCGCTGTCCCGGGCCATCCCGTCGGCCGAGCTGTGGCTCAGGGCCGGCGACGGCCACGTCTCCATCCTCGACGCTTCGCCGCATGCGATGGACTGGCTGCGGGCGCTAGCCTAGGAGCGCCCCTCCAGGGAGCGTACCCATGTCCGTCCGGCAGTTCTATGACCGCTGGCCGCAGTACAACCGCCGCCTGGCCGAGGTGGTCGGCGCGATGTCCGACGATCAGCTCGCGGTCCGGCCGGCCCCGGATCGCTGGCCGATCTGGGCGACCGTCGGGCACACGGCTGCGGCCCGCGTCTACTGGCTGTGCGCGGTCCTCGGTGAGCCCGGGGCCAACCTGACGCCGTTCGACCCGTCCGTCGAGGAGGGCTGGGAGGATGACCTCGACCACCCGCGGAACGCCGGGGAGCTGGCCACGGCACTCGACACGACCTGGGCCGTCGTCGAGGGCTGCCTGGACCGCTGGACACCGGCGATCCTCGACGAGGAGGTCGAGCGCTTCTACGGCGACACTCGGCAACTCCACTCGCGGGCCTCGATCCTGCAACGCCTGATGACGCACGAGGCGTACCACTGCGGTGAACTGTCGCAGACGCTCGGGATCCACGGTCTGCCCCAGATCGATCTCTGGCGCCCCGACTGAACCGCCGAGCCGCGCCTCAGGGCGTGACGATGACCTTGCCCTTGGCCCGACCCTCGTCGACGTGGCGGAGGGCATCCACCACGTCGCTGAGCGGGTAGCGGCGGTCGATCGCCGGCTTGACCTTCCCGGCGGCGACGAGCCCCAGCAACGTCTCCACATCCGGAGCATGGAATGGCTTCCACCACAGCAGCAGGCCCATCGAGTGACCGCTCGCCTTGCCGATCAGCGGCGCCAGGAGCATCGCTGCGAAGATCGGGAACGAGGTGCCGCCGAGGGTGACGTAGACGCCATTGGGTCGCAGCGCTCGGAGGACGGAGAACGTCGAGTGGTGGGAATCCGTGTCCACGATCCAGTCATACCGCTGGCCGCTCTTCGTGTAATCGGTCGTCCGATAGTCGATGACGTGGTCGGCGCCGAGCGAGCGCACGAACTCGACCTTCTCGGTGCGGCACACGCCGGTGACCTCGGCGCCCATCGACTTCGCGATCTGGACCGCGAACGGGCCGACGTTGCCCGAGGCACCGTCGATCAGCACCCGGTCACCCGCCCGAATCGTTCGACCGCTCCGGAGCCGGAGACCCTGCAGCGCGAGCACGGCAGAGTGCGGCAGCGTGGCGGCATCCTCGAAGGTCATCCCGTCCGGGATTGACGCGAACGCCTTCTCGCTGGCGCAGACGTACTCGCCGAATGCACCCGACCCGAACGAGAACAGGTCCGCGAAAACCCGATCGCCCGCCTGGAAGCGGGTCGTCCCCGATCCGACGGCTTCCACGACGCCGGAAACGTCGATCCCCAACCGCCGGACACGGGGCGCTCGAAGGCCCATGAACGCGCGGGCAAATCCAGGTCGCGGGCCGAGGGAGTCCAGGTCCGCACGGTTGACGGACGCCGCCTCCACGCGAACGAGCACCTCATCGCCAGCGGGCTCGGGCATCTCGATCTCCTTCAGCCGGACAACGTCGATCGGGCCGTACTCGTCGCGGAGCGCTGCCTTCATCCCGTCATTGAACGGCGTGGTTCGCTCGGAGGCAAGCCGGGAGGCGTCTTCCTCCTGGCCATCGGAGCAAGCCCGGTCGCCGCCGACCTGCGCGCCCTCGACACGGCAGTGCTGGCCAACCTGCTGCGGCTGTGGCCGATCGCCGTGGTCGCCAGCGGTGCGACGCTCGCGCTCCGGCGGACCCGGCTGGGGCTTCCAGCCGGCATGGCTAGCCGATCGCGGCCTCGAACAGATCCCACTGGCCGGGGACACCGCGCAGACCGACGGGTCCCAGGGGCACGTCCAGGTCTCGGTCAGGCCGAGCCATGGCCGGCGAGGCGTGGGCCGGGCGCTCATCGACCACCTGGACGCGTGGGCGTCCGCCCATCGACCTCCCGCACTGACGCTGACCACGTTCGCCGGCGTGCCCTGGAACGCACCCCTGTACCGGCGCCTGGGGTTCCGACCCCTCGCCGTGGGCGAGCTCACGCCGGGCCTTCGGACGATTCGCGCCCGAGAGGCCGCGGCCGGCCTGGACCGCTGGCCGCGCGTAGCGATGCTCAGGCCCGTCCGGGGTCGACCTCCAAAGTCTGCGACCATCAACCGATGACCCAACGTGGACTGGTCCTGTTCGCCCTGATGTCCGTGATCTGGGGCATCCCGTACCTGTTCATCCGGGTGGCCGTCCAGGAGATCTCACCGGCCACGCTCGTGCTCGCCCGGACCGGACTGGCGGCGGCCATCCTCCTTCCGATCGCCCTCGCCCGGGTCGACCTGCGACAGGTCCTTGCCCGGTGGCCGTGGGTCGTGGCGTTCGCGGCGATCGAGATCGCGATCCCGTGGATTGCGCTCGGCTCCGCCGAGCAGCACATCTCGAGCTCCCTCGCAGGGCTGCTGATCGCCGGCGTCCCGCTCGTGGGCATCGCCATCGCGTTCACCACGGGCGGTGCCGACCGATTGGGACGGACGGGCCTCCTGGGACTCCTGATCGGGCTCCTGGGCGTGGCGGCGATCGTGGGCGGCGACTACTCGACCTCCGACCCGACCGCGCTCCTCCAGATCGGCGTCGTCGTGGTCTGCTATGCGCTCGGGCCGGCGATCCTCTCGCGCCGCCTGGGTGGGATCCCGTCGCTGGGCGTGATGGCGCTGTCGCTGGCCCTGTCGGCCCTCGCCTACATTCCGATCGCGGTCGGCCAGCTGCCGACGACGATGCCGTCGGTCAACGTCATCGCATCGATCGTCGTCCTCGGCGTCGTGTGCTCGGCCGCGGCGTTCCTCCTGTTCGCCGCCCTGATCGACGAGGTCGGCCCGGTCCGCGCCACCGTCATCACCTATGTCAACCCGGCCGTGGCCGCGGTCCTCGGCGTCCTCGTGCTCCGGGAGACGTTCACGGTCGCGATGGGCGTCGGGTTCGTGCTCGTCATCCTGGGATCCGCGCTTGCGACCCGCCCTGGCAGGGTAGACGAGGCCTTCCTCGCGCCGGTTGCGGGAGAATCCTGAGCTGAACCCCCGCTCTCGAACGACCGAGGAGGCCACGATGAACTTCAACAGCATCCTGATCGGTACCGAGGATCCGGGCCGGCTTGCGGCCTACTACACGAAGTTGTTCGGCGAGCCATCATGGAACTACGGCGGGTATGTGGGCTGGATGATCGGCAGTGGCGCGATCACGATCGGCCCCCACGACCAGGTCCACGGCAGGAACGAACAGCCGGGGCGCCTGATCTGGAACATCGAGAGCCAGGATGTGCCGGGCGACTTTGCTCGATTCAAGGCCGCCGGCGCCACCGTCGTCCGCGAGCCATACGAGTTCGAGGGCTCGCCGGGCGCCTGGATCGCCACCCTCGCCGATCCGGACGACAACTACTTCCAGCTCGCAAGCCCGATGACCCCGAGTGACGACTGACGACTGACGCTCGACACTCGGGCTGTGGTCGAGAGCGTGCCAGGTCGCGCGCCGGAAGCCACGACCGCTGACGAGGATCGCTGGATGCCGAGACGAATCGTGGTCAACAACAGCCTCACGCTCGATGGCGTGATGCAGGCGCCGGGTGACCCCGACGAGGATCGACGGGGCGGCTTCGAGCACGGTGGCTGGGCCAACGCGTACTTCGACCCGGTGATGGCCGAGGACGCATCGAAGGGGATGGCCGGCGGCGGCGCGATGCTGTTCGGCCGTCGAACCTACGCCCAGTTCGCCACCGTGTGGCCGAACATGCCCTCCGACAACATGTTCGCGAACGTCCTCAACGAGTCGCAGAAGTACGTCGCCTCCCGCACCCTTCGCGAGCCCCTCGACTGGCAGCCGGCGACGCTCCTTCGCGGTGATGCGGCAAACGCGATCGCCGAGCTCAAGGCCCAGGACGGGCCGGATATCGTGATCCTCGGCAGCGGTGACCTGATCCGGTCGCTCATGCCGCACCACCTGATCGACGAGTACCGGCTGCTGATCCACCCGCTGGTACTCGGGTCGGGGATCCGCCTGTTCACCGACGACACGACGCTCTCGAGGTTACGACTCGTGGACTCGAAGCCCACGACCACCGGCGTCATCATCGCAACCTACCGTCCGGAGTAGCCACGGCCGACAGGCCGGCAGGCCGGGCCCCCACAATTGGGCCGGTGGATACAGGAGCGTTGACGTCCTGGCTCGATGCCCGGGTCGCGAGCCACGATTTCCGTGGCGTCGCCATGGTGTGGCGCAACGGTTCGGCGGTGTTCTCGTACGCCGGCGGGATCGCCCATCGTGGGCACGCGGTGGCGGTCACCGAGCGTTCGCGCTTCGCGGTGGCGTCGATCACGAAGATGCCGGTCGCGATCGCGGCGCTCCGACTGGTGGAACGTGGGCTCGTCGCGATGAACCAGCCCCTGTTCGACGTCCTCCCGGAGGCCCAACGCACGAAGGCGATGACGCGGGAGCACACGCTCCATCACCTCCTGTCGCACACGTCGGGGCTGGCCAACTATCACGACGACGCCGACCCCACGCCGGCATCGTTCGTTGCAGCCCTGGACAAGGTCGGGAGCATGCACCTGCGGAGACCGGCGGACATGCTCCCATTGTTCTCGGATCTCGACGCCAGGCGACCACCGGGGGAGACGTACGAGTACGCGGATGCCAACTTCATCCTCGCCGGCCTCGTCCTCGAGGCGGTGACGGGCCACCCATGGGACGAGGTCGTGGCCGGGGAGGTTTTCGGGCCCGCCGGGATGTCCGACACCGGGGTCCAGTCGATCGACGCCGACCCGGAGCGCCTCGCTGTCGGCTATCTCACCGACGACGGTCCGCCGGAGCGGTGGCGGACGAACTACTTCAGCGTCACCGCGAACGGGATGCCCGACGGTGGGATGATCACCACGGCGCCCGACCTCGCGCGACTGATCGACGCGCTGCTGGACGGCCGGCTCCTCTCTCCTACCCTGCTCGACGCCATGACCTCGCCCCAGGGTCCGGTGTCGAGTGACCTGGAGCAATACGGGTACGGCTGCGAGCTCGTCGTCGAGAACGGCAAGGTCACGATCATCGGGCACGGGGGTGGCGACCCCGGCGTCTCGGCGATGCTGAGCCACCATCGCGCGGCGGCGACGACGATCGTCGTGCTCTGCAACCAGGACCGCGGCTCGTGGGCCGCAACGAAACGGATCGCCGAGCAGTTCGGCCTCCACGAGCCCCGTGAGTGATGAGGCGATCGGTGCGAGAATCACGCGTACGTCAGAGGAGGACGCAACGGTGGCCGATGCAGCGACTGCAATCCGCAACAAGCCTGCGTGGGTGGATCTCGCGACCAAGGACCCGGCCGCCGCCCGCGAGTTCTATGCCAAGGTCCTGGGCTGGCAGATCGAGGTCAATCCCGACCCGCAGTACGGAGGCTACGGACTGGCCAGGATCGGCGGCCAGGACGCCGCCGGGATCGGAGGCACCCAGTCCCCCGATCAGCCCACCGCATGGTCGTTCTACATCGGCACCGATGACCTTGCCGCCACCACCGAGCGCGTCAAGGCCGCCGGCGGCAGCGTCATGGCGGAGCCGTTCGACGTCGGCGATCAGGGCCGGATGGCGGTGTTCCAGGATCCGACCGGGGCGTTCATCTCCGCCTGGGAGCCCGCCCAGATGGGGGGCTTCCAGACCCAGGGCGCGAATGCCTTCGGCTGGGCGGAGCTCAATGCCCGTAGCGTCGAGAAGGCCCTGCCGTTCTACCGCGAGGTCTTCGGCTGGGACGCGAAGACGACCCCGTCCGAGCCCCAGCCGTACACGGAGTTCCAGGTGGCCGGCGAGAGCGTGGCCGGCGCCCTCGAGATGAGCGCCGACCTGCCGGCTGAGATGCCCAGCTACTGGATGGTGTACTTCAGCGTCGACGACGTCGACCGGTCGCACCAGGCGGCGCTCGACGCCGGCGCGCGATCGATCGTGGCGCCTCGGGACTTCCCGGGCGGACGGTTCGCGATCGTGAGCGATCCGCAGGGCGCGATGTTCGGGCTCCTCAAGGTGCCATCGCGCTGACAGCCCGCGGCGACCGGGATGAACTCTCCCGGTCGCCGTGGACGTTCCGGTCGTTCAGGCCGGGACGGCCTCATAGGCCTCGCGAAGTTTGGCGACGTCGATCTTCTTCATCTCCAGCATCGCCTCCATCGCGCGCGCGGCGGCATCGCGATCGGGGCTCTCGATCATCTCGTTGAGCTGGCGCGGGATGACCTGCCACGAGACGCCGAAGCGGTCCTTGAGCCAGCCGCAGACCCCGTGAGAACCGCCACCCTCGACCAGCGCGTCCCAGTACCGATCGACCTCGGCCTGGTCGTCGCAGTCGATGGTGAACGAGATCGACTCGTTGAAGCGGAAGTCAGGACCGCCGTTGAGGCCGATGAACGGCTGGCCGGCGAGCGTGAACTCGACGGTCAGGACGTCCCCGGCACGCATGCTCGGGTTGTCGGCCGGTGACTTCACCACCTTGTCCACGTGGCTGTCGGGGAACAGCGATGTGTACAGGCGTGCAGCCTCTTCGGCCTGGCCATCGAACCACAGACAGGGTGCGATTGAACGCATGGCGACGTCCTCCTACACGGGTTGTTGTCGTCGCGGTCCACAAACCCTAGGCGCCGAAGCGCGGCCAGGGAACCATCGGGCCGGTGCGGCGGGTGTCAGATCCCTTGCGTCCGAACGCGTTGGATCGCCGACCGTGACACGATTCGGGGATGCCGAAGACCGAAGATCCTGAACCGGCGCTCGACCACTACCCGAACGGGAACGTGCGCTTCAAGGGCGCGAACCTCGACGGCAGGATGCACGGGCCGTGGGAGTTCTTCCGGGCCGACGGATCGATGATGCGCAGCGGTTCGTTCGATCGTGGCAGGCAGGTCGGCGTGTGGCGGACATACGACCGCAACGGGAAGCTGGTCAAGGAGACCGAGTTCTCCTAGGGATCGCGGCGGTGGACGTCTAGGCTCCGAACCGCCCCCGGTGCTCGACCGGGATCAGCGGCTTGTCCGCACGAGCCTTGAGCTGTTGGACCGCCCAGGTGTTGCCGTCCGGGTCGCTGAACCCGAAGAACGTGCCGCCGTCGTCGGGCGAGAACACCATGAGGTCGCTGCACTCGACGCCGCGGCCGACGAGCTCGGCACGCGCGGCGTCCGCGTCCGCAACCACCAGCTGCAGGCCGCGCAGGGAGCCCGGTGCCATCTCGCGCTGAGCCGGCAGATCCCCGAACACGATCGAGCAGCCGGAGCCGCGCGGCGTCAGCTGGACGACGTGCATCTGTTCCGTCTTCGTGTCGTGGTCGAGGTCGAATCCGACCTTGTCGCGATAGAAGGCGATCGATGCCTCGATGTCGCTCACGGGGAGGATCACGACTTCCAGAGTCCAGTCCATGGGAATCTCCAGTCAGGGCGGGGCGATTCAGAGTCGGAGGCCCATGAGGAGCGACGACTCCATGCGATGGACCTCGCTGAAGCCGAGGTGGCGGTAGAACGCTATCGCGTTTTCGTTTTCGGACGCGACGTCGAGATGGACTCCCGGCGAGGCACGGGTGCGCAGGGTCTCGAGGAGGCCGTCGACGAGCCGACGGCCATAGCCGCGGCCACGGGCCCGTTCCAGCAGGTCGATGTGGAGCTGCGCTGGATAGGCCTCGACGATCGCATCCGGCACCCGCGCGGGAGCGTGGATCAGCCGGATGATCTCGTCGTCGGGCGTGTTGCCGCCCGTCTCCGGGTACTGCCTCCGCAGCGGCGGCCACCAGTGGTGCTCTGCCCAGTCCTCGAAGGCTCTGGTGTCGGCGGTCGCCAGCAGGTATCCGGCGATCCCCTCGTCGTCGGCCACGACGCTGGCCAGGTCCGGTTCGCCGACGACGTACGGACCCACGTATAGGTGTCCGAGGAGGTCCGGATTCCGGAATCTCGCGGTCGCGTCGCGGCCGGCGTCCCCGGTCATCAGACAGACCCGGTAGACCCCCGGCAGGTCCTGGAGCGTGGCCGGTCGGATCGGGCTCACCCGACCACACTAGCGGGTCCGAACAGTGGTCTACAGCACGTTCTCTCTCATGAGGCCGAGATGGCCGAAGTGGTCTAGCAGGCCGTTGTCAGCGAGCCTGCCGGCAACCTAGACTCCGTGGGTGATCGAGCGAGAGGAGTCCTCGAGGCACGCGGCGCGCGCGCGGCTTCGGGAGCTGGTCGCAGCATCGCGGGTGGGTGACCGCCTGCCGAGTGAACGCGCGTTGAGCGCTCGCTGGGGTGTGGCCCGGATGACGGTCCGGCGTGCCGCGGACACGCTGATCGCCGAGGGTCTCGTCGAGCGCCGGCACGGATCGGGGACGTACGTGGTCCCGCCGCCGCTGGTTCGACTGCTGGGCCTGACCTCATTCACCCAGGACATGCGCGAGCGGGGGCTCACCGCGAGCAGTCGACTGCTCGCCTTCGACGAGGCCCCGGCAGATGGGACGCTGGCCACCCGGCTCAGGATCCCGGTCGGCGAGCGGGTCGTGTCGTTCACGCGCCTTCGTCTCGCCGACGGCGCGCCGATGGCCGTGGAGACCGTGTGGATCCCCGGGGCGCTCGTTCCGGGTCTGGATCCCGGCGACCTCGGCGGTTCGCTCTACGAGCTGCTCGCCGATCGGCATCACCTCGTGCCCGGCTCCGCCACGGTGACGATCGAGCCGATCCTCCCCGATCCGGCGACGAGGGGTCTGCTGGGGATCTCGCCCGACCAGGCCTGTCTCCGGGTGCGGATGGTCGATGCCGACCCACGGGGTCGAGTGATCATGACCGCCAGCTGCGTGTATCGGGGTGACCGGTACCAGCTGACCGCGGAGATCTCCGGTGCCGCGTTCGCACCCGCGCAGGCTCGGCGAGCCGGTTGACGCACACCGTGGAGCAATCTCCCGGACGTGTCTACCTGGAGGTCGTCCAGGAGCTCCTGGGGCGCCTCGGTCGCGATGAGTGGCCAAAGATCGAAGCCGCGGCCGAGATGCTCGCCGACGCCCTCGCCGGTGGTCATGACATTCACGCCTTCGGGACCGGCCATTCGCACGTCCTGGCCGAGGAGCTGTTCTATCGAGCCGGCGGCCTGGTTCGGATCAGGCCCCTGCTGTTCGAGGGCCTGATGCTCCATGCGAGCGCCCCGCTGAGCACGTCGCTGGAGCGCCTGCCGGGACTCGCCGAGGCGCTGCTTGCCGACCACCCGATCGCCCCCGGCGACGTCCTCATCGTGGCCTCGAACTCGGGCGGCAATGCCGTGACCTCGGAGCTGGCCCGCAGGGTGCGTGCCGGCGGAGCGCGGGTGATCGCCATCACCAGCCTCCAGCACGCGACGTCGGCGGCCGCGCGCTCCAATGACCAGCCTCGACTCCACGAGTTCGCCGAGGTCGTCATCGACAACGGCGGCTGCGTGGGAGACGCCGCGGTCGAGATTGCAGGCCTCGATCAGCGGGTGGCACCCACGTCGACCGTCGTCGGAGCCGCGATCGTCAACGCGATCGTCGCCGAGGCGGTGGGCCGCCTGGTGGACCGGGGTGTCGCGCCCGACGTGTACACGAGCAGCAACCTCGAGGGAGGGGACGCGGCCAACGCGCGGTTCAGCCGGCGAGCGCTGCGGCCATGACCGGCCTCACGCCGTTCCGGTTCCGGGGGGTCGTCGAAGGGTTCTACGGCCGGCCATGGACGCATGCCCAGCGCCTGGACGCGATCGAGTTCCTGGGCGCCCACGGCATGAACACGTTCGTCTACGCGCCCAAGGACGATCCGTTCCTGCGTCGGGAGTGGCGCGAGCCCTACACGGGGACCGACCTGGCCCGGATCCGCGAGCTCGTCGGTCGCTCCGACGCGCTCGGCATCGAGTTCGTGTACTGCCTCTCGCCCGGGCTGTCGATCACCTACGCGAGCGACAACGACGTCCGCGCCCTGACGGCGAAGTTCCGCTCGGTGGCCGAGCTCGGCGTGCGCCGCTTCGGACTGCTCCTCGACGACATTCCCCAGGACCTCCAGCACGATGCCGACCGTGACCGGTTCGCCGATCTGGCGGAGGCGCATGTCGCGCTCATCGGTCGCGTGTACGACGACCTGCCGGCGGGTGCCGCGCTCATCGTGTGTCCGACCGTCTACTGGGGCTACGGGGACGAGGCGTATGTCGCACGCCTGGGTCGGGGTATCGATCCGCGGATCGACCTGTTCTGGACGGGTCGCGCGATCTGCTCGGCGACCCTCGACCTCTTCGATGCCGCGACCTTCGCCCGCAGCACGGCGCGACTGCCAACCTACTGGGACAACTACCCCGTCAACGACGTCGCGATGAGCCACGAGCTGCACGTCGGGCCGTATCGCGGGCGCGACCGGCACCTGTACCGGTTCGCGAGCGGCGTGATCGCCAACGGGATGGAGCTGTTCGAGTCATCGAAGATCGCGTTCGCCACGATCGCCGATTATCTCCGCTCGCCCGAGGGTTACGAGCCCGAGGCGAGCTGGCAGGCGGCGCTGCGAGAAGTCGCCGGTGAGCCGGACTGGGACGCGTATGCCCTGTTCGCCGACAACGTCCGCTCGTCGTGCCTGTCGGCCGAGGACGCGCCGCAGGTGACCCGCGCGCTGGAGTCCTTCACCTTCCGCTTTGAGCGGGGCGAGGCATCGGCTGCGGCCAGGGAGCTGGCAGCCCTGGCGGATCGACTCCTGGCGGCTGCGGACCATCTGCTCCGCGGACCCGTTCACAACACGGCGCTGATCGCCGAGGGTCGACCGTGGATCGAGGCGTTCGAGATCGGCGCTCGCGCGATGCGCTGCATGGCGGACCTCGCCGCCAGCGGTCGGCTTGCAGCGGACGGCCCGAGCGAGCTGTTCCCCTATCTCGAGCGTCTCCGCGAGGCTCGTGTCCGGGTGTTCGGGGACGCGCTGACGATGACGCTCACCGATCTCACCAACCCGTCCACCGTCAACGAGGGATCCCAGGTTCGAGCAGGAGGAGGCAGGTCATGACACGCACACGGAACAGGTTCGCGCTCGCCCTCGGGGCGATGCTGCTGGTCGGCGCATGTTCGGGCGCGACGTCCAGCCCCCAGGACAACGTGCTCCGGATCGCGATGGGGTCGCCGGGCGAGGCCCAGATCCGCGTATGGGACGACGTGGCGGCACAGTACGAGAAGGCCCACACGGGCACCGAGGTCGAGATCAACTACCAGGAGGACGACCTCTACTCCACGATCGGCCTCCAGAATCTGCTCAGCGGCCGCAACGCGCCCGACATCTACTTCGAGTGGACGGGCAACCGGCTCGAGCATCGCGTCGCCGAGGGCTACGCGGCCGACATCACCCAGGCCGTGAAGTCCGGCCCGCTGGCGGGGCTGTTCGAGGACGCCACGTTCTCGCCGATGACGATCGACGGCAAGATCGTCATGGTCCCCTACTCCGCCGACGTCACCAACGTCCTCTGGTTCAACAAGCAGATCCTCGCCGACGCCGGCGTCAACCCGCCAACCACGTGGGCTGAGCTCCTGGCCGCGTGTGACACGCTCAACGCGGCGGGCGTGATCCCGATCGCGTCGGGGAACAAGGACCTGTGGCCGGCCGGTAACTGGATGGCCCACCTGGTGTCGCGAGTCGTGGGTGAGGACCTCTACGCCGACACGCTCGGGGGAACGAAGAAGTTCGACGTCCCGGAGTGGGAGAAGGCGTTCGGCTACATCAAGGAGCTCGGCGATCACAAGTGCGTCAACGACAGCGCCAACGCGATCGACGACACCGAAGGCGCCCAGCTGTTCTTCCAGGGCAAGGCAGCCATGCACGCCATCGGCTCCTGGCTGGTGAGCTGGGCGATCGACGAGGCCCCCGACCTCGACTTCGACTATGTCAATCTGCCGGCGATCCCCGAAGGCGCGGGCGACCAGGGCAGCGCGATCGGCGTGGCCACGGGCTATGTCGTCAACGCGAAGAGCGCCAAGTCCGCGCAGGCGGTCGAGTTCCTCGCGCTCCTGAACAACGGCGCCAATGTCGAGAAGCTGATCGCGGCCGAGGTCACTCCGCTGACGAAGTCGGCCTCCGAGGGAGTGGATGTCGACTCCCGGACGGCTCGACTCAGCGCGATGCTCGAGAGCGCTCCGGCGATCGTCCTGCCTCCGGACACGGGTTACGACCTGAAGATGGCCGACGCTCTGTACTCGGCGATCGCGGAGGTGCTCGGCGGCCAGACCGCGCCCAAGGACGCGCTGGCCGCAATCGACCAGAAGCTCGGACGCTGACGAACGCGGCCGGTTGGCGCGGGCCCCCGCGGCGACCGGCCCTCCGCCTGGCCGCCCGGCGATGAAGCCGAACCGCGCCGTCACGCCGTACCTGCTGCTGGGTCCGGCCCTGCTCGTGTTCGGGTTCGCGGTCGTGGTGCCACTGATCGTCACGATCGGCTACAGCCTCACGACGTGGAACGGATTCGGGCCGATGACGTTCGTGGGCCTTGAGAACTACGTCGCCGCCGTGCGCGACGCCCTGTTCCGCGATTCGTTCATCCACGTCCTGGGATACATCGCCGCGACCCTCGTCCTCGAGGTGGCCGTGGGACTGGGACTGGCCGGGCTGGTCAGCGCCCGACGCCGAGCGTCGCTCTGGTTCCGGGTCGCGCTGTTCACCCCGGTGATGCTGCCCATGGTCGTCGTCGCGATCCTGTGGTCGTTCGTCTACAACCCCGACTTCGGGCTCGTCAACGCCGCGCTGGCCGGGCTCGGTCTGGAGGGCCTGCAGCGGGTCTGGCTCGGCGACACGTCGACCGCGTTGCTCGCGGTGAGCCTCGTATCGGGCTGGGTATTCGCCGGGTTCTACATGATGATCTTCTTCGCGGCGTTCCGGCAGATCCCGTCGGAGATCGTCGAGGCGGCACGGATCGACGGCGCCGGCGAGTGGCAGATCTTCCGCCGCGTGAAGGTGCCGATGATCCGCAACGCCGTTGCCGTGGCGGCGCTGCTGTGCATCACCGGTGGATTCCAGGGCTTCGACCTGTTCTTCGTGATGACCAACGGCGGACCCTACGGCGCCACCGAGATCCCCACCACGTATCTGGTGAAAGTCGTGTTCCGCAACGGTGACGTTGGCTATGGCTCGGCCTTGGCCGTGGTGCTGACGGGGGTCGTGGTCGCGGCGGGGATCCTGTTCGTGCGTCTCCAGCGTGGCCGGTCGCTCGGGGTGGCCGCGTGAGCGCCGTGCCCGTGGCGCGTCGCCGGGTGCCCGGCATCCTGACCACGGCCGCGCTCGTCGCGATCGCGCTCGCCTTCTTCCTGCCCATGGTCTGGATGGTGCTCTCGAGCTTCAAGTCGAACCGGGCGATCTTCTCGGAGCCGTTTGCGCTTCCGGACTCGATCGACCTGTCGCGCTGGGCACGGGCGTGGGAGGTCGGTCACATCGGGCAGTACGCGATCAACAGCGCCATCGTGACCGCCGCCTCCGTGGTCGCGATCCTGCTCATGGGTGCTGGCGCCGCGTTCGCGTTCAGCCGCTACCGCTTCCGTGGCCGGTCTGCCCTGATGGGCCTGCTGGCGCTCGGACTGCTCCTGCCCCTCCAGTCGTACTTCATCGCCCAGTCGCAGCTGTTCACTCGCCTGGAGATCACCGACACCCGCCTGGCGTTGGTCGTGCCGTACACGGCGATGGGGCTGCCGCTTGCCGTGTATCTGCTCAAGGTCTATCTCGACGCCCTGCCGGAGGAGCTGTTCGACGCGGCGCGGATCGACGGTGCCGGGGACATCCGGATGTTCTGGACGGTAGCCCTGCCGCTGCTTCGCCCGGGCCTCGCCACGGTCGCGATCTTCTCGGCCCTGGCCGCCTGGAACGAGTTTCTGCTCGCGCTCCTCTACATCCAGGACGACGCACTGAAGACGATCCCGACGGGCCTCCTGGCGTTCTCGAACCGCTATGTCACCGACTACGGTCTACTGTTCTCGGCACTCTCGATCATCACCCTGCCGATGATCGTGATCTACGTCGTCTTTAACCGCCAGATCGTGGAAGGGATCACGGCGGGAAGCCTGAAGTGACCGCGGATCGATGACCTATTCCATCGTCGCGCGCGATCCTGGGACCGGCGAGCTGGGCGTGGCCGTCCAGACCCGCTGGTTCAACGTGGGGAGCGGCGTGCCCTGGGCAGAGCCGGGCGTCGGTGCCGTGGCGACGCAGTCGTTCACGCTCGAGAGCTATGGCCCTCTCGGCCTGGAGGCGATGCGTGGAGGTGCATCGGCTCCCGACGCGCTGGCCCGACTCGTCGCGGCAGACGCTGGCCGAGAGGTCCGCCAGGTCGGCATGGTCGATGCGACCGGCCGATCGACCGCATTCACCGGCGCAGATTGCGTCCAGGCTGCCGGGCACCGCACCGGCGAGGACTTCTCGGTGCAGGCCAACATGATGGAGCGCGCCAGTGTCTGGCCGGCGATGGCGGCCGCCTTTCGATCGACGGAGGGCGATCTCGCCGGCCGGCTCCTGGCAACACTCTGGGCAGCCGAGGGTGAAGGCGGCGATGTCCGAGGGCGCCAGTCGGCAGCCCTCCTCGTCGTGCCCGGGACCGGCGATCCGAGGGCGACCCGGTTCGACCTTCGGGTCGAGGACGACCGTACGCCGCTCGAGGAACTGACGCGCCTGCTCGAGGTAGCCCGAGCCTACGAGGCCTTCGATCGAGCCGAGAAGATGGCCACCGAGGGGGACCTCACTGCGGCGGCCGGGTTGATGGACCAGGCACATGCCCTCGCCCCAGACGACGACATGATCACGCTCTGGACCTCCGTGTTCATCGCCGGCGTCGGCCGGATCGACGATGCGCGCGAGCTGTTCGCACAGGCAAGCCGTGTCGAACCGCGCAGTGCGGAGCACCTCAGACGCTTCGTAGCCGCGGGTCAGCTTCCACCGGCCGCCCAGGCGATCATCGAGATGCTCGCGGGCCCCTCGACGACAGGGGTGCGGACCCCGCGATCGTAGCGGTATACGCCCCCTGGGGCGGCATACGCTCCGCGCCGCAGCGTCCGCTCGCTCATGGACTGACGATGGCTCCCAGGACGTGGAACCCGCACCGGCAGCGACCGACCGGGTCGATCGCATGCCGTGCGCACGCGAGATCAGGTCACTCGGGCCGGGGCGGCGATGCCCAATCGAGGTCGGCCTCGCCCAACCACTCGGTGCTGAACCGACTCGCACCATGGATCGCCAGCAGCCGAAGCTCACCCGTGCCGCTGTTCACGAACCCGTGCGGCACCTCCGATGGTCCGACCACCACATGGCCGGCTCGGACGACGACCTGCTCGTCACCGAGCACGAAGGTCGCCTCGCCTTCCTCGACCACGAATACCTCCGGGTACGGATGGCGATGGACCCGCGGGCCGACACCGGGTGCCGAGTGGACGAGGATGAGCGAGAACGGCACGTCCCCGATGTCCGCGCCGACGAGCTCGTGCGAGTGCGCGGTGTGGGGGAGGTCATCGAACGCGATGATCGCCGGCTTGTTGACGATGGGATCGCTCATCGGCGCAGGATGTCAGAAGTCCCGGCGTCCTGCGAAGCCGTCGACCACCCCCGGGCGCGTCAGCTCGTAGATCGCGATGCGCTGGCCACCCGGGCCGGTGAACGAGCTGACCGGCCCCTGCGGGATCTCCAGCGAATGCGCCTCGGCGAAGCCGCGGTCGCTCAGCTCGCGCGTAGCCAACGCGAGGTCCGCGACGCGATACACGAGGACCGGCGCCTCGCCATCGAGGTGTCCGGCCAGAAGGATCTGTGGCGGTCCCTCGGTCAGTTCCAGCATCGCCACGCGGGTTCCCATCCCCTCGATCGCGAACACCAGTCTTGCGCCCAGGACATCCGTGAACCACCGCACGTCGCTGGCGACGTCGCGGCTGGGGACGTACACGTAATCGAGCCGCTCGAACACGGCTCACTACGGTACCGTGCCGGCATGTCTCGGGATCGTCGATGACCCGCGTCCTGGCGCTGAGCGGGATTGCGGGCTCGATCGGCTTCCTGGCCGCGGTCCTCGCCGACGGCGCGTTGCGGCCCGACTACGATCCGTATCGCCATCAGGTCAGCCTCCTCCTCCTGACCGATCGAGGTCGGATCGAGTCCGTCGTGTTCGTTGCGAGCGGGGTGCTGATCATGGCGTTCGCGACCGTCCTGCGCCGGGCCCACCTGTCCGGCGCGCGGTCCGTGGGTGGAGCGGCGGCTGTCGCGCTGGCCGGCGTCGGTCTAGTGGTCGCCGGCTTCTTCCCGCCGGATCCCGGGTTTGGCTATCCGCCCGGCGCCCCGGCGGGCCTTGGCGAGCCGGTGTCGACGACGGCCTACGCGCACCTGCTCGGCGCGATGCTGCTGTTCTTTGGCCTGGGTCTCGCAAGTCTCGCGTTCGGCCGGCGTCTTGCCCACGCGAGGCAACCGATGTGGGCCGTCTTCTCCACGCTCTCGGGGATCGCCGTGATCCTGTTCCTCGGTGCCTCGTCCGGAGGTCCCGACGGTCAGTTCCTGCCCGCCCACGTCGGCGTGCTGCAACGGGTGTCGCTCGTGGCCGGTCTCGGCTGGACGGCAGTCCTGGCGGCCAGGGTCGCGCGCGAAGCCTGACCGAGTCGGCACGCCCGGTGGCGACGGCCGGGCGCGCACGGGCTCGGTCTTGTGTCGGCTCAGCCCATGTCGGGGCGCTCGACCACGTACAGGCGGTTGCCAGTCATGGCGTCACCGACGCCTTCAGGGCATCGAGCCACTCGCGCCAGCTGACCTTCATCCGCTCCGCTGCCGCCGCATCCGGCAGCTGCTCGTGCGCGACCGAGACCAGGGCCTTGCCCGGACTCTTCGGGCCCACATAGACGACGAGCCTTGACGGCGGATCCGGCCAGTCGAAGCGGGCAGTATTCGCGGCGGTGGTGGGTCGGCGCCGCAGTCCGGTCCTGGGTAGCCACGTACGCCGGACGCGGTCGTCGGTGAATGCCTCGAGCAGGCGATCGGGGTCATCGGCGATCGTTCGGGTCACGCTGACGCTGAAGCCATTCGCCATCTGGTGGCGGGCGCGCATGCCCCGTGCCCGCTCGTAGTTGACGGTGATGTTCTGGGTCCACCAGCCCGGCACGCCGTGGGTCGCGCTGAGCCAGCGCGCGATCTCGGTGTGCGTGTGGCTCGTGCCGCCCCACGCGTCGAGGAGCCGGAACCACTCCAGGTGACCCTTCCCCGTTGCGCGACGCATCGCCGCCTCGGAGGTCATGAGGTCGGGCGGCAGGGTCTCGGACGGCGTCGCCGGCGTGGGCTCGGGTTCCGCGACCTTCCGGAGCAGCTGATGCCGGGCGGCCATGTACGACTCCCCGGTCTTGGTCATCCGGGCACGGACGCGCCGCTTGAAGAGCTTCTGGATGGGCATCGTCTCGACATCCTTCTCGTTCGGCGACCACGGGACTCACGCTCGCGCGGCCCGCCGGAGAAGGGCGGACGACCGTTCCCGGGGAAGCGAGTTCCCCTTTGCCCCATCGATGCCGGCGGCGTGAGCGCCGGAGCGGGGTTGGGCGCGGGACGCGCCGTCCTTCGAGTATGACAGCTGTCGGGGACGAAGCCAAGCCCCGAGCCCGCTCAGGGACCGCGAGGGCGTCAGTCCTGGATCACCGACACGATGTTGCCCGATGGATCGCGGAACCACGCCTGCCATGGGCCGGGATGGGCAATCCCCTTCTCGTTGGTCGCGATCGGCCCGGATGGATAGTGCTCGAAGGTGACGCCTTTCGCCGTGAGCTCGTCCACGGCCGCCTCGATGTCGTCCACCGGGAAGTTCAGGATCGTGTGCTGCGCGGGCACGTGACCGGGTTTCCCGTACATGAGCACGGCGTAGCCGTTGGTCGCGTTCACCGACGCGAGCATCGGCCCGAGATCGATCACCCGGAGCCCAAGCGTGTGGGCGTAGAACGCCTTGGCCTGGTCAAGATCCTCGACGGCGATGCTCGCATACAGGGGCGAGTGCGTGAGCATGAGAAGGCCTCCAATGGCGACTGGGTCAACCTAGGAGACCGACCGGACATCGAGAACTCATCGATGGCGATGCATTCCTCGCACACGACCGACGAGTGGCGGCTACTTCCTCGTCGGTGTGAGGCGGACCATCGGGATCACGCGACCGGTCTGCTCCGGGTACGTTGCGAAGTGAGGCAGGGCCGCAACGTGCTGGTCCCACAGCCGGTCCCGTTCCATCCCGTCGGCCACGATGGTCGCCGTGGCCGTGAATGGTCGATTCTCGGCCTCGACCGAGACCTCGGGGTGAGTCCGCAGGTTGTTCAGCCAGAGTGGGTCCTTGGGTGAGCCGGCGGCTGTGCCCGCGACCACGAAATCCTCACCGTCTCGCGAGAACGTGAGGATCCTCCGTCGCGGCTGTCCGCTCCGTGCCCCGGTCGTTGTCATCACCAGCAGTGGGTGACCGGCCATCGGTCCCAACGTGACCTTGCCTCCATGTGCTCGCATGTCTTCGATCAGGGCGTTCTCGAACGCCTCGGGATCCCAGTCGCTCATCTCGTCTCCACCGTTTGGCCATGTAGTTGCATGAGCAACTATCGCACGAGACGGCGGAGTCTGCCCGACAACGCGCAGGCTAGTGCTGGGTCATCCCTCCGTCGCGGCTCGCAGGGTGGGGCTCTCCTGGATCGTCCAGCCGTTGCCGTCCGGATCGTTGAAGAAGATGAACGAGTTCCAGTCGCCGCCCTTGCCCTCGGCGAAGCCGGATCCATCGTGATGCTGGATCGAGCTCACCGGAACGCCGCGACCCGACAGTTCCGCGTGGGCGCTCTCGATGTCGGCGACCACGAGCTGGAGGCCCTTGAGCGTGCCCGGGACGGAGTCCACCAGGCCCTTGCCGATCGTGATCGAGCACGCCGACCCGGGTGGCGTCAGCTGCACGACCCGGAACTTCTCGGTCGGGCTGTCGTCGACGTCGACGTTGAAGCCCATCTGCTCGCTGTAGAACCGCTTCGCTCGGTCGACGTCCGAGACCGGAACGACGACCACCTCGAGCTTGTACTCCACGTCGTCTCCTCAGCCCGATCGCTCAGCCGACCGGGACCAGTCGGGCCAGCAGCTCATCGAGCCGTCGGTAGCCGTCCTGCATTCCCGACTCCATGCCGCCCTGGACCATCGCATCCCGGGCCTCGACGGACTGGAAGACGGAATGGATCCGGATGGTCGTCCGCCCGTCGTGCTCCTCCATGGTGAGCTTGTCGAGCGACACGTGGCCGGGCGCCCCCTCGAACTCGAAGGTCTGGACCATGCCGTCCGGCGTCTGCGGCCCGTGGAACACCCCGTGGAAGCCGAATTCGTTGCCCTGGTCGTCGCGATGGACGTAGCGCCAGCTTCCACCGTGGCGGACGTCGTAGCGGTCGACGATCATCGTGTACTGCCGTGGACCCAGCCACTGGACGAGCAGCTCGGGGTCCGTGTGGGCGCGAAACAGGAGGTCGCGTGGCGCCTCGAACTCGCGCCTGACGTCGATGTATGGAACCCCCTCGGGCGCCGTGATCGTGGCATCCGCCATGACCGTGCTCCTTTCGATCCGAATGGTCGAAGTCATCGCTCCGACGCGTCCTTGAGCGGCACGAGCAGGGCGTCGAGCCGCTCGTAGCTCTCGTTCCAGTACGCCTGGTAGCGCGACAGCCACACGGTGGCTTCCTTGAGTGGTCCTGCCTCGAGATGGCTGAGCCGCGCCGTCGCCCGCCTGGTCCGCGAGATCAGGCCAGCCTGCTCCAGGACCCTGAGGTGGCGCGAGATCGCCGGCTGCGAAACCGGGAACGGAGCCGACAGCTCGCCCACGGTCAGATCTCCCTCCGTCAGGCGAGCGAGGATGGCGCGTCGGGTGGGATCGGCGAGGGCCCCGAAGACCGTGCTCAACTGGTCGATCGACATGGTAACCACATAGTTATGAAACAGTGTGGTTATTAAAGACCCCTGGGCCACTGGATGTCAAGCCCGGCTACCGGGGGTCGTCAGGACCAGTTCACCGCGGCGACGATGATCGGGGCGTTCACGCCCTTGACGCTCACCTCACGGGACTCGGCGGTGGCGACATCGCCCGCGTCCGCGAGGGTCTCCCCGGAGACCAGGATCTCCCCTCCCCCAGCCAGGGCGGCGACGCGGGCGGCCACGTGGACCCCGACCCCGCTGAAGTCGTCTCCTCGCCGGGTCGCATCCGCGGAGTGGAGGCCGATCCGAACCGGTGGCGCAAAACCGGTGCGCGTCCGATGCTCTGCCAGCTCGCGCTGGATCCCGATCGCACACGCGATTCCATCTCTCGCAGACTCGAACGCAACGAAGAATCCGTCGCCGGTCGAATTCACGACGCGACCCCGGTGACGGCCGAACAGGCCCCGGAGCGCATCGTCGTGCCATCCGAGCATTCGTTCCCAGGCCTCGTCACCGAGCGCCTCGGCGAGGTTCGTGGAGCCCACGATGTCCGTGAACAGGAACGTCATCCGCACCTGGACCCGCGCCGAGCGCCGCTCCTGGACCGCCCGCTCCTCGCGCGCGACGGCCTCAAGGTCCGGGGCCGCCCCAAGGCGCTCGAATTCGTCGCGAGCGGCCCGCAACTCCAGGTCCGCGTCATCGTCGTTGCCGAGCTCCCGGAGTGCACGCGAGAGCGCCGCGCGGGCCCGCGCGATCTCGTACGGCGCGCCCACGTCCCGCCACAGAGCCTGGGCGGCCCGCAGCTCGCGCACCGCGCCGGCGGCATCGCCTTCGGCCAGGAGCACCAGCCCCTCGGCCTGGCGCCGACCGGCTTCGAGGGCCGGCATCGGGTAGCCGCTCACGATCTGCGTCAACTCGTCGACGGCGGCCCGCGCCCGGGCCGGATTCCCGGCCGCGATCGCGATCTCGGCCTGCGCCGCGAGCAATCGAACGCGCGCCCACTGGTCCCAGCTGGCTTCGGCCAGGGCGGCATCGATGGCCGACGACGCGGCCTTGACATTGCCGGCACCAAGGCGCAGCAGGGCCAGCGCGGGCTGCGGGCTGCGCCCCAGGGCATGCGCCTGGCGAAGGGCCTCCTCGGCGCCATCGACGTCGCCCTTGAGGCGTCGAATGTCTCCGAGCGCATACAGCCCGTCGGCCAGCGGCGGCGTGGCGTCGAAGCCCTCGAGGTCCGCAGCCGCCTGGCGGAGCTCGGTCTCGGCTCGATCCCAGCCTCCGCGCAGGGCGACGATCTCTGCTCGATGGATCCGGCAGACGCCCGGAAAGGCCGCGACCTCCTGTCGCTCGCACCACTTGTCCGTGGCCTCGAGCCACTCGCTGGCTCGTCGGTAGTCGGTGAGATTGCGGCAGGCGGCGATCATCGTGCAGGAGGTCATCCCGGCGATGATCGGCGACAGCTCGTCATTGACAGCGGCGATCGCCGCCTCTTCCAGCAGCCTGAACCCCTCGCCGGTCTGGCCACTCGCGATCCGGAGCGTGGCCAGGGTGGAAAGGGCACGGGCGCGCAGGTCCGCGTCACCGGTGCGCTCCGCAATGGCGACCGCTTCCGTGGCGAGCTCGGTGGCCCGCGCGACGTCGCCGCCGTGGCGGGCGACCTCGCTCTGGACCACGGTCAGGGCGCCGTGGGCATAGCTCTCTGGCTTGCCGGCGAGAAGCGGCTCGGCTCGTCGGGCCCACGCGGACGCCATGGACGTCTTGCCCTTGATCGCCAGGTTCGTCGCGAGATAGGTGGCCACGAACGCGGCGCGGACGTCGTCTCCGGTCGCCTGGTGCGCCTTGAACGCGCGCTCGAGCGCGCCGATCCGGGCGTCGCCGCGGCCGACGAAGAACGCGGCGTCGGCGAGGATCTCGAGGTCGCCGCCGCTCAATGGCGTCTCGGCGTCGGCGCGCGTCAGCAGGTCGAACGCCTCCTGCCACAGGTGGCGTGCATGCGCGTCGCGACCCGCCTGGGCCAGGTCCGAGGGCTGCTCCTCCACCGGCGCGACCAGCTCGCTCACGCCACGGATTGTGACACCCTGTGATCGGAACATGGATCGTCAACACCGGGCTCGACTTCGCCGTCTCCGCACGGACGAGCTGACCCCGCGTGAGGTGGATGCGCTTCGGGCCCTCCTCACCGATGCGTACGGCTCGGACGAGGACGATCGCTTCACCGACGACGACTGGGAGCATGCGCTTGGTGGCGAGCATTTCGTGGTCGATCTCGATCGCGAGATCGTGGCCCACGCATCCGTCGTGCCGCGCGAGCTGCATGTCGGGGGGAGACCGCTGCGCACGGGGTATGTCGAGGCGGTCGCAACCGCTCCCGGCAGGCAAGGCTCCGGGCTTGGGACCCGAGTGTTGCGTGAGGCCGGGGCATCGATCAGGGCCGGCTTCGAGCTCGGTGCCCTCGGCACGGGAGCCCACCGGTTCTACGAGCGACTGGGCTGGCGCACCTGGCGCGGCCCGTCCTTCGTGCGCACGCCTGCCGGCGACCGGCCGACCCCCGATGACGACGGCTTCATCATGGTCCTGCGGACACCCGCATCGCCACCGCTCGACGAGACCGATCCGATCAGCTGCGAGTGGCGGCCGGGCGACGTCTGGTGATCCGGATCATTGACAGCATGCTGTCGTTCTTGGTACACTCGTTCTGACAGCATCCTGTCATCTGAGGAGGTCATCCGTGGACTGGAAGCTCGAGCTCATCGCCGTACCCGTGTCCGACGTCGATCGTGCCATCACGTTCTATCGAGACCAGGTGGGATTCGTGCTCGACCACGATCACCAGGTCAACGACGAGCTGCGGTTCGTTCAGTTCACGCCACCCGGGTCGGCCTGCTCGATCACCTTCGGGACCGGGATCACGGACACCCCGCCGGGCTCGGTCGCCGGGCTCCAGATCGTCGTCTCGGACGTCGAAGCGGCACGCGAGCAGCTGGTCGGTCGCGGCGTGGAGGTCACGCGGGTCGACGACCAGCCGTGGGGGCGATTCGTCCACTTCGCCGATCCCGACGGGAACCGGTGGTCGCTCCAGCAGATTCCACAACGCGACTGACCGGGCGGCCGCCCGGGTAGCCGGTGGCCTGGAGGTTCGCGAACTGAAACGAGAACTCTTCGCGCTGCGCGAGCTCGACTGCCGTCGGACCGACGTTGACGGGTGTGATCGGGGAACGCGCAGGGAAGATCCCGCACCCGGCGACGCCAGCGAGCATCACGGCCGTCGCGAGCACGATGCCGCGAACGCGGCTCGGACCTGGCATCCCTTGCTACTTCGCGGCCGTGACGTCCGTGCGCGCCGATCGGTTCCGACCGGGCGTGCGACGGCAGCAAGGAACCGGGGGTGGTCCGGAACCGGACCCTGGTCAGGTTTGCGGTTCGGACGGACGTCCATCGGGTCGTCTACGACGATGAGGCGATCTCGGGCGCCAGTCTCCGCGCGTCACTCCCGACCCAGTCGTCCGCTACAGCGAGCTGGCGCCATACGACGCCGCGGTCCTCGAGGTCTGCGTCGCCCAGCTCAGCCGCTCCGGCAGGCGACACCCAGCGAACCCGCTCTTGAAGGACCGTCTCGCCGTCGCTCGGCGCCGACCCTCGCGAACCTCACGACGGGTCACCGCTTTTCATCCGCGTGTAGTCCTCCGATTGCACGAGCAGGACCATGAGGGCCGCTGCCGACGCCACCGCGGACACGGCGGCAGCCAACACCGGAGGGGCACCTCGCGACGCCGCGATGCCGAGCGCGACGGCCTTGCCGAGCGTGGCCGGTGGGAGTACGGCGTCCGCCCTGAGGCGCTGGGGATGGAAGGCGCTCATCGTCAGGCGTCGTCGGTGGGATCGGAGTCCTCGTCCGGGCGGTCGCCCTCGCCCTCCGAGGTCAGCATCTGCGGGTCCTGGTGTCCGGAGCCGACGATGAAGGCTGCCGCGGCCGCGGCGGCGGCGGCTCCTGCGGCGACCGGCGCACTTGCCGTCGCTGCCGCGGCCACCCCGATGGCCACCGCCGTGGCCAGCATGGCATTGGCGGTGGTCCCGTCGTCCTCCAGCTCGGGAAAGTGCGGCAGGCCCGGTGTGCCCGGGATCTGCGGACCGCCGGCGGCGTCGCTGGTCGAGTCCGGGATGGCGGTGGGGGACGTGCCTTCAACGGGGATGGTGTCTCCGGTGGGGTTCACGCCGCCCGAAGAGTCTGTTTCTGACATGGCTCCCTATCTCCTCCCGCTGGGCGACCTCGTCAACCGCCGGATATCGGCCAACTGGGCCGACCTTGACCGGCAGCCGTCGCAACCTTAGCACCGCGGTCGGAGGGCAAGTAACTGTGGAGTTGTCCTCGAACCGGCGGCCGATCGCCGTGCCGTCGTGCGGCGTGTCGTGTCGCGAGGCCGGTTAGCCCGACCGCAGTCGAAAACTCGATTCCTGCCAGTTCGGGGGACCACCGACCGCTTGGCAACGTATCCTCGCGGGCGTTCTCTTCGTGAGGCAGGCTCGCGCCATCAGCCGGGTCGCCGCACGGTCGACGTGACGCCGTCTCCATCGCTCCCTCCAGCCAGCGTGAACGTTGTGGCTGCCTAGATCGAGGCCAGGTACCGGAGCAGGGGCGTCCCGACCGTAAACCCATCGGCAAGGACCCTAGGCAGCTCCGGGCTGAACGCGTCGTCGTCAGACAGCCGGCGGCCAAACGTCACGTTCTTCTTGCGCAGCAGGTCGGATGCTGGGTGATCGGCTGGGTAACCGGTCGGTACGCGTTTGAGGGACTCGCCGTCGTCGCTGACGCTGCCGAACGTCGTGCGGAACGCGGGGGCTTCGACGATTGCCCGGAAGCCGTCGTAGTCGTGCATGACCCGGTCGCGGAAGCTCTTGAGCCAGCTCGGCTCCGGGTGCCAGACCCCACCGCCAACGTAGATCTCGCCGGGCTGAAGGTGAAAGTAGCCACCGCTCGCATGGACGTCGGCTGCGTGCGACCGTCCGGCCTCCTCGTTCCGGTCGCCCGACCAGCGGAAGCTCGCGGCCACCGCCGTCTTGTACGGTCGCTTGTCCTTGGAGAAGCGGACGTCCCGATAGATCCGGAACGGCGACCTCGCCGGGTCCGCGGACAACGGGATGCCCTTCGAGCGAAACAGCGCGTCGAGCGCGACACAGAGCTGCTCCATCGGCTCCTTGAGCAGCCGCTCGTAGTCCGACTTTCGAGGCTGGAACCAGGCGCGGTCGTTGTTCTCGGCCAGGTCGGCCAGGAACTGGATCGCCTCGGGTCGAAAGCCGGTGAACGATGTGGCGGCGACGGCCATCTCGAGTACCTCCGGGCAGCGAATCTACCCCGCCGGCCGTGGCGGCGCCGTATCCTCGTCCGCGATGGGCAAGGACACCGCGCCGAGCACGATTCCGGCTGACCGATTGGCCATCTACGACCGCCTCGTGTCCACCCAGGCCGGCGTGGAACGCAAGGGCGTGACCGTGCCCTACACGTCGATCAACGGGCACATGTTCAGCTTCCTGACACCGACCGGCTCCCTGGCGCTGCGCCTCGGCCCGGCGGACCGCGAGACGTTCCGCACCCGTCACGGGGCGCACCTCCACGAGGCACACGGAACGGTGATGAAGGAGTACGTCGCGGTTCCGGACGCCCTGTTCGCCGACACGGACGCGCTGGCGCCGTCGTTCGCGGCCAGCCTGGCCTACGTGTCGGGCCTCAAGCCCAAGCCGACCACGCGGCGAAAGGCCGGCTGAGGGAGGTGCGCTCTTATCCAGCCGGATCGGGGGTCGCGGCCGGATCGGGGGTCGCGGCTGGTGCGGCGCGGCGGATGCCCTCCCGCAGGCGCGTCGGGGACAGCAGGAGGCAGCACGCGACGAGCGCCACGGCCACGGCCACCAGGATCCACAGGCTGGTGGTGAACGAGCCCGTCACATCGCGGGCAATGCCCAGCACGAACGGACCGATCGACGACAGGATGTAGCCGCCCAGGAGCATGAGAGCGGCCACCGAGCCCACCTGGCTGGCGTCGTCCGCTACGTCGAGCGGGAGGGTGAGGACGAGCGGGAAGACCATCCCCAACGCCAGCCCCATCACGGCGATCAACGGGAATGCGAACGTCGGGGCGAGGATGATCCCGATCATCGTGACGACCGCCACGGCCGACGAGAGGATCAGTTGTGGCCGACGCGCGCCGAGCCGATCGGCGACGAGTGGGACGCCGATCGTCGTTGCCAGACCCACGCCGTTGAACACGGCGATCAGCGAGCCGGCGTCGCTCACCGACCAGCCCTGCTCCCCGATGGCACTCGGGAGCCAGGCCACGATCCCGTAGAACAGGATCGACTGGAGCCCGAACACGAGCACCAGCAGCCACCCGGTGAGGCTGGACCACGGCAGTCTCAACGCCCGTGACGGGAGTGGCGGACCGTCGCCCTCACCGGGCACGAGCACCAGCCACGCCATCGCCGCGACCAGAGAGGCCGCGGACAGCGCGATCAGGGACAGTCGCCAGTCGCCGTCGAGCGCGAGCGGCACGGCGAGCCCGGCGCCGATCGTCGATCCGGCCACGATGCCGCCCGCGTAGGCACCTGTGCCGAGCGCGGGCCGGCCGGGGATCCTGCGTGACACGATCATCGACGGGATCGCACCCGCGGTCCCGATCGCCACGCCGATCCCGAACGTCGCCAGCAGGATCAGCGGGTAGGCGGGCAGGAGCCCCCGGACGAGGCCGAAGCCGGCGATCAGGCCGATGCAGACGGCGAATGCACGCCTCGGGCCGAGGCGTGCGGCGAACCTGGGACCGAGTGGCGCGAACAAGCCCATGCACAGCACCGGGATGGTGGTCAGCAGGCCGCCGAGGGTCGCCGACAGGGCGAGATCGGAGCGGATCAGCGGCTGCAACGGGCCGATGGCGAGCAGCTGCGGTCGCAGCGCGAGGGACGCCACGAACAGGCCGGCGATCACCGCCAGCGGCACCGGGTCGTGACGGGGACGAGCGACAGCGCGGGTTGACACCGCGGGACGATAGCACCCGGGTGATCGCCGGCCGTGGGTCCGGAGTGGGACTGATCCGATCGGGTCATGGAGCAGGCTGGACGGCGGGGGTTACCCTCGGTCCATGTCCGTCACCGCGGTCGGCGCGCGTGCCGACCGCGCGGCAAGGGCCGCACGACGTCGCCCCATGATCCCCGCCGTTCTGTCCGTGCTGCTCGCGTGGTCGGCGGTGCTCCTCGCGCCCGCGTCCACGGCCCACGCCAGCGGGGTTGCCCAGCAGCCCGCGGCGGCCGTGCCGGCCGCGCGCCAGAAGCTCTCGGCCGAGGTCGTCGGATACCTGCCGTACTGGCAGATGACGGCCGAGACGTTCGCCGCGATCGACCTCACGAAGCTGACCACGATCATCCTGTTCTCCGTCGGATGGGATGCGGCGGGCCATCTCCGGACCGACCAGCCCGGATACCGGGCGATCACGGCCGACGCGACGCGCGACTTCGTTCGGCGCGCCCAGGGCGAGGGCATCGAGGTCACGCTCTCGTTCACGAGCTTCGGCTATTCGAAGAACGCGGCGTTCTTCACCAACTCGACCGCCCAGGCCACGTTCGTCGACGAGGCGGCGGCGCTGGTTCGAGCCCACGACCTCGACGGTGCCGATCTCGACGTCGAGCAGATGGAGGGGATCTATCGCCCGGGCTACGCCGCGACCGCGGGAAGCCTTGCCGCACGCCTCCGGGACGACAACGCGAACGCCACGTTGAGCGTGGCCACCAACGGCGCGATCTCCGGTGCCCGGATGGCATCGGTGGCCATCGCGGCCGGAGCCGATCGCGCCTTCCTGATGGGCTACAGCTACCGAACTGCCGGTTCGGCGCCGGGCTCCATCGATCCGCTGGCACGGCGATCCGGGGACCCGGGACTGTCGCTGACGGCGTCGCTCGACCTCTATGCCCAGGCCGGCGTGCCGCTGCGCAAGGTGATCCTCGGGTTGCCACTCTACGGCCGGAGCTGGGCCACGACGACCACGGCGCTCGGATCGCCTCGACGGCCCGGAATCCGCGGGTCCGGCGCCAGCTTCACGCTCGTCGGACTGACGAAGCTGCGGGCGACGGGCACGATCCTGCGCCAGGACACCGTCCCCGTCGAGTCCGCGGCGCGGCTCGTCCGTCGCGTGAGCGGGGTGATCTGGCAGTCGTTCTACGACTCGCCGACGACGCTCAAGGTCAAGATGCGCCTCGCGCAGGCGCGACGCCTGGCGGGGGTGGGCTTCTGGGCGCTGGGATACAGCAACGGGCGTGCCGCCTACTGGTCGGCGATCGGCGAGGTGTTCGGGCCGCCGGCGATCCTGGGCATGGGGATCATCCCTGCGCCCACCAACACCCGCCGGGTGATCGTCACCGTCCGGTGGCGGGACGGGACGGGCACCGCCACGCAGATCCGATTCGCCAACGGGCCGAACTTCGGATCGTGGCGACCGATCGCCTCGCGAAACGCCCTGACGCTGCCTCCCGGACCTGCGGTCAGCCGTCGAACGATCCGGGCGCAGATCCGGGATGACCAGGGCTACCTGAGCCCGGTCGTGATTCGAACCGTCCTGTACGACCGGGTTCGGCCGACGATGACGGGCGTGTCGACGACATGGTCGCCCGTCGCGCGTGCGTGGGTCGTCCGCTACGCCGGGCGAGATGTGGGCTCCGGGCTGGCGGGATACCGCCTGGTTCTCCGATATGGCGGCCAATACCAGACGCTGGCCGAGCTCCGGACGGCGACTGGCTATCTCCTCCACCTGCCGCGGACCGCCCACTTCCGGATCGCCGTCCGGAGCGTTGATCGGGCGAGGAACCTCAGCGATCCCGCCTACGCGACTCGGTGACGACGGCTCGAACCAGCCGGTCGGTGAGCAGCGCATCGGCATAGCTCGAGAGCAGGCCTCCCGGATCGCCTGAGGCCAGGCAGTCGAGGAACCGCTCCGCCTGGATCTCGTATGGATCCCGCCGGGTCCCGATCGTCTGCTCGCCGTCCCCGTCATCGAGGGTGAGGGTCCAGCTGGGTCCCGGCTCTCCCGGATGCATCCGGATCGTCGTCCGCCGACCATCGGCGATGAGATCCAGCTCGACGACGGCCGACTCGAGCAGCGACGCGTTGATGAACGAACCCACGGAGCCATCACCAAACCGGACGATCGCCGCACCGACGTCGTCCACGTCCGCATCGGGGACCGATGGTCGTGGCCAGCGTCCACTCGCGGCGGCCACGACCTCCGCCTCGCCCACGAGGTTGCGGGCGAGGTCGTAGAGATGGGTGGCCTGCTCCACGATCTGCCCGCCGCTCTCGGCGACGTGGCGCCACCACCTGGGGGCCGGCAGTCCGCCCGTCCAGCGCCCAAGGACGAGCCGTACCGGCCGGGCCGCGAGACGTTCGCGGACGAGCGGCAGGAAGTCGAGCGCGCGCCACTGGTAGCCCACGGCGGCCATGGGCGTTCCGGACCACAGGCGTGCGGCGACACGCTCCGCGTCGTCGGCCACCGCGGCCAGTGGCTTCTCCGTGAGGAACGGGATGCCGTGCTCGATCAGGACGTCGCAGGCCGCCGGCGATCGGTTCGGCGGCAGGCAGACGATGACCGCATCGGGCCGTTCGCGTTGGAGCAGCTCGACGACGTCGTCATAGGGCTGCCCTCCCCACCGGGAGGCGATGGCCGCGGCCCGTTCGGTCGAGCGTGAGACCGTGCCCACCAGCTCGGTCCGGTCGAGCCGCTCCAGGGCCCGGAGATGGAGCCCCGTGATCCAGCCCGTGCCTACGAGCCCGAGCCGGATCCTGCCGGTCATCCGCTGCGCCCGACCGCCCGCCACGCGTCGGCGTAGTCCTCCACGAGGCCGTCCTCGCCGACCTCGATCTCGGCCTGGTAGCCCGTCGACCGGTACTGCCAACGCCGCTCGCCGACACGCGTGTACGACTGCTGACCCTCGACCACCTCGAGGGACGGATAGAGGACCCACGCGACCCGGATCTCGGCCGTCTCGCCCACGTCGATGCCCGGGCCCAGCCGCCAGATCGGCAGCGAATTCGTCAGCGGCGAGAACCCGAGGTCCACGTCGACGGCCGCTGGGTCGTCAGTGGCGTCGATGACGACCGCCCCGTCGCCCGATCGCCAGGTGCCTGCACCGTCGGATATGAGCTCAAGGGATGCCTCGACGGCCCCACGCGCCGTGATCGAGACGCGCCTCGTCCGGAAGCGCTCGTCCAGCTCGATCGCGTACTCGATCCGGTGTGCGCCGGCGCCCTCCGCCACCAGCGCGACCCCGGATAGTCGTGCCGGCTGCGCGGCCCACCTGATCTCGCACCACTCGATCCCTGGCAGGTCGAGCCGTTGCCAGAGGACGCGCGTGGGAGGCGCGATCCGCTCCACCGTTGCGCGTCAGGTCTCGATCGCCGCGCCACGCTCCGAAAGGTGGCGCCGGAGGTCATACGACTCGTCCTGGCGACGACGCTCGAGGTACGTCGCGAAGTCGAACTGCTGTCGGAGGCTCGTCCCCGCCGCGACGAGCTCCGCCTGGCCGCGCTCAGCGGCCGCGATGCGCGACGCCTCGCCGAGCACCTCGTCCAGGCGGATGGCGGACACGAACACCACGCCGTCGTCGTCGGCGACCACGATGTCATCGCGCGTGATCTCGACGTCGCCGATCGTCGCGCTCGCGAGGCGATCGGCGCGACGCGGCCGCGACGATCGTGGGCCGAACGGGATCGAACCCAGACTCCAAACGGGAACCCCGATCGCACGGATCTCGGCCGTATCCCGGTGCAGGCCCCAGACGACGATGCCGGCCAGGCCGGCACCGGCCACCTCGATCGCCGTCAGGTCACCGATGCACGCCTCGTCCTGGCGGCCCTCGTTATCGATCACGAGCACGCCTCCCGGATCGGCGGACTCGACGGCCTCCAGGAAGACGTCGACGCTTCCCGCGTGACGGCATGGCACCGCCGGACCGATGACAATCGGACCTGGCGTCACGCGACGGATCGCCGGTGGCGCTAAACGGACCTCGAGGCCGAACCGGACCAGGGCGTCGGCAACCGCCGCTGCCGGTGGTGAGGTCGCTCCGGGAACGCCCATCCGGGCGGAGCCTAGCACGGCATCGAGCCGGATCGGGGCACTGGGGAAGACCTGCGGATGGCGCTCCTGCCGAGCGTGATGACGACGCCCTTCGCCCCCCGCCGACGGCCTCTGATACGGTGGCCGCGTGACCACCCCCACGATGGACCGGTCTTATCGCGCGCTGCTCGCCGTCCCGTCGCTGGGCCGGATTCTGTTGGGCATGGCGATCTCGCGGATCGGCGGCGGCATGCTCTCGGTGGCCGCGATCCTGTTCACCCTCGAGCGTTACGACTCCCCTGCCCTGGCGGGCCTGGTCTCGTTCGCCAGCGTCGCGCCGGGACTGCTGGTGAGCCCGATCGCGGGAGCGCTCCTCGACCGTCACGGGCGCACCCGACTGATCGTGCTCGACCTCATCGTGGGCAGCATCGCCCTGCTACTGATCGCCGTTCTTGCCGTGCTCGACCTGCTGCCACCGTGGCTGCTGGTCGCGATCATGGCCGTGGCCTCGCTCACCAGCCCATTGAGCACGACCGGGCTCCGCAGCCTGTTCCCGATCATCGTGCCGCCTCACCTCTGGGAGCGTGCCAACGCGGTCGACTCGAACGGCTACGTCCTGATGACGCTGATCGGGCCCCCGTCGGCGGGAGCCCTGATCCAGTTCGCCGGCGGTCCGGCGGCGATGGTGGTGATCGGTGTCGTGCTCGCCGTCTCGGCGGCCATCCTCGCCGGCTCTCCCGACCCCGAGACCGACACCGTGACCTCGGGGAGCATCCTCAAGGACGCCTGGCTGGGCCTGATCTATACCTGGCGCAACCCGAGCCTGCGCGGGCTCGGGTTCTCGATCTCGGCGCTCAACCTCGCCGGTGGAGCGCTGACGATCGTGATTCCCCTGATCATCCTCCAACGCCTCGGTGGAACCGAGGCGATGGTCGGGCTTGCGTTCGCGGTCATGGGCATCACGGGCGCCGTCGCTGCGTTCATGTTCGGACGGGTGCACAGCGAGGGCATCGAGCGGCCGATGCTGGCCCTGCCCATGCTCGGGGTGGCGGCAGCGCTGCTGTTGTTGCTGCCCGGCCCGAACCTGGTCCTCCTGGTCCTTGCACTGGCGGCGTTCGGCTTCCTCAACGGTCCGTTGGACATTGCGCTGTTCACGCTCCGGCAGCGTCGGACCGATCCGGCCTGGATGGGCCGCGCGTTCGCGGTCTCGATGGCGTTCAACTACGCGGGCGTGCCGCTCGGTGCGCTGGCGGCCGGTCTCATGGGCAGCTCCGGGATCGAGCTCGTGGTCCTGCTGGCGATCCTGTGCTCGGTTGCGGCGGCCGCGATCGCGTGGTGGCTGATCCCGGCGAATGCACCGGCGATCGGCGTCATCGAGGAAGGGCCGTCCGCCTAGGGGTGGTCGTCGACCGAGACCCAGCGGCGGTCGAGGGTCAGCTGGATCACGGTCGGGCGGTCGGCGGCGGCGAGCGCCTGGCGGAGGGCGCTCTCGAACCCCGCATCGCTCTCGACCCGGACACCGCGTGCGCCGCACGCGCGCGCGACGGCCGTGAAGTCGAACGGGCCGAGATCGGTGGCGACCGGCTGTCGTCCGTCGCGCTCCTGGTGCATCCGGATCGTGCCGTATCGCTCGTTGTCGAACACGAGCGCCACGACCCGCAACCCCTCGCGGACCGCCGTCTCGAGCTCGGCCATCGACATCGCGAAGCCACCGTCCCCGGAAACGGAGACAACGGCCCGGTCACGATGGACGAGGGCGGCACCGATCGCAGCCGGGAATCCATAGCCCATGGCGCCTGATGTCGGACCCAGGAACGTGCCGGGTCGCCGGAAGCGGAATCCTCTCGCCAGCCAGCCCGCGAAGTTACCGGCATCGGTGGTCACGACCGCGTCGTCGGGGAGGACCCGCCGAAGCGTGGTGATGATCCGGCCGGGATGGACGCCCGGGCCATCCCACGGCGCCTCGTCGACGGTGGTGGCCGCGTCCCAGGCGGCGCGGTCCGCGTCGTTGGCCGCTCGGCGGGCGTCCACGAGCGAGGCCTCGAGCACGCCCGACCGGAGGCGGACGATCGCAGCGCGGATGAACGCTCGCGCGTCGGCCCGGATCGCGAGCTCCGGTGGCGGGAGGCCGGTGCCCTCGTCCGTGCGCGGCGACAGGTCGACGTGCACCCAGCGCTGCCCGGGCCGCGGGACCTGGTAGCCGTAGGAAGCCGGTTCGTTGAGCCGGCAACCGAGCACCAGGATCGCGTCCGCACGCTCGAGTCGCTCGCGGACGACGCTCGGCGCCCCGTATCCGGTCATGCCCAGATAGAGCGGGTTCTCGTTGGGGATCACGTCGCCCCGGCGCCAGGCGGCAATCACCGGCACGTGGAGCAGCTCCGCCAGGCGCGCGAGGTCGGTCGAGGTTCGGGCACGCAGCACACCGCCCCCAGCAAGGATCACCGGGCGTTCGGCGCCCGCGAGGAGATTGAGCACGGCGCGGACGTCGCCATCAGCGGGGCGAGCGGCCGATGGTCTCGGCGCCTCGACCCGCGTCTCCGGCGGTGGAGCCTCATCGAGCACGTCCTCGGGAACGGCGAACAGGACCGGCCCTGGGCGCCCGAGGATCGCCTGCCCGAGACCCTCGGCCAGGACCGCTGCCGCGGTCGACGAATCGTCGATCGTGCCCGACCACGCGGCCAGCCTCCCGATCGAGCCCGGCAGATCCGCTTCCTGGAAGGCTTCGCGCCCGGCGAGGCGGCGCTCGACGCCTCCGACGATCGCGATCAGCGGCGACGAATCGGCCCGGGCGGCATGGATGCCGACGGCCAGGTTCGCTGCACCCACGGCGCGGGTCGCCAGGCACGCCGACGGCCGCCCAGTCAGCTGGGCCTGCGCCGAGGCCATGAAGGCGGCGCCGTTCTCGTGGCGGGTGGCAACCACCCGGATCCCGACGTCGACAAGGGCGTCGATAAGCGGTAGGAAGCTCTCGCCGGGAACCGTGAATGCCGAACGGACGCCTGCGGCCCGGAGCGTGGCCGCGATGAGGCCGGCGATGGTGGTCGGCGGCGCCGACGGTGGCACGAGCTCGTCGTGACCGCTATCGCTTTCGTCCGGGAGGGGCGCATGGCCGTCGAGGTCAGCCGTCGGCACCTCTGCCACGGCGACGGGTTCGTCGGGGCCGGTCGTCGACGCGTCGGAGGCCGTCGTCAGATTGTCGGCGGAAGGCTCGTCAACCGGCCGCTCGGCGGCGACGCCGGTCGACCTGGAGTCGTCCGTCATGGGATCAGTTCCCGACCGGGGAGGCGAGCGAACCGACCACGAGGCCGAGGATGACGACGACCGCCACGGCGATCATCACCAGCCGACCCATTCGTGCACCAGGCATGGCCGGCTACCGGTAGTTCTGGAACTGCAGCGGCACCGGCTCGTCCAGCTCCCGCAACCGGCCGATCACGCGCTGCAGCTCGTCCTTGCTCTTGCCGGAGACCCGGATCGCGTCGCCCTGGACCTGCGACTTGACCTTGGGGAACTCGTCGCGGATCAGGCGCGTGAGCTTGCGGGACAGGTCGTCGCCCAGCCCGCGGCGGAGCCCGATTCGCTGGCGGACCTTGTTGCCGCCGGCCTGGTCGACCGTGCCCCAGTCGAAGATCTTCAGCGACAGGCCGCGCCGGACCGCCTTGGATTCGATCAGGTCCTTGACCGCGTTGGCCCGGAACTCGTCGTCGGTCACGAGCACGACCTCGTCCTTGCCCTGTTCGAGGTCCACGGTCACACCCTTGAAGTCGTACCGCTGCGAGACCTCGCGGCGGACCTGGTCGAGCGCGTTCCGCAGCTCCTGGGCGTCGAACTCGCTCACGACGTCGAACGAGACGTCTCCTGCCATGCGTCTCCCTCGTCTAGCGTGCCGATCGGACGCGTGCTCGCGAGTCGGACGCGGGCCGATCGAGTGGGACGGGCGGACATGGTAGTCGAGAACGCCCCGTGCCACCCGTCAGCGCCGCTCGATGGCCTCCACGAGCAGGTGTGGGATCCGGTAGCTGTGGCCACCACCCATGACCAGGACGGCGTCCCCCGGTTGCACCTCGCCCGCGAGCCACGAGGCCGTCGCCTCCACCGACCCGGGCGCCGCGATGGGGATCGACGGCCGACGCTTGGCGACCGCGTTCGCCAGCCGTTCGGCAGAGGTCACCCTCGTGTCCCGGTCGCGCCCGGCCCAGATCTTGGCGATCACGACGCCATCCGCCTCGGCCAGGGCGTCCGCGAACGCCCCGAGCATCGCCGCCGTCCGGTGGAAGGTCAGTGGCTCGTACACGGCCCAGACGCGTCGACCAGGCTCCCGCTGGCGGAGGGCCGCGATCGTGGCCCGGATCGCAGTCGGGTGGTGACCGTAGTCGTCGTAGACGGCGACCCCACCGGCCTGCCCGATCCGCTCCAGCCGGCGCCCGATCCCGGGGAACGTCGTCAGTCCGGCGGCGATCCCGACAGGTGGTACGCCGAGCACGACCGCCGCCGCGGCGACGACCAGCGCGTTGGCCACGTTGTGCGCTCCTGCCGTCGGCAAGTCGACCTCGGCTGCGTCGAGGCCCGGGCCCGACACACGGATCCGGGTTCCGGCGGGCTCGGATGCGAGAACGTCGGCCCGGTACGACACGTCCGCCGCGTCGGGTGAGGCTCCGACGGACACGCTGACGAGCCGCTCACCGAGGTCGGCCAGGCGCCCGGCGAGCTCCTCGCCCCCGGCCTCGGCGACGTTCACGATGATCGTCGATCCCGCTGCCCGGCGAAGCCATGCCTCGAAGGCATCGACGACCGCGTCCTGGTTGGCGAAGACGTCCGGGTGGTCCCACTCGACGGACGTGACGACGGCGACCGAGGGTTGAAAGGGATCGAAGTTTCCGGCGTACTCGTCGGCCTCGACCACGAACTCCGCTCCCCCGCCCCAGCGTGCGGTTGCGGCCGGGCCGCCGGTGATCGATTCCGGCAACAGTGCGCCCACGAACGCGGACGGGTCCCGCCCCGCCGCGACCAGCAGGTGGACCAGCCACCCGGCGGTGGTGGACTTGCCATGGGTGCCGGTCACGGCCACCAGCCGCCGGCCCACGGCCGCATCGGCGACGACCTGCTGCCACGGCTCGACCGGAATGCCCCGCTCGACGGCCGCCATCAACTCCGGGTGGTCGGGCTGGACTGCCGTCAACGCCTTGGTCACCGCGAGGCGATCCGGGGCCGGATCGCGCGTGACGTGGGCCGGATCGTGTTTCCACGCGAGTGCGATGCCGGCCGACTCCAGCGCCGGCGTGTAGGGCGACGAGCCACCCTTGTCGCACCCCGTCGGCGCGCCGCCGGCGTGTAGGGCGAGGAGCGCGGCAGCCGACGCCCCTGCCCCGGCAGCCCCGACGACGTGGATCCGTTCGCCCGCACGGATGGGCCGTGCCGATCTCGCCGGCGCGAGTCCGGCGCCGATCGCGGCTGCGTCGCGGGTCACCTCCCGCCGGCCGCCGCCCGACCCGCGACCCGCGCCAGGAGCAGCTCCAGGGCCGCCTCCGCGCTCGAACGCTTGTTGGCCGCTCGATCACCCGTCCACTGGTAGCGGCGAACGTCGTCGCCCTCGGCGTCCGCGACTGCGACATACGTCAGACCGACGGGCTTCGCCTCCGATCCGCCATCCGGCCCGGCGATCCCCGTCACCGATACCGCGAGGTCGGCGCGGAGTCGCTCCCGGGCTCCCTTCGCCATCGCGACGGCGACCTGCGCCGAGACGGCGCCGTGCGCCGCGAGAACGTCGCCCGGAACACCGAGCAGGCCCTGCTTTGCTGCGTCCGAGTACACGATCGGGCCGCCGAGGAAGTAGCCCGAGGATCCGGAGACTTCGGTGATCAGGTGACCGACGAGTCCGCCGGTGCAGGACTCGGCGACGGCCACCGTCAGCCCCCGGCCGAGACAGATCCCCTGGAGGCGCTCCGCGAGCTCGACCAGGTGGTCGGCGGCCACCTCAGGTCCGCTGCGTCTTCTCGGGCGGCGCCGGAGGCGCGAACAGCCAGGTTTCGGGGACGCCCCTCGGGCCGAGTGCTCCGAGCGACGTGCCATTCAGGGTGAACAGGGTCGCCCCCGACGACCCGGTGCGGACCTCGATCGTTTCCTGGGCGGTGAACGTGAGGGTCTTGCCGGCGGCGATCGTGCGCCCGCTGGCCCCGATCGACTCGGCGATCTTGCCGTCCACCCAGACCTTGAGCCAGGCCGGGCCGCCTCGCACGGTGAGCGTCAGGTTCACGCCCCGATAGGCGACCGTGACGGTCCGCTTGAGCGAGTTCGACTTGCGGTTCTCGGACGAGGCGGTAACGGTCAGCTCCCACCGCCCGGCGGTCAGCTCGAGCGGCGTGGAGTACGAGCCATCCTCGTGGACGGCAACGCTCAACGGCTTCGGATCGGGTGTGGGGGGTGGCGGGCTGGCCGTCGTGGTCTGCTGGGTCGCCGGGCCGAGGTAGTGTGCAGAGACGACGACGGTCGACGCGTTGGTCGTGCTTCCCTGGACCGGGATCGCCCCGTTCTCGAACGTTGCGCCGTCGGCCGGCTGGTCGATCGTCAGGGTCGGCGCCTCGATCACCAGGAACGGCACCGTGATGTACACGGTCTCCGGGCTCTCGGCCTGCTTTCCGGTCTCGGGGTCGACGGCCGAGACGTCGAACTGGTTCTTGCCCCGCCGGAGCTCGACGGGGACAGCCCAGTCGCCGCTGCCGTCCGCCGACACCCGATACGGCTGCTCCCGTCCCGGGGTGTTGACCGTGATCGTGGCGCCCGGGATCGACGTCCCACGCAGGACGTACGACGATTCGTCCTCGGCGACCGTGATCAGCGCGACCGAGGGCGTGGTGACCTCGAGCGTTGGGGGCTTGGCGAAGCGGAGGAGCTGCGCACCCAGATAGACGACGAATCCGAGCACCCCGACGGTGAGCAGCGCCGCGACGACGACGCCGGGCGAGAACACCAGGCCCTGCCGGGGCGCCTGGATCGGCCGCGGCACCACGATCGGCTCGCTCTCGCGGATCTCGCCGCGCTCGGTGCGCCACTGGTGGAGGACATCCTCGGGGTCGAGACCGAGGTAGAGGGCGTAGTTGCGGAGGAAGCCCTTCGTGTAGACCGCGCCCGGAAGCTCCTTCCAGTCGCCCCGCTCGAGCGCCGCCAGATACCGGGCCCGGATCTTCGTGTCCCGCTCCGCGCGATAGAGGTCGACTCCCTTGCGTTCGCGTGCCGCGTACAGCCGCTCGGGAAGTCCCGGGAGCGCCTCGGCGACCGAACCGCGCATGCCGGACTCGGTCCCCCGGTCGCCGGCTGCCCGTCCCAGCTCGGCTCGTGGATCAGCTGGCGCTCGACGCACCTCGTGTCGCGTGGTCATGAGTCGTCCCCGTCCACCTCCTCGCCGCCCGTGCCCGCGACGTCGCGGCGGAGGACGACGCGGGCGTTCGAGCCGTCGAACGCGCCGATATAGCCTCGTGCCTCGAGCTGATCGATGATGCGCGCCGCCCGCGCATAGCCGATTCGAAGGCGCCTCTGGAGGAGTGACGCCGAGGCACGATCGTACTCCCGAATCACGTCCACGGCATCCGGCAGGAGCCGATCGGCTTCTTCGTCCGCGAGGTCGTCGATCGAGCCCGTGCCGTCCTCGTCGCTCTCGACGATCGACTGGTCGTAGTGCGGATCGTCGATCTGGTCCTTCCAGTGCGCGACGATGCGGGCGATCTCCGGGTCCGACACGAATACGCCCTGGAGACGCATCGGACGTGGCAGGTCGGACGGCTGGTAGAGCATGTCACCGCGACCGATGAGGTCCTCCGCGCCCGGCGCGTCGAGGATCGTCCGGGAGTCGATCTGGGATGCCATCGCGAACGCGATCCGGGACGGGAAGTTCGCCTTGATCAGTCCGGTGACGACGTTGACCGAGGGCCGTTGGGTGGCCAGGACGAGGTGGATCCCGGTCGCCCTCGCCTTCTGGGCGAGTCTGACGATCGGGTCCTCGACGTTCTTGCCCTCGCGCATCATCAGGTCGGCGAGCTCGTCCACGATGATCACGATGTAGGGCAGACGATCGGCGGGATCCGCACGCGACTCGTTGTACGCGCGGATGTTGCGTGACGTGGCGCCGGCGAACCGCCGATAGCGCCCCTCCATCTCGTTGACGGCCCACTTCAGGGCGGCCTTTGCTCGATCGGGCTCCGTGATCACCGGGACGAGCAGGTGTGGCAGACCGTTGTAGGCGGCCAGCTCGACCCGCTTGAGATCCATGAGGATCATCCGCACATCGTCCGGGCTCGCCTCGCACAGAAGGCTGGTGATCAGGGCGTTGACCATGACGCTCTTGCCGGAGCCGGTCGCCCCTGCGATCAGGAGGTGCGGCATCTTCGCCAGGTCGACCGCCTGTGCCTTGCCCGCGACGTCGCGTCCGAGCGCGAACGTGAGCGTCGAGCCGGACGCCTTGAAGTCCACCTCGTCGAGGATCCGCCGCAGGGCGACGAGGTTGAAGTCCTTGTTCGGAACCTCGACGCCAACTGCGCTCTTGCCAGGGATCGGTGCCTCGATCCGGAGCGATCGGGCCGCCAGGGCCATCGCCAGGTCGTCGGCGAGAGCCTCGATCCGGCTGATCTTGATGTCCGGTGCCGGCTGAACCTCGTACTGGGTCACGACCGGACCCGCGTTGCGACCGACGATCTCGGCCGGGATGTCGAAGCCGGCCAGCTTGCGAACGATGATCTCCTCGTTCCGGTGATGGACGGCCTCCGCGCCGCCCGGGGTCGCGGGTGGCGGAATGTCCTCGAGGAGCTCGAGCGGTGGCAGGACGTACTCCTGCTCGCGGGTCCGAGGCGAATCGGAGACGTCGGTCACGTCGTCGAACTCGGGGGTTGCGACCGCGGTTCCGACGCCGCGCGGGGCGGCGGGAACGAGGGTGGCGCCCGCCGCGCCCGACGGACTGGCTCTCGGTGGCGCGAACGTCGCCGAGACCGGTGCGCTCGATGGAACCGCGGACGGGATGCGAGCCTCCTCCGAGCGCTGGCCCCAGATCCCGGTTTGTCCCGGCGAACCGTCACCCGCGACGGGCGGCTGCCGGACGGCGCCGCGATTGCGTGGCGAGCCGGGTGCCGCGCGGATCCCGCCGTCGGTTGGATCTCCGGGGCCGGGTCCCATGGCGCGCGGGTCGCGACGAACCGAGGACGCCGCCGCCGTGCCCAGCCAGCGAGCCGCGGTCGTTCCGGGTCGGACGAGATCGCGGAGCGGCAGGTTGAGCGCCAGCATCAGCCCCGCGGCCATCAGGGCAAGGAGCACCGCGAATGCTCCGGGCGCGGTCACGAGCGGCACGAGGATCGCTGCCAGCGCCTGGCCGATCCGGCCCCCACCACGCTCCACGTCGAACACGGTGAGATCGAGGATCTCGAAGGCGCCCAGGAACGCCGCGAAGGCGATGGCGATCCCCGCCAGGGTCATGCCCCAGCCCGAGTTCGGGCGCTTGCCCGGGCCCCACTCGAGATACCAGCCCGCCGCGAGCAGGAGGAACGGCAGAAGCCAGCGTCCGGTCTCGAACCACGGGGCGATCGAGTCGCGCCACCAGTCCGTGAGCGAACCGTCGCCGGGCAGGATGAGCGCAATCAGCGTCGTCGCCCCGAGCACGAGCAGCACGATCCCCACCAGCGAGCGGGCGACCTCGGGTCCGACCGCGGGCAGGGCGAGGATCCGCGGCAGGGTCGGTCCCCCACCCCGACGGGCTCGGGATGGACGGCGCGCCTGTGCGCGTCGTGCGCGGGCCATGCCTAGACCTCGACCACCACCGGGAAGACCATCGGCCGGCGTTTCGTCTGCTCGTACAGGTAGCGCGACACGCCGTCCTTGATCTGGCTCTTGAGCAGGGCGATCTCGCTGATGTGGTCGCCCGGGTTGTCGATGGCCTCGATCACCCTCGCGGCGGTCTCCTCGATCAACGGGTCCTGCTCGTTGAGGCCCGTGAACCCGCGGGTAATGATCTCCGGTCGCCCGATCACGTTTCCGGTCTGCTTGTCCACGGTCACCACGACGAGGAACATCCCATCGTTGGCAAGGGCGCGCCGGTCCCGGAGCACGATCTCGCTCACGTCGCCGACCGAGAGGCCGTCGACGAAGGCATAGCCGGCCGCGACGGGCTGGCCGCGACGGGCCGATCCGTCCGGGAAGATCTCGATGGGCGTCCCATTCTCGATGATGAACACATTCTCGGGGGCAACGCCGGTCTCTGTCGCGAGGCGCCCATGCTGGACCTGCATCCGGAACTCCCCGTGGATGGGGATGAAGTACCGGGGCTTGGTGAGCCCGAGCATCAGCTTCAGCTCCTCCTGGCTTGCATGTCCTGAGACGTGCGCGCGCTTGATGGTGTGGTAGTAGACGTTCGCACCGGCCTTGAACAGGTTGTCGATCGTGCGGGCGACGTACTCCTCGTTACCGGGGATCGGGCTGGCGGAGACGATCACCGTATCTCCGGCCTGGATCTCGACGAACCGATGATCGCGATTCGCCATCCGCGCCAGGCCCGACATCGGTTCGCCCTGGGCGCCCGTGGTGGCGATCACGAGCTTCGCGTCGGGGTGATCCTTGATCCTGTCCTTGGACACGATCGTGGACGCGTCATAGGTCAGGTACCCGAGATCGGTCGCGATCCGGAAGTTCTGCTCCATGGACCGGCCGATGACCGAGACGTTGCGACCCATCTCCGAGGCCGCGTCGAGGACCTGCTGGACGCGGGCGATGTTGCTGGCGAAGGTGGCCACGATGACCCGGCCGTCGAGTGGCTCCATGATCTCCCGGAACGCCTCGCCCACCGTCCGCTCGGACGGCGTATAGCCCGGGTTCTCCGCCCGGGTGGAGTCGGACAGGAGGCAGATCACCCCCTCCGCGCCGAGGCGGGCAAGGACGTGGAAGTCGGACAGCTTGCCATCGACCGGGGTGTGGTCGAACTTGAAGTCACCGGTGTGGACGACTGTGCCGACGGGTGTACGGATGCCGACCCCCATCGCGTCCGGGATGGAGTGGCCGACCCGGAACGGGATGACGGTAAACGGCCCGATGGTGACCTCGTCACCAGGCTCGATCGCCAGCAGCGGATTGTTATGGAGCTTGTGTTCCTTGACCTTGTTGCCGAGCAGGCCACGGGCGAGCGTCGAGGCATAGACCGGCACGCCCGGGAACTCGGGCAGCACGTACGGCAGGCCGCCCACGTGGTCCTCGTGGGCGTGGGTGATGATGAACGCCCGCACGCTCTCGCGACGTTCCTTGAGATAGGTCACGTCGGGAACGACGAGGTCGATCCCGAACATCTCCTCGTCCGGGAACATCAGCCCACAGTCGACGACGACGATGTCGTCGCCGAACTCGAACACGTACATGTTCTTGCCGATCTCGCCCACCCCGCCGAGGGGAATGATCCGAAGCGGCGTCTGTTCGGCCATCAGAACATCGTCATCTGATCGGTGTCCACGGGGGGTTCCTCGACGGCACCCGCGATGCCCGGCGGTGTCACGTCCGGAACCAGGGATGCGACCGTCGTCGCCTGTTCGGTCCCCGACGCGCCGACCGCGACGGGAACGGGCGCCTCGAGCGGCATCCCTGCCTCGGAGGCGGGCACCGCCGACGCCGCCAGCGCATCTCGCTCGGCGCGGCCGCGTCGGGACTCCAGCAGCGTCACGGGAATCCTCGCCGCGTCCTCGTAGCTCTCGCGCTCGACCGCCGGTGTCCGGAGGGCGGCCGCCGGGTGATACATCGCCAATGCGAGCGCATCACGGGCCCCGGTTGCCGGATCGACCGGACGGTTGGTGCCGTGAACCTGGCCGATGCGGGTGCCGGGCATGAACGTCCCCAGCGAGAACCTTCCGAGCGTCACGACCAGCGCAGGATCGAGAACTTCGAGCTGTCTCCGGAGATAGGGCGCACAGGCGGCGATCTCGTCCGGCTGAGGGTCCCGGTTGTCGGGCGGACGGCACTTCACGACATTGGTGATGAACACGTCCTCACGCCGCCACCCGATCGAGGCCAGCAGCTTCACGAGCAGGTCGCCGGCGCGGCCGACGAATGGCCGGCCCTGGCGATCCTCGTTGAATCCCGGGCCCTCGCCCACGAATACGACCTCGGTCGACGGGTGGCCCTCGCCGGGCACCGCTCGCGTCCGGCCGGCCGCAAGGCGGCAGCGCGTGCAGTCCCGGACCTCGGCGGCGATCTCCTCGAGCGCCGCGCGGCGCTCGGCTTCGGTCACGCAACACCCTCGGCGACCGGCGTCCGCCTGGACGCGGCCCGAACCCACCCCCGTTGCAGCAGGACCTCGGCGATCTCCACAGCGTTCGTCGCAGCGCCCTTGCGCAGGTTGTCGGAGACGACCCAGAACGCGATCCCGCGCTCACCCGCGATCGACGGGTCCTGTCGCACCCGGCCGACGAACACCTCGTCACGCCCGGCGGCGATCGTGGCCAGGGGATAGGTGTGGGTCGCCGGGTCGTCCTGGACGATCACGCCGGGGACGGCTGCGAACAGCCGACGTGCCTCGTCGGGTGTCACCGGGTCCCGGGTCTCGACGTGGACCGCCTCGGAGTGGCTGACGCGAACCGGGATCCGAACCGCGGTGCAGCTGATCCGGAGCTCCGGCAGATGGAGGATCTTGCGACTCTCGGTGACGACCTTCCACTCCTCGCGGGTGTATCCGTTGGGCAGGAAGACGTCGATCTCCGGCAGGGCGTTGAAGGCGATCGGATGCGGGTACACCTCGGCCGTCGGCGCCTCGCCGGCGGTATCGGCCCGGATCTGGCCGTCGAGCTCGCGCACGGCCTTCTGCCCGGTCCCCGACACCGACTGGTAGGTATCGACGACGACGCGCTCCAAGCCGACCGCATCGCGCAGGGCCATCAGGACGGGCGCCAGCTGCATCGTCGAGCAGTTCGGGTTGGCGACGATCCCCTCGTGCGCCTCGAGGTCGCCGGGGTTCACCTGGCTCACGACCAGCGGGATGCCGTCGACCATCCGCCATGCGGACGAGTTGTCGATCACGGTCGCTCCCCGATCGGCGGCCGCCGGAGCGAGCTCGCGCGAAGCATCGCCGCCCGCCGAGAACAGGGCGAGATCGACGCCGTCGAAGGAATCTGGTCCCGCAAGCCCGACCTCGACCGGGCGGCCGTCGACCTTCACGCTGGTTCCGGCCGAGCGCGCCGACGCGAGGAGGCGCAGTTCACCGATCGGAACGTCGCGCTCGAGCAGGACCTGGGTCATCGTCCGACCAACGGCACCGGTCGCCCCGACGACCGCAACGGTGAGGTTCTGGCGACGAATTCCGGGCATGGTCCGACTCCGGTTCAGGAGATCGTCGGGCACGCGGCGAGTATATCAGCGGCTCAGGAAGGCTCCGGCCGCCGGGATCGGCGCTCCATCCACCGTTCCGGTGCCACGAGCGGCTCGAACCCGCCGTATCGCTCGTACAGGGTGGAGGCGTCGCGAGTCGCGAGCGCGAGGCGTCGGAGACCGTTCAATCTCGGATCGGCCACGACCGCTTCGACGAGTCGTGCCCCGACGCCGCGACCGCGCTCCGACTCGTCCACGAAGACGTCGCACAGCCAGCCAAACGTGGCCAGGTCGGTCACGACCCGGGCGAAGCCGACCTGACGGTTTCCACGCAGCGCGACGAAGCACACTGAGTGCTCGATCGCCGTCTGCAGCTGCTCCCGGCTCCGGCCGAGCGCCCAGTAGGCGCGGGTGGACAGCGCGTCATGAAGCCAGTCGAAGTCGATCTCCGCCGCGTCGGTGCTGATCCGGAGGACGTCACCCGAACGAGGTGCCTCCGGATCGACACCAGTCGGTCGAGTCAGCTTCCCACCCGCGTGCCGCGTCAGCTCCCGACTGGTTCTTTGGCCAGGTGGCGCTGCATGGCCGCCTTGCGCGAGAGGTTGATCCGGCCCTGGCGATCGATCTCGATCACCACGACCATCACCTCGTCACCCACGGAGACCACGTCCTCCACCGTTGGGACGTGGTAGTCGGCCAGCTCACCGATGCGGACCAGGCCTTCCTTGCCCGGCAGAATCTCGACGAACGCCCCAAAGCCCATGATCCGGGTGACCTTGCCCAGGTAGAGCGAACCGATCTCGACCTCGCGGGTCAGGCTTTCGATCCACTGGATCGCCTTGCGCGAGTTCTCGCCGGAGACGGCCGCGATCTCGACCGAGCCATCGTCCTCCACGTTGATCTCGGTGCCCGTCTCTTCCTGGATCTTGCGGATCATCGAGCCGCCCTTGCCGATGATCTCGCGGATCTTTTCGGGGTTGATCTTGATCGTGATGATCCGTGGCGCGAACTCGCTCATGTCGGAGCGGGCTTCCGGGATCACTTCGGCCATCTTGTCGAGGATCGTCAGGCGGGCAGCGAGAGCCTGCTTGAGGCCGTCACGGATGATCGCCTCACTGATCCCCTGGACCTTGATGTCCATCTGGAGTGCCGTCACGCCATCCCGGGTGCCGGTCACCTTGAAGTCCATGTCACCGATCGAGTCCTCTTTGCCGAGGATGTCGGTGAGGACGACGAACCGGCCATCGGGCTCCGTGATCAGGCCCATCGCCGCACCGGCGACCGGTGCCTTGATCGGAACGCCGGCGTCCATGAGGGCGAGCGTCGAGCCGCACGTCGAGGCCATCGACGTGGAGCCGTTCGACGTCACGCACTCGCTCACGAGGCGGATGACGTACGGGAACTCCTCCTGGGCCGGCAGGACCGGGACGAGTGCCCGTTCGGCAAGGTGTCCATGGCCGATATCGCGCCGGCTGGGTCCACGCATCATCTTGTTCTCGCCCGTGCTGTAGGGCGGGAAGTTGTAGTGGTGGAGGTAGCGCTTCTCGGTCTCGGGACTGATCGTGTCGATCCGCTGGACATCGGACGACGCCCCGAGCGTGGCCACCGTCAGCGCCTGGGTCTCACCGCGGGTGAACAGCCCCGAGCCGTGGGCGCGCGGGATGAGCCCGACCTCGACCGTGATCGGCCGAATATCCGTCAGCCCGCGGCCGTCGATCCGGATCCCTTCGTCGAGGACCAACCGGCGGACCGTCTTCTTCTGGAGCAGGTTGAACAGGCCCTTGCTCACGCGCGCCTCGCGCCTTGCCGCCTCGAGCAGGCCGGCGGTGTCACCGCCGGTGCGGTTGGCACGGACGGCATCGGCGATCGACTCGCGCAGGGCGGCGATGCGGCCGGGCAGGTTGTTCGCGAACCACAACAGCAGGTTCGCGGTCGCCTCGGCGTCCGGGAGGGCCCGGTGATTCTGCGTCAGGTCGATCCCGAAGAATCGCGACAGGGTGTCCAGGCGGTAGTTTTCGAGATCCGGGTAGCCCTCGCGGGCGATGACCAGTGTGTCCAGGTAGCGACCCGGCTCGATCCGGGTGCCGTCGCCCAGGGCCGCCTCGAGGAAGCCCAGGTCGAAGCCGACCGAGTGGCCGACGACCAGCGCGTCGCCCACGAAGTCCAGGCACTGACGGGCCGCTTCCGCGGGTGACGGTGCTCCGGAGACGTCGGCGTCGGTGATGCCGTGCATCTGGTTGCCCACGATCGGCCGACCGGGATTCACGAACGTCGACCAACGTTCGGTGATGTCGCCGCCACGCACGCGGACGGCGGCCACCTCGACCAGGTCGGCCGCATTGGGGCTCGTCCCGGTGGTCTCGACGTCGACGACCACGAACTCGCCGCCCGCCTCGGTCGCGGCGACGAAGTCGAGGACCGACCCGGTGCCCGGCTCGAGGTACGGGAGGCGCTTGGGCTTGCCGACCGCCTCGCGCAGGCGCTCCTGGAGCTCGACGACGGGCTGCAACGAGCGATGACCGAACAGGATGGCCTCCGCCATCACGTCCTCAGGCAGCAGCTTCGCACCGGCCTCGACCATCATGATCGCGTCGCGGGTGCCGGCAACGATCAGGTCGAGCTCGGACTCCTTGAGCTGGGCGTGGGTCGGGTTGATGACGAATTCGCCGTCGATGCGCCCGACGCGAACCGACGCGATCGGTCCGTTGAACGGGATCTCGCTGATCGTCAGCGCCGCCGAGGCCGCGATCGTGCCGATGACGTCCGGGTTGTTCTCCTGATCCGTGGACAGGACGGTGACGACCAGCTGGACGTCGTCCTTGTAGCCCTCGGGGAAGAGCGGACGGATCGGCCGGTCCGTCTGGCGGGCGGCGAGGATCGCGTTCTCCGACGGGCGCGCCTCACGCTTGATGAAGCCACCCGGGATCTTGCCGGCCGCGTACATCCGCTCCTCGAAGTCGACAGTAAGCGGGAAGAAGTCCAGGCCGGGCCGCGGCTCGGACCGGTTCGCGGTGCCGAGCACCATCGTGTCGCCGTAGCGGACGGTGACGGCGCCGCCGGCCAGGCGGGCGAGCCGGCCGGTCTCGACGGTCAGCGTGCGACCACCGAATTCGATCTCGTAGCGTGTGGGTTCGGGCACGAGTGATCAATCCTCCTGTTCGTGGAGGAGGCGACGACCCGCGGCAGGGGCCACGGCCGGGACGGTCGTTGCGCGATCGGACCCCGGCGATGCCGGGGCCCTCGGGCAGCGATCCTAGCGGCGAAGACCGAGCCGTGCGATCACGGCCCGGTAACGCGCGTTGTCCTTCCTCACCAGGTAGGCGAGGAGGCGTCGGCGCTGGCCCACGAGCTTGAGGAGGCCGCGGCGCGAATGGTTGTCCTTCGGGAAGCTTCGGAGATGGTCCGTGAGTCCCTTGATCCGCTCCGTCAGGAGTGCGATCTGGACCTCCGGGGAACCGGTATCGCCCTCTTTCGTGGCGTACCCGGTCATGATCTCCTGCTTCTGTTCCCGCGCGAGCGGCACTCGGTCCTCCGACACGATCTGTCTGTGATTCTGCAATCCGTTCTGCTTATGACCGGCGGGATGGTATCACACGACCTCGCTCACCCCGGACCCCGGAAAGGCAACCCGCAGGCGGGCTCCGGCCACAATCCGATCGATCCGAATCGAGCCGCGCTCGACCGTCGCCCGCGCGTCCAGGCCCCTCGAACGGCGCCGCGCGGCCGGAAACGCCGCCACGGTGGCTCGATAGGATCCGTCGGGCGGCAGCGCCACGGGCATGCCGAAGCGAAGCCCGCCGTCATCCGGGTCGCCCACGACGGCATGTGAACGGCCGAGGAGCCGGCGGGCCTCCGCCAGGTCGCCATCCGCGATCGCGCTCCGGATCGCAGAGCTGCTGATCGCGCGACCATCCACGATCAGCGGCCGGGCGATCGCGACCTCGTAGCGCAGCCGGCCCGATCGCCCGAGCTCGGCGACGGCGGCAGGCGTTCCCCGCCGTTCGAACCCGAACGCGGCGTCTGGCGTCATGACGAACCCCGCCAGATCGATCCGCCCGGCGATCCCACGAACGAACGCGTCGTAGGGCGTGGACCGGAGTCGCTCGTCGAAGTGCTCGACCACGACGATCTCGACTCCCTCGCGTCCCAGCCGCCACAACCGCTCCTCGGGGTCGAGCAGGAGTGGCGGGGCGCTGCCCCGGATGACCTCGTCCGGATGATGGTCGAAGGTGATCACGGCCGCCCGCGCCCTCCATGCCGCCGCCTGCCGGACCAGGCGGCGAAGGAGGTGTCGGTGCCCCCGGTGGAGGCCGTCGAAGACGCCGATCGCGACCGCGAGACGCCCGGCCCTTGCCGGCAACCTCGCCACGCCCGCCACGACCTCCGGGTGGTCGATCATCCGTCGGCGGCGTCGATCATCCGTCGGCGGCCACGAACACCTTGTCCGGGGCGAGTCGCCCACCCCGGGCAGAGGCCATGCCGACCAGCCGCCCGTCGGGTGCCACGAGCCGGATCGGCCCCGTCGCGTCGGAGGGGGCGCCACCGCCCGGGGTGATGAAGCGTCCCCGTGCGACGTCCTGGACCTCGGCTTCCGAGAGCTCCACCACGGGAAGCGCTTCCAGCCCCGCGTCAGGAGGGAGGAGGAGTTCCGCGAACGCGGCCGCGCCCTCGCCAGCCGCGCCCCGGACCGCATCGACGGAGACGGCATGCTCGATCCGGAACGGACCGCTGGCGGTCCGGACCAGGGCCCCGAGATAGGCGGCACTGCCGACGGCGACCCCGAGGTCGCGCGCGAGCGCGCGGACGTAGGTCCCGGCCGAACATTCGACATCGATCACCGCGATCGGGCGTTCCAGATCCTGGTCATTCCAGTCCACGAGGCCGATCGCGTGGATCGTGACCGCGCGCTCCGGGATCTTCACCGCCTCGCCCGCGCGGGCTCGCGCGTAGGCGCGCCGGCCGGCGATCTTGATCGCCGAATGGGCCGGGGGTTGCTGCGCGATCTCTCCGACCATGTTCGCGAGGGCCGTTTCCACCGTTGGCCTCCCGGCAGGGGCCGGTGCGGGTTGCAGCTCGCCCTCGAGGTCATCGGTCGTGGACGACGCACCGAAGCACACGGTCGCGCGGTACGCCTTCCGATCGCGTGCGTGGTACTCGACGAGCCGGGTGGCCGACCCGAGGAACAGCGGCAGGACACCGGTCGCGAACGGATCCAGCGTCCCGCCATGCCCGATCCGGCGGGTACCCGCAAGACGCCGGACGAGCGCGACGACGTCGTGCGAGGTCGGCCCAGCCGGCTTGTCGACCACGAGGACACCGTCCGGGCCCGAGTGACGACCCGGGTCGTGCGCCATACGCGCTACCTGCGGACGTGGGCGATGAGGCGCCGAGCCTCCGCCAGGACCGGCTCCGGTGCCTCGGCCAGCGGGAGCGCAATCGTGGCGCCGGCGGCACGAGCATGTCCCCCACCCCCGAAGCGCCCGGTGACCACCGTGGCATCAACGCCGCCGGGTCGGGTGCGGACGCTGATCCGGGTCCCCGGCCCGGCCTCCTTGAACAGGATCGCCACCTCGGCCGTCTCCGCCTGGGCGAGGAGATCGACGATCCCCTCGCTCTCGGCGGGTGACGTTCCCGTCACGCGGTGGTCGTCGTCGTCGAGCGTGGACCACACGAGCCTGCCATCCAGGTCGCTGCGGAGTCGCTCGAGCACACGACCGAACAGCCGGAGCTGCCGGTCGGGCTTGGAGCGGTAGATCCGGCGCGTGATGTCGGCCAGTGGGGCACCGGCATCCACCAGGGCCGCGGCGACCCTGAGGGTGCGGGAGGTCGCGTTCGGGTGGTTGAACGCGGCCGTGTCCATGACGATTCCGGCCATCAGCGCCGTCGCCAACCCACCGTCGCGCAGGTCGAGCGAGCAGCCGAGGCGGAGGGCCAGGAGGGCGACCATCTCGCACGTCGCCGCGCTCGCAGGATCGATCCAGTCCGGGGGTCCCGTGTTGGCATTCGAGGCGTGGTGATCGATGACAACCCGGGGCATGGCCTCGAGACGGGCGCGATGGCGATCCATCACCGAGCCGGTCCGGTCGACCGGTCCGTCCGAGATCACGAGCAGGTCGTACTCGGCGTCGGGGTCGAGGTCATGGCGGACGGTCTCGATCCCGGGCACGAACCCGTACAGTGACGGGACGGGGTCGCTCGAGACGGGCGTCGCTCGTCCACCGAGCGCCTCGATCAGCCAGCACACCCCGAGCGACGCCCCGAGGGTGTCCGCGTCAGGGTTCTCGTGCGTCAGGGCGAGGACGTTCCTGGCTCTCCGAAGCGCGGTGACAAGCGTTTCCGGGATCGCGGCGACGTCACCCGCGAGCTCGTCGATCACCGACGCCGCGTCCCCGGGCGACGAGCGCGACCACCGTTGCGCGGACGGTGTCGTCCGGCGCGCCGGCCGGGCCGTTGAGCATCGCCCACCGGGCCCGGGACCTCCGGGGCATCACCCTCGAGCGGCAGCCGAGGGATCGGCGTGGGCAGGGATTCGGCCGACGCTTCGCTCGCGTCCGGGTCGTGACCCTCCTCGAGCTCCTGAAGCAGCTGCAGGACCCGGGTCCCCCGCTCGGCCGAGTCGTCGAGACGGACGTGGAATTCGGGGATTCGCTTGATGCGCAGCCGGCCGCCGAGTGCGCGCCGGACGAACGGCATCGCGTGCTCGAGCGCCGCGATCGTGGCGTCCCGCTCCGCGGGCTGGCCGATGACGCTCACCCAGACGCGCGCATGGCGCAGATCGGGCGTCGTCTCGACATCGGTGACCGTGGCGAAGCCGACCCGGGGATCGGCGATCTCGCGTGCGAGGATTGCCCCGATCTCCTGCCGCAGCAGCTCGTCGACCCGTTCGGTCCGCTGGCTCATGCCGCGGGGAAATCGTGACCCGAAGACGTGCCGATCACGCCGTGACGGCGCGACTGACCGTCTGGGTGGTGAAGCACTCGATGATGTCGCCCTCGGCGACGTCCGTGAAGCTCTCCAACCCGATTCCACACTCGAAGTTCTGGGCCACCTCGCGGACGTCGTCACGGAAGCGTCGGAGCGACGAGATCCGGTCCGTGGCAACCACCTTGCCGCCGCGCCAGATCCGGGCACTGCCGCGAACGATCCGCCCATCGGTGACGAACGAGCCCGCGACGACCTGGTTCTTGCCCACCCGGAACACCTGGCGGACTTCCGCTCGGCCCTCGATGACCTCGACCTCTTCCGGTTCGAGGAGACCCTTGAGCGCGGCGTCGATGTCGTCGGTGAGCTTGTAGATGATGTCGTAGAGGCGGACGTCCACACCCTCCGCCTCGGCCGCGCGCCGGGCCGTGTCGGTGATCCGGGTGTTGAACCCGACCACGATCGCATCCGACGCCGAAGCGAGCAGGATGTCGTTGTCGGTGATGTCGCCGGCGGCATCGTGGAGGACGTTGATCCGGACGTCGTCCGTGCTCAGCTGCTCGAGCGCGTGCGTGATCGCGCCCAGCGAACCCGAGACATCTGCCTTGAGGATGATCCGGAGCTCCTTGGCCTGGCCGGCCTGGATCTGGCGATACAGGTCTTCGAGCGTGGCACGCCCGCTGCCGTCGCCGCTCCGCGCGGACGCCTCGGCGCGCCGCTCCTCCACCCGCGTTCGGGCCTCCTTCTCATCGGCCACGACGCGTAGGACGTCACCGGCCTGGGGCACGTCCGAGAGCCCGAGGATGACCGCGGCGGTAGCCGGGCCGGCCTTCGGCATCCGCTTGCCCTTTTCGTTCTCGAGAGCCCGGACCTTGCCGAACGTCTCGCCGACGACGATCACATCGCCCACCCGCAGGGTTCCGTTCTGGACGATCACCGTGGCCACGGGACCGCGGCGGGCGTCGAGCTCGGCCTCGATGATCGTGCCCACGGCCGGCCGCTTCGGGTTTGCCTTGGGATCGACCAGGGCGTCCGAGGTGATGAGCACCGTGTCGAGGAGGTCGTCGATCCCCTCGCGTGTGCGCGCCGAAACGGCGACGAGCGGGACGTCGCCGCCGTATTCCTCGATCACCACGCCGTGCTCGGAGAGCCCGGTCTTCGCGCGGTCGGGATTGGCGTCGGCCTTGTCGATCTTGTTGAGGGCGACCACGATCGGCACCTTGGCCGCGCGCGCATGGTCGATCGCCTCGAGCGTCTGGGGCATCACGCCGTCGTCGGCGGCGACCACGATCACGGCAACGTCGGTGACCTTGGCGCCGCGCGCCCGCATCGACGTGAACGCCTCGTGGCCCGGGGTGTCGAGGAACACGATCCGGCGATCGTTCTTCGTCACTTCGGAGGCGCCGATGTGCTGGGTGATCCCACCGCGCTCGCCGGCCGCGATCTCGGTGGTCCGGATCGCGTCCAGGAGACTCGTCTTGCCGTGATCGACATGACCCATCACGGTCACGATCGGAGCCCGCGACTGGAGGAGCGACGGATCCTCTTCCTCGAACAGGAGCTCCTTGGTCGCCTCGGGGACGGCACCGTCACCGTTGGTGTCGGCCGTGGCCGCCGCCACCGGGGCGTTCTCGGCCACCTCGAACCCCAGCTCAGACGCGACGAGCGAGGCCGTGTCGCGGTCGATGAGCTGGTTGATCGTGGCGAAGATGCCGCTCTTGATCAGCTCGCGGATCACATCCGCCGGGTTGACCTGCAGCAGCTCCGCGAGCTCCTTGACGGTGATCGTCGCGGGCAGCTCGATCGCGCCGCGCTCCTTCGGATCGGCGACCTGGACCGGCGACGCGACCGCGCCGTCGCGGCGCTGCGGCTTGCGAGGCCCGCGACGGCCCCTGGTGCCGCTTCTACTCCTGGCCACGGGCTCCTCCTTCGGTGTTCATCGTGAGGGCGGCGAGCTCGGTGGCGAGCTCGTCGGGGATCGGCACCTCGAGCGCCTGGGTGAGGGCGCGCCGGATGCCGATCCGGGTGCAGTCGTCCTGGCGGCAGAGATACGCTCCGCGGCCGGCGAGACGACCGGTGGGGTCGATGGTCACGCGTCGGTCCGGCATGCGGACGACGCGGATCAGCTCGCGCTTCGGCCGGGTCGTCCGGCAGGCGACGCATGAGCGGCTTGGGGCAGGTCGGACTCGACCGACCGGCGGCGCGGCTACGAGGACACCTCCTCGGTGGCAACTGCGGCGGCGGTCTTGCGCGGGCGGGTCTTCGTGGTGGCCGTGGCGTCGGTGGTGCCGTCGGTGGATGAGGCCCCGTCGGCCTCGATCTTGACGGCCTTCGCCGGCTTCGCTCTCGGCGCGGTCGTCTTCGTGGCAGCCTTCTTCGTGGCGGCCGTCGTCGATTTCGTGGCGGCGGTCTTCGTCGCCGCGGTCTTCGTCTCGGTTGCCTTCCCGGTCGCCGCGGTCTTCGCCTTCGCAGCCGAAGGCTTCCGCTTTGGCTTCGTCTCAGGCTCGGCGGATGCGGCATCGCCGACCGGGGTCTCGTCGGTCGCGATCGCGCCGGCGACCGCCGCTTCGTCCGACACCGCCGGTTCGACCGCGGTCGCTCCGGCCGCCACGGCCTCGTCCGCCCCAGGCGGGCGAGTCTCGGCAGCGCGCGCCTCCGCGGTGGAGACATCGCTCCGGATGTCGATCCGCCAGCCGGTGAGACGGGCGGCAAGCCGCGCGTTCTGGCCCTCGCGGCCGATCGCCAGCGACAGCATCCGCTCGGGGACGATGACGTTCGCGATTCGGTGCTCCTCGTCGATGTCCACACCGAGCACCTGGGCCGGACTCAGCGCGTTCGCGACGAACACAGCCGGATCCTCGTGCCAGGGGATGACGTCGATCTTCTCGCCACCCAGCTCGGCGACGACAGCCTGGACGCGCGCACCACGCTGGCCGACGGTTGCCCCGACCGGATCGAGGCCCTCCTGCCGGCTGTGGACGGCAACCTTCGAGCGGCTGCCCGCCTCGCGCGCGATCGCCTTGATCTCGACGGTGCCCTGGTGGATCTCCGGGACCTCGAGCTCGAACAGGCGACGCAGGAAGCCCTTGTGGCTGCGGCTGACGAAGATCTGGGGGCCCTTCGTCGAGCGGCGAACCTCGAGCGTGTACGCCTTGACGTTCTGGCCGATCCGGTAGTGCTCGAGGGCGGACTGCTCGGTGGTCGCGAGAATCGCCTCGACGCCGCGGCCGACGTCCAGGATGATCGCCCGCGGTTCCACCCGGTTGACGGTGCCTGTCATCAGCTCGCCCTCGCGACTGGCGAACTGGTCGAACACCTGGTCGCGCTCCACTTCGCGAATGCGCTGCAGCACGATCTGCTTCGCGGTCTGAGCACCGATTCGGCCGAAGTGCTCGCCGTCGAGCTCCTCGGTCTCCACGAGGTCACCGGCGACGGCATCCTTCTTGTGTTTCCGCGCTTCGTCGAGGGTGAACTCGGTCAGCGGATCCTCGACGTCGTCGACTGCGAGGCGCGCGCGAAACACGCGGATGTGTCCCGTCTCCGCGTCGACCTGGACATGGATGTCCTCCTCGCCGGCCACGCGCCGGTAGGCTGACTGGATCCCCTCCTCGAGGGCACGGATGAGAGCCTCGCGCGGGACCTGCTTCTCGGCGTTGAGCTGGAGGAGGGCACCGACGAAGTCTCGACTCACGATGCTCCTCCCGATGGTTGATCGGTGTTGTGTGACCGGACGGCCGTCAAAGAAAAACGTGGGGGTCACCCACGTCGTCAGGCGGCCATTCGATGTTGCCGCGAGTATACACCGGGACGCGTGGGCCCTCAAAGACGCGGCCTGACCAGCCGCGCGGGCCGGCGACCGTCAGGCCGGCGTCGCAGCCTCCGTTCCCGCCCCCGATCCCGCGGCCGGGTATCGACGCCCGACATAGTCCTCCAGGATGTCGATGAACTCGCGGACGAGCCCATCACCTCGCAGTGTCCGGAGGAGCTGGCCGTCGACGAAGACGGGCGCCACCGGCTCCTCGAACGTGCCCGGGAGCGAGATCCCGATATCGGCGTGCTTCGATTCCCCGGGACCGTTGACGACGCAGCCCATCACGGCCACCCGGAGCTCCTCGACCCCCGGGCGCGCCGTCCGCCACTCCGGCATCCGCTCCCGGAGGTAGTCCTGGATCTCGGCCGCCATCTCCTGGAAGAACGTCGAGGTCGTCCGGCCACACCCCGGACAGGCGGAGACCTGGGGCAGGAATGATCGCAGCCCCAGCGACTGGAGGACCTGCTGCGCCACGCGGACCTCTTCCTCGCGCTCACCGCCGGGGGCCGGGGTCAGCGAGACCCGGATCGTGTCCCCGATCCCCTCGGCCAGCAGGACCGACAGCCCGGCCGTGGACGCGACGATGCCCTTCATCCCCAGTCCGGCCTCGGTGAGCCCGAGATGAAGCGGGTAGTCGGAACGGCGGGCGAGCAGGCGGTAGACCTCGACCAGGTCCTGCACCCCGGAGACCTTGGCCGACAGGATGATCCGGTCATGGCCGAGGCCGACCGATTCCGCGAGCTCCGCGGAGCGCATCGCGGACTCGACCATCGCGTCGATCATCACCGCGCGCGCGTCGCGTGGAGCCTCCAGCCGGGCGTTGGCATCCATCATCGAGGTCAGCAGCTGCTGGTCGAGGGACCCCCAGTTCACTCCGATCCGAACCGGCTTGTCGTTGTCGATCGCGACGCGAACGATCGTCGAGAAGTTCTCGTCGCGATGGCGGGAACCGACGTTGCCCGGGTTGATCCGGTATTTGGCCAGAGCCTGCGCCGCGTCGGGGTGATCGACCAGCAGCTTGTGCCCGTTGTAGTGGAAGTCGCCGATCACCGGCACGCCGACACCCAGGTCGCGGAGCTTGCGCACGATCTCCGGAACGGCGGCCGCGGCCTCGTCGGTGTTGACCGTGACCCGCACCAGCTCCGATCCCGCGTGGGCCAGGCGGGCGACCTGGAGGGCGGTTGCGTCGGCGTCCGCGGTGTCGGTGTTCGTCATCGACTGGACGACGACAGGGTGGGCGGATCCCACCATCACGCCGCCGACGTCGGTGGTGACCGTTTGCCGGCGTGCGCCGAACGCCTCCGGCCCGCCGGCGGGCGTCACTGACCGCCGCCGAGCTGGCGGATCAGATCGAAGCCGGTGATCCAGATCAGGAACGCGAACAGGAAGACGAAGCCGACGACATACGTCAGTCGCTCGGCCCGGAGGCTGATCCGCTCTCCGACGATCGACTTGAGCAGGATGACCAGGATCCGCCCGCCGTCGAGGGGCGGGAACGGGAGGATGTTGACGACGGCCAGGTTCGCGGAGAGGACCCCGGCGAGGTACAGGGTGACGATCGGTCCGAGCTGCCAGAACACGTTCCCGATCTGGACCGCGATCCCTACCGGACCGGCGGCCGGAGGCGGCTCGGTGGGGCGATTGATGATCGAGTCGCCGAGCTGGCGCAGACCGTCCAGGATCAGACCCAGGGCGCTGGTCGTGCGCTGGACACCGAGCGAGACGGCCTGGTCGGGTGGATGCGAGACGCTGACGCGGGTCGTGGCCCCGGTGAGGCCGGCGATCCCGAGAGCGCCCTGGTTCTCGCTGATCTCCTGGGGGCTGCGCAGCGTAACCGTGACTTCGTCGGCGGATCCATCGGCGCGCTCGAGACCGAGGGTCACCGTCTTGCCGGCGCGCGACTGGAGCGCGGACAGCAGCGCCTCGCCCTTGAGCGGATCGAAGTACCGGCCGTCCACGCTGGCCACGACGTCGCCGGCGTGGATCCCCGCCGTGTCGGCCGGCGAGCCGGGCTCCACGCTCCCGACCCGGATCCCGAGGGTCGGGTCGCCGAACAGCGCGATCCCGGTGAAGATCGCAAACGAGAGGACGACGTTCATCGCGACACCGGCGACGAGGATCACGACCTTGATCGGCAACCGGGCACTCGCGAACGAGCGCGGATCGTCGCCACCGTCGCCGTCCTCGCCCTCGAGCTTGACGAAGCCCCCGATCGGGAGCCAGTTCAGCGTGTACAGCGTCTCGCCCTCGGACCGCAACACCCTCGCCCGGGGCGGAAAACCGATGCCGAATTCCAGCACGCGGACCCGTGCGAGTCGCGCGGTCAGGAAATGGCCGAGCTCGTGGATCACGACGAGCCCGCCGAGGATCAGGAAGAACAGGACGATCGTGATGACCGTCTGGGCGAGCTCCATCAGGCGGTCACCGAGCCTTGCCGGTACGCGGCCCGCACCTCGGTGTCGAGCGCCACCAGCGTCTCCAGGTCCGGGGTCTGGTCGTCGCCACCCCCGAACCGATCCACGGCATCCTCGAGCACCGACGCGATCCCCGGGAAGGTGAGGGTCCCGGACAGGAACCGGTCGACCGCCACCTCGTCGGCGGCGATCAGCGCGGCCGCGGCGCGCTGGCCGATCCGGCCCGCGTCGCGAGCGATCCGGAGCGCGGGGAACCGGGCCTCGTCGGGCGCCTCGAACTCGAGCGTCGACGCGGCAATGAGGTCGGCTGGCGCGGCCTGGGATGGCGCGCGGTCGGGATAGGTCAGGGCGTACTGGATTGGAAGACGCATATCGGGGGTGCCCAGCTGGGCCTTGAGGGAACCGTCACGGAACAGGACGGCCGAGTGGACGACGCTCTGCGGGTGGATCACCACGTCGATCGCGTCGTACGGGACATCGTACAGCCAGTGTGCCTCGATCACCTCCAGGCCTTTGTTCGCGAGTGTTGCCGAGTCGATCGTGATCTTGCTGCCCATCCGCCACGTCGGATGCCGGAGCGCCTGCTCCGGGGTCACCGCCGCGAGCTCCTCCGGCGACGCGTGGAGGAACGGCCCTCCCGATGCGGTGAGCGTGAGCCGCGCGATCGCATCCATGGATTCGCCGGCCAGGCACTGCCAGATCGCCGAGTGCTCCGAGTCGATCGGCCGCAACCATGCGAGCGGCTGGCTCCGGACACCTCCCGGTTCGCGACGTGCCGCCGCCAACGCCCGCTCCCGGGCGAGCGGCATCACCAGGTGTCCGCCCGCGACGAGCGTCTCCTTGTTCGCGGTCGCCACCACCTTGCCGACGGCCAGGGCAGCCACCACGGGCCGGAGGCTCACGATCCCGCCCGTCCCGACGACGACCATGTCCACGTCCGGCCGTGTGGCGAGCTCCACCAGCGCGTCGGGGCCCCGGACGAGCGTCGTCGCGGGCGGGACGTCGATCGCCGCCGCCGGGTCGGCGACGGCGACCACCGCGGGACCGAACCGCCGAGCCTGCTCCCCAAGGAGCCCGGTGTTCCCGCCGGCCGCGAGCGCGACGACGCGGAAGCGGTCCTCGAGCGCCGCCAGGACGTCCAGCGCCTGGCGCCCGATGCTTCCCGTGGAGCCGAGGACGGCCACCGCCAGCGGCGGCCTGTCAGCGGACGAGCGTGACGACATAGAGCGTGACCACCGGGGCCGCGAACAGGAACGAATCGAGGCGATCGAGGATGCCTCCGTGGCCTGGGATCAGCGAGCCGGAGTCCTTCGCGCCGGCCGCCCGCTTGAGCATCGATTCGGCGAGATCCCCGGCCTGGGACGCGAGGCCGACGAGCGGACCCAGCAGGAGTGCCTGGATCGGCGGCTGGCCGAGGCCGGCGAGGACCGCACCGATCGCGACGCCGGCAGCGACAAGCCCTCCGAGCAGCCCCGCGTAGGTCTTCGACGGCGAGATGTGGGCGAGGAACCGCCGGCGCCCGAACCGGCGGCCCACCAGGTAGGCGCCCGTGTCATATCCCCACACCCCGACCACGAGCACCAGGATCCACCCCCGCCCGTCGTCCAGGGCGGCCAGCGGCGCCCCGACCGGGATCGCCGGGGCGACCTCACCCAGGCGCACCACGAACGCGAGCAGCGACGCGTAGACCGCGCCGAAGACGGTGGCCAGCCAGGTCACGAGGCCGTCTCGGGGATCGTCGAGCGCGAACGCCGCGACGGCGATCAGGATCGCCCCGAGCGCGATCAGGAGCTGGCCGCTCCCGTCGAGCTCGCGAGGGACGGCGGCCTCCACGACCACCGCGACCGCGAGGATGGTGCCCAGGATCCGCAGCGTCGGGAACCCGGCCGCCCGGAGGAGGCTGAACGTCTCCAGCGCGGCGAGACCGGTCGCCAGGGCCACGACGGCCGGGATCCATGGGTCACCGAGGACGATCGCGACGAGGAGGGGCGGAACGAGGACCGCGGCGCTGAGCGCACGCTGGCGGAGCATCCGGACTCGGGTCCGAGCGGATCAGCGCCCGAAGCGGCGCGTGCGGCGGGCGAACTCGAGGAGGGCGGCGTCGAACGCGTCCGGACCAAAGTCGGGCCACAGGACGTCGCAGGAGTAGAACTCGGCGTAGGCCGACTGCCAGATCAGGAAGTTCGAAAGGCGTTGCTCGCCTCCCGTGCGAACGACGAGATCGGGATCGGGCAGGCCCGCCGTGTACAGAACGCCGGAGATCGCCGCCTCATCGATGGCGCTCGGTGCCACGCCGTTCGCGGCCAGCTGCCGGAACGCGTCGACGAGCTCCGTGCGGCCGGCGTAATTGAAGGCAATGTTGAGCAGCAGGCGCTCGCCCGACGCCGTTGCCTCGAGGGCGCTGCCGATCGAACGACGCGTGGCCTCGGGCAGCTCGTCCAGGCGGCCCAGGAGCCGCACCCGCACGCCCTGATCGCGCAGCTCCTCGGTCTCGGAGCGGATCGCCTGCTCCAGCAGCTCGAACAGGCCCGTCACCTCGTCGTCGGAGCGCGCCCAGTTCTCGCGGCTGAAGGCATACAGCGTGAGCACCGGCACGCCCCGGCGCACGGCATGCCGGAGGATCGACCGGATCGCCTCCACGCCCGCCGCGTGGCCCTCCCCCTCCGACAGTCCGCGGGCACGGGCCCAGCGACGATTGCCATCCATGATGATCGCAACGTGGCGCGGCAGCTCGGCCGGATCGACGAGCGCCTCTTCGACCAGTGCAACCGAGCCGGCTGCCGTCTCCGGCTCGTCCTCGTGGGCGATCGGCGGTGCATCGGTTGGGCGTTCCAGCCCCTGGTTTCCGGTCGTTGCCGGCTGATCCAGGTCGACGCGAGCCACTAGACCTCCAGGACCTCGTCTTCCTTGTTCTTGCCCAGCCGGTCGATCTCGGCCACGAACCGATCCGTCGTCCGCTGCAGCGCGTCCAGCTGGCGATGGGCGTCGTCCGACCCGACCGCCCCGTCGCGCTCTTCCTTCTTGAGGTCGTCGGCAGCCTCACGGCGGAGGTTGCGGACCTCGACCCGGGCATCCTCCATGCGCCTGTGGACGACCCGCACGAGCTCCTTGCGACGCTCCTCGGTGAGCGGGGGGATATTCAGCCGAACGACGGTGCCGTCGACATTCGGAACGAGCCCGACGTCGCTCCGCTGGATCGCCTTCTCAATGGCACCCAGCACGCCGCGGTCCCAGGGCTGGATGACGATCTGGTGCGGCTCCGGGACGGAGATGCTCGCGAGCTGGTTCAGCGGTGTCTCCGTGCCGTAGTACTCGACGTGAATCCGCTCCACGAGGGAGGTGGAAGCCCGCCCGGTGCGGATCCCGGTGAAGTCGCGGGTCATCGCCTCGACCGCGCGACCCATCTTCTGCTCGGCGGCCGTCAGCGTCTCGGTGCTCACGTGCGCGGCCCTCCCTCGGCTGCGGCGATGAGGGTGCCGACCGGCTCGCCGAGGGCGACCCGGGTGATGTTGTCCGGCCGGTTGAGGTCGAACACGACGATCGGGAGGTCGTTCTCCATGCACAGTGCCACGGCAGCGGCGTCGAGCACCTTGAGCTGGTCGCGAAGCAGGTCCTCGTAGCCCAGGCGCGCGTAGCGCCGGGCGTTCGGCTCCTTGAGTGGATCGGCTTCGTAGACCCCGTCGACGCGGGTGGCCTTGAGCAGCACCTCGGCGCCGATCTCCACGGCGCGCAGGGCCGCCGCGGTGTCGGTGGTGAAATACGGGTTGCCGCTGCCGGCGACGAAGATCGCAACCCGCCCCTTCTCGAGGTGGCGGACCGCTCGGCGGCGGATGTACGGCTCGGCGACCTCGTTCATCTGGATCGCGCTCATCACCCGGACCGGGACGCCGACGCGCTCCACCGCGTCCTGGAGCGCCAGCCCGTTCATGACCGTGGCCAGCATCCCGATGTAGTCGCCGGTCGCGCGGTCCATCCCGCTCGCGGCGGCTGCCAATCCCCGGAAGATGTTCCCACCGCCGACGACGATCCCCACCTGGACGCCGAGGCGGTGGACCTCGGCGACCTGCCGCGCGATGAACTCGCAGAACGCGGGGTCGACGCCGTAAGGACGGTCCCCGAGGAGGGCCTCGCCTGACAGCTTGAGCAGGATTCGCCGGTACTGCAGGCCGGAGCGACCTGCATCCACGGCCACCGGAGCGGAGGTGGTGTCGATCTCGGTCACAGCTCCTCCCCGAGAGCGTAGCGCGTGAATCGGCGAACGACGATGTTCTCGCCGATCGTCGCGATCCTGTCGACGATCAGCTCGCGCACGGTGCGCTCCTCGTCGCGGAACGGCTGCTCGTACAGGACGACCTGCTGGAACCACTTCCTGAGCTGGCCGTCCACGATCCGGTCACGGACGTCGGCGGGCTTGGCCTGGACCGCCGGGTCCGCGAGCAGCTCCGCGCGCTTGGCGTCGAGCTGGTCGGCGGGGATCCGGTCCACGTCGACGAACAACGGCGACAGGCCGGCGACCTGGATCGCAAGATCCCGGGCGAGCTTCTGGAACTCCTCTGTCCGGGCGACGAAGTCGGTCTCGCAGTTGACCTCGATGAGGACGCCGACCCGGCCGCCGGTGTGGATGTAACTCGAGACCAGGCCCTCGCGCGCCTCGCGTCCTTCCTTCTTCGCCGCCATCGTCGTGCTCCGCTCGCGAAGGAGCTGAACGGCGGCGTCGATGTCGCCGCCGGTCTCCTCGAGGGCGCGCTTGCAGTCCATCATCCCTGCGCCGGTCAGGTCGCGCAGCTTCTTCACATCCTGGGCCGAGAAGTCCGGCATCGGGCTGGTGTGCTCCTTCGTGCTGGCGCCGGGCGTCGCGGCCCGGTCGTGCGAGATCGGCGCGGACGGTGCCTGCCGTTGCCGCCGATCAGCGAGTGGCGGGTGCCTCTGGCGCGGGCGTGGCCTCCGGTTCGGGCTCGGGGGTCAGCTCCGGCTCGGGGGTCAGCTCCGGCTCGGCGGCCGCGGCCGCGTCCTCCTCGCGCTCCGCGGCTTCGCGCGCCAGCTCGGCGGCGATCTCGTCGGGCGATGCCTCGGACGCCTCCTCGCCCTCGATCGCAGCTTCGGCGCGTGCGGCGCGTGCGCCCGGCAGCAGGTCCTCCTCCTCGTCGAGTCCTGGCTCGAATGTGAGCGCGGCACCACCGGCGAGGGCGGCGACCAGCTCGTCGGATGGGAGCGTCTCCTCGTACTCGGGCTCGGCCGTGACCGCCTCCGGCTCGGGCTCGATCGCCCGCGCCGAGCGCTCCTGTGCACCCTCGATGCACGCCTCCGCGACGAGCGAGCACAGGAGGCGAATGGCCCGGATGGCGTCGTCGTTGGCGGGAATGATGTAGTCGAGCTCGTCCGGATCGACGTTCGTGTCGCCGGTCCCGATCACCGGGATCTCGAGCTTGTTGGCCTCGGTGACCGCGATCCGCTCGCGGTGCGGGTCGACGATGAACACCGCACCCGGCAGTCGCTTCATCCGGCGGATGCCGCCCAGCGACGCGTTCAGCTTGTCGAGCTGCTCGGTCAGGCGCGCGGCCTCCTTCTTCGCCATCCGCTCGAACTCGCCCGACTGCTGCCGGGCCTCGAGCTGGTCGAGGAGTCCGATCCGCTTCTTGATCGTCACGAAGTTCGTCAGCATCCCGCCCAGCCAGCGGCGGTTGACATAGGGCATCCCGGCCCGCGTTGCCTCCTGGCCGATCGGCTCCTGGGCCTGCTTCTTCGTGCCCACGAACAGGACGACCTCGCCGCGGGCCACGGTCTCGCGGGCGGCATCGAGTGCGACGTCCAGACGCTTGACGGTCTGGGCCAGGTCGATGATGTGGATCCCGTTGCGCTCGGCGAAGATGAACGGGCGCATCTTGGGATTCCAGCGGCGGGTCTGGTGGCCGAAGTGGACTCCGGCCTCGAGCAGTTGCCGCATCGAGACGGACGGCACGGTTGGGGACCTCCTGTTCGGTTGGTTCCTCCGCGGGCCTCATCGTCGGGGGCCGCCGGCAGACCGCGCTGGGTCGCCGTCCGGCACCGTCCCGATCGGAACGGTCCGCGTGTGTGCTCCACCCCGGATCGCCGGGACGGGCGTGGTCGTGGCCGCAGGGCGTGCGACCGGGCGGGAGTGTAGCACGCGGTCAGCGACGGCCCAGCCAGCGGTGATGACGCGTCAGCCACGCCGACCCATCACGGCTCGGCTCGACGGCCACGAGGTCGACCCGGAGCGGATGATGCGGGATCCGGGTGCCGTCCGGTGCGCAGCCGGCGTCGCGGAGCACACAGCCAGCCGACCACAGCCGGAGCTGCTTCCGTCGATCCACGGTCTCCTCGGCCAGGCCGAAATCCCGACGGCTCCGCCGGCGCACCTCGACCACGACCAGCGCCGCCGGTGGCCCGGGGTCCACGGCGAGGAGGTCGAGCTCTGCCCGCCCCACGTGGACATGCCGTCCGAGGATCGTCCAGCCCTGGGCGACCAGCCGGTCGGCCACGATCGTCTCGGCCTCGTCGCCGGCTTGTTGTCCGGGGGTTCTCGACACCCGCCGAGGATGCGCCCCGCCGCTCGACGCGCGGTTAGCTGCCGGTTGCCCTCAGATCGCGGATCCGGCGCCGGCGAGAACCGGGCTGAGGATCGCCGCCGCATCCTCGAGGTCGGCGGTCGCCTCCTCGATGTTCTCGTCGAGAAGCAGCCCGAGCTCACCCTGCTCGCCGGCCATGATCGCCTGGATCGTGGGAAAGCTCCGGCGGTGGAACGGCGTCAGGCCCTGGCGCCGGATCGCGTCCCGGTGCTCCTGCGTCGCGTAGCCGCAGTTGTGCTCCCAGCCATAGCCCGGGTAACGCGCGGCAAGCAGGGTCATCATTCGGTCGCGGATGACCTTGGCCACGATCGAGGCGCACGCGATCGAATAGCACAGCGCGTCACCGTCGACGATCGCGGTGTACGGCCCGACCGCATCCTCGAAGCCGTGGATCCGAAGCCCGTCGACGAGCACGTGGTCGTGACCGCCCACGCGTGCAACGGCACGGCGCATCGCGAGATGGGTGGCGTGGTAGATGTTGAGTCGATCGATCTCGGCGACCGAGGCCGCGCCCACGCCGACCGCCAGAGCCTCGCGCCGGATGCGCGGCGCCAGTTTCTCGCGACGCTCCCTCGGCAGGACCTTCGAATCCCGGACGCCGAGGATCCGGCGCCCGTCAGGAGGCATGATCACGGCCGCCGCGACCACGGCACCGCAGGTCGGGGCGACGCCGACCTCGTCCACGCCCACGATTCGGTGGAACCCGGCCGCCCAGAACGAGCGCTCTCGGAGCTGGTTCGGGACGGGGGTGCGACGGACCCGGCGGCGGGAGTTGCCCGGCACGGTCGCGCGACCCATGGACCGCGATTCTAGGGGTTCGGCGGGGCTGCCGTGCAATCGCCACCGCCGACGCCGGTCTACTGGCTGGCGCGACGCTCCCGGAGGGTGGCCGCCTTACCGACCCGCTTGCGCAGGAAATAGAGCCGTGCCCGCCTGGCCTGGCCGTGGCGGATGACCTCGATCTTCTCGATCCGGGGGCTGTGGATCTTGAACGTCCGCTCCACGCCTACGCCGCTGGCGATCCGACGGACGGTGATCGAGCGGGTGATCCCGCCTCCGCTGAGCCGAAGGATGGTGCCCTCGAACACCTGGACCCGCTCGCGATTGCCTTCCACGACCTTCGCGGACACCTTGACCGTGTCGCCCGGCGCGAGCTCGGGAAGGTCGGTGCGGAGCTGGTCCTGGACGATCTCGTCGAGCACGTTCACGCGGAAGTCCTGTTCTGGGCGCCGAGGGCGGATCGGCGATGGGCGTCGGCCGACGCAGCCCGGTCGAGGGCCGCGGTTCGCTGGAAGCGGCCGGGAGTATAGCATCGGGTCCCGTTCGAGAGGAGGCGCGTTCGTGGGCTGTCGGTCCGATCGCCAGCGAAGGGTTCAGTCGCGCCGCTCCAGGCGCAGCTCCTCGAGGATGGACCGGGCGTCGGGCGTGAGCGACGTCTCGTCCACGAGATCGGGGCGCCGCTCCAGGGTCCGCCGCAGCGACTCGCGCAGCCGCCAGCGGGCCACCGCACCATGGTCCCCCGACAGCAGGACTGGCGGGACGTCGCGGTCGCGGAACGACGGCGGACGCGTGAATTGCGGGTACTCGAGGAGACCGGCGGCGAAGGACTCCTCCTCGGTCGATGCCTCGTCGATCGCTCCCGGCAGGAGACGGATCACGGCATCGATGACGACCAGGGCCGGCAGCTCCCCGCCACTGAGCACGTAATCCCCGATCGAGAGCTCCAGGTCGACGAGCGATCGGATCCGGTCGTCCACGCCCTCATACCGTCCGCAGACGAGGACGAGGTGGGTCCGGGAGGCAAGGTCGAGTGCCTCCGCCTGCCGGAATCCCCGACCCGCCGCGTCCAGGAGGATCACGGTGGAATCGTCGCGGCGGAGCTCGTCCAGGGCGGCCGCGACCGGTTCCGGCCGCATGACCATCCCCGCGCCGCCGCCATAGGGGTAGTCGTCCACGGTCCGATGCCGTCCCATCCCCCACCGCCGCAGGTCATGGACGCGCACCGACGCCAGCCCGCGCTCGAGGATCCGACCCGGGATGCTCGCCGCCAGCGGGCCTTCGATCATGGCCGGGAACAGGGTGAGCACCTCGATCTCGAGTGTCATCGCAGGTCCAGCCCGATCGCCTCCGGATCGACGACGATCCGGCCCTCGCGGGGCGCGAACTCGCGGATCAGGGCACCCACGGCGGGAAGGTCGAACTCACCGGCGACCCCGCCACTCACGAGATAGACCTCGGCGCCACCGGCCCGATAGACATCGCGGACGACCCCCAGCTCGCGGCCATCGGGATCGCTGACGACGGCGCCGATCACCTCGTGCCAGTAGACCTCGTCCTCCCGGAGCGAGTCCTCGCGCGCGACGAGCTGCTCCAGGTAGGCGTCGCGAAGCGACTCGGCGGCATTCCGGTGGCCGACCTCCCGGAAGCGCAGCCGCCAGCCCGGGCCGTCCTGCACCGGTGCGGCAGTGGCGATCGTCAGCGCCCGGTCGGAACCCTCGACGACGAGGACCGAGCCGGGCGCGAACCGCTCCTCCGGGTGATCGGTGAGCACCTCCACGCGCACCGTCCCGTCCAGGCCGTGAAGGCCGCGAACGAGCGCGACGACGAGGCGTTCGCCGCCGATCTCAGACGATTTCGAGGGAGACCTGCTCGCCGTCACGGGCCGCGGTCACCTTGAGCAGCGTGCGCAGCGCCTTGGCCACGCTTCCGTTGCGGCCGATCACCTTGCCCATGTCGTCTTCGGCGACGTGGAGCTCGATCACCGTGCCGCCCGGCTCGCGGACGACATCGACGTTCACTGCGTCCGGGTCGTCGACGAGCGACTTTGCGACGTACTCGACGAGTTCCTTGGCTGCCATCAAGCCCTCCTACTTGCTGGCCGGCAGCACGCCGGCGGCGCGCAGGAGGCGCGCCACGGTCTCCGACGGGCGAGCGCCCTTCTCGAGCCACGCCCTGGCCTTGTCGGCGTCGACGTTGAGCTCGATCGGCTCCGATCGCGGGTTGTAGTGGCCGATCGTCTCGATCGACCGGCTGTCGCGGGCCTTCCGCGAGTCGGCGACCACCAGCCGATAGGACGGCTGCTTCGTGGCACCGACGCGCGTCAGGCGGATGCGTACCGCCATGCCTGGTTAACCTCCTCCGGGCGTTGCCCGATCTGCTGGGGCGGGTTGGTGGCTACTTCACGGTGATCAGGGCGCGGCCATGATCGACGTCACCGCCGACGAGGTTGGCCGAGATCAGAGCGTCGAACGGGAGCAGGTACGGCTTGTACTCGCGCTCGTACTCCGCCATGTCCATGCCGTTGTCGATCGCCAGCTGCTCGAGCAGCTCGCGCATCGCGGTCATGTCGAGGAAGCTCACGCCGGCGTTCTGGGCGCCGACGCGGTCGACGAGGCCGCGATAGCGCGCATCCTCGGCGAGCGACTTGCCAGGGCCGGCGTCGATCGCCGAGCGCACGAAGCCGGGCCCCGAGCCCACGATAACCGCGCCGTCCGTTGCCGTGTAGGCCACCTCGATCCGGCCCTGGAGGCCGGTCGGCAAGCCGGGTGCGGCCCCGCTTCCGAGACGCTCCCCGATGTCGCCGAAGTCGACGATCGTGATCGTCTGGCCTGCGTACGTCTCCTCGCGGACCACGATCCCCATCTGGGCGCCACCCAGCTGGGCGAAGCTCCGGAGGCTCGTGAGCAACCGCTCCGCAGCCGCCTGGTCGTTGGGAACGACCACGACACCGCCTTCGATGCCGTCCGCCGTGCGCGAGACGGCCATGCCCGTCTCGCCCATCCATCCGAAGACGGCCTCGAAGCCGCCCAGCGTGCCGAGCGCGTCGTCGACCTGCTTGAACGCGTCCGCGGTTGCCGGGTCCTTGCGATAGACGTCCATGACCGAGTCGAGCGTCAGGCCGAACTCGTGGGCGTCACCGAGCAGGAAGGTCGTGGGCGGCAGGTGATCGGCAACCTGGCCGGTCTTGTTCTCCTTGATCGGGTTCGTCGACAGGTGGGGCATCACGCTGTCGAGCGCGAGGGCGTCGCCCTCGGCGCGGAGACCACCGGCGATCCAGTCCGGGAGGTAGGCGCGCATCGACTCGTCGAAGCTGCCCATCCCCATCCCGACACCGCCGAACGACTCGGCCGACCGCTCGATCCAATCCACGTACGCCTTGAAATCGAGAAACATGAAGCCGAGGTGATCGCCCTTGATCCCGGCCCGGGCAGCGCGCATGCCGTCGTTGGACGCGAACGAGCTGCGGCCGGCAGCGTCGAGGGACGCCTTGACCGAGGTGACGTCACCCACCAGGAGGACCTTGTCGCCGCCGACGGCGGACGCCATGCGAACGGCACCGTCATAGACGGTCAGCTGGGTTCCGGCATAGGTCTCGGTCGTGCTCTCGTGGTCCTTCGCCAGCTCCGTCACCCAGGCCCTGGCGGCGGCGGGGTCGGAGACGGTGGCGAGAACGAGGAGGCGCGTGGTGTCTTCCGCCGCAGCCGGGTCCGGCAGGGCGCCGACGGCCATGCCCAGCTCACCAGCAAACCAGGGCTTGATGTCGCCCGAGTAGTCGTGCGACCCGTCGCCCGCCTGGCCGAGGAGGCGGTCCAGCACATCACTGATCTTTGCCTCCAGGGTCGACGTGTCATCGAAGCCCGGGAACTTCGACAGGAATTCGCCGACCTTGAGCCGCTGGTCACCGGGGAGGTCGAGGCGGAGCTCCGTGTACACGACGGTGCCGGGCGGTGTGTAGCCCAGCAACGTCGATGGCGCAGCCTGGCCCGTCAACACGAACGCCGCCGCAGCGGCCACGCCGATCGCGATGGCCACGATCCCGAGTGCGATTCCCCAGCGGGTCGCACCCGGCCGCGGGCGCGGCGCGGTCTCCACCGGGCCGGTGGCAACCGACGTCGGGACCGGCTCCGGCGGCGGCGTGTACGGCTGGGTGGACTCGTCGGGTGTGACGGCTCCGGCCCGCGGTTCGTCCTGGTTCATCCGTGGATCCTCACGCTATCGGCGACCGAGCAGGGCCGCCGCAGCGTTGCGACGTCCGCCCCCCGCGAACTGCTTCATGACTTTCTGCATCTCGCCGAACTGCTTGATCAGGCGATTGACGTCGGTCAGGTTGGTGCCGCTGCCGGCCGCGATGCGGCGGCGACGGGCGCCGTTGATGATCGATGGGTCACGCCGCTCGCGCGGCGTCATCGATCGGATGATTCCCTCGACACGCCGGAGATCGCCCCGATCCACGGCGTCCTGTGCCTCGCGGGCCATCGATCCGAAGCCCGGGATCATCGAGATCAGCTGGTCCATCGGGCCCATCTTCTGCATCTGGTGCATGGACTCGAGCATGTCCTCGAGCGTGAACGACGCCTTGCGGAGCTTCTCCTCCATCCGCGCGGCCTGCTTCTCGTCGACGACATCCTGTGCCCGCTCGATGAGGGTGAGCACGTCGCCCATCCCGAGGATCCGGCCCGCCAGGCGGTCCGGGTGGAACGGCTCCAGGGCGTCCGTCTTCTCACCGGTGCCGAGGAACTTGACCGGCAGCCCGGTGACCGCGCTGATCGAGAGCGCGGCGCCACCTCGGGCGTCGCCGTCGATCTTCGTGAGCACGAGGCCGGTCAGCGGCACGGCGTCCTTGAAGGCCTGCGCGACGGTCACGGCTTCCTGGCCGGTCATCGCGTCGACCACGAGCAGCGTCTCCACCGGCCGGGTGGCGGCGGCCAGCTCCGCGATCTCCGTCATCAGCTCGTGGTCCACGGTCAGCCGGCCGGCTGTGTCCAGGATCACCGTGTCGCGGACCTGATGCCGGGCAGCGTCGAGCCCCTGCCGGCCGATGTCCACGACCAGGGTGCCGGGGGCCGAGCGATGGACCGGGATCCCGAGCTGGCGGCCGAGCGTCTCGAGCTGGTCGGCCGCCGCCGGGCGATAGGGGTCCGCAGCGACGAGGATCGGCCGGCGGCCCTGCCTGACCACCTGCCGGGCGAGCTTCGCGGCGCTCGTCGTCTTGCCCGAGCCCTGGAGCCCCACCAGCGCGATCACCGCGGGGTTTCCCTGCAGGTGGAACGTCGGATCGCCGGCCGACAGGAGGCCGACGAGCTCCTCGTTGACGATCTTCACGACCTGCTGGCCTGCGGTCAGGCTGTCCAGGATCTCCGCGCCCACGGCCCGCTCGCGGACGCGGGCGATGAAGTCCTTGACCACCTTGAAGTTGACGTCCGCCTCGAGGAGCGCGAGCCGGATCTCGCGCATCGCGGCATCGACGTCGGCTTCCGTCACCCGGCCGCGGCCGGTCAGCGACGCAAGGGTCGCGCGCAGACGGTCGCTGAGCGTGTCGAACATCCGGGAGGATTGGTCCTTTCCAGGTCCACCGTCCGGCTGACGACTCCAGACGGGTGGTGCGCGGGTTCTGGCGACACCGGGGGCGCTGGGAGTGTAGCCGAGGTGGGATCGGGCGGCCATCCGGACCATTGGCCGTTGCGCGCCGGCTCCAGGCAGTAGCCTCGCGAGGATGAGCGCGGGCCCCGAAACGCTCCGGCGCGACCCGGATTTCGCTCGTCTCTGGGCCGCGACGACGATCTCCATGCTGGGGTCGTTCATCACCCGCACCGCGCTGCCGTTCGCCGCGATCCTCGTGCTCGGCGCGGGATCTGCCGAGGTGGCCATCCTCCGCTCGGCGGAGCTCGTTGCGGGGCTGGCGCTGGGGCTCGTCGCCGGCGCCTGGGTCGACCGCCTTCGCCGACGGCCGGTGATGATCTGGGCCGACCTGGGTCGCGCCGTGGTCCTCGGCAGCGTGCCGGTCGCCGCCGCGCTCGGAGTCCTCGGCCTGCCCCAGCTCGTGGTCGTCGCGTTCGCGACCGCGGTGCTGACGACCTTCTTCGACGTCGCCGATCGGGCGTTCCTGCCGACGGTCGTCGGTCGGGAGCGACTGGTCCGGGCGAACGCGACGCTCACCGCGAGCGGCTCGGCGGCCGAATTCGCGGGGTTCGGCGTCGGTGGCTGGCTGATCCAGCTGTTCACCGCGCCGATCGCGATCGCCCTCGACGCGCTGTCGTTCGTGGGGTCGGCGCTCCTCATCGGCAGCATCCGGCGCAGCGAGTCGGCTCCGGTGCCGGCACCCGACCGGGCCTCGGTGCGGGCCGAGATCGTCGACGGGCTGCGGACCACGCTCCGCAGCCCGATCCTCCGGCCGCTGGCCCTGGCGGACGCTGCCGTGGCCGGCTTCTGGGGCGTGTTCGGGGCGGTCTACCTCGTGTTCGCGACCTCGATCGGCTTCGAGCCCGGCGTGATCGGGCTCATCGCTGCCGTGGGCGGATTGAGCTCCCTCACGGGCGCCGTCCTCGCCGAACGCGGTGTTGGACGGTTCGGGGTGGGTCGGTTCCTGATCGGGGCGATGGTGCTTGTGTTCATCGGCAACGGGCTGCTGGCCCTGACGCCCGACGCGACGCTGGTGGGCCTGGCCTGCCTGCTCGCCCAGCAGCTGCTCTCGGACAGCGCGCTCACCGCGTTCGACGTGGTCGCCGTCTCCATCCGCCAGGCCACGGTCGACGACCGGCTGCTCGGGCGGGTGGGCGCGAGCTTCCACGTCCTCGCCGTGTCGTTCCAGCTCGCCGGGACGCTCATCGGCGGTCTGGTCGCCGAGCTGTTCGGGCTGCGGGTGGCACTCGTCCTGGGTGCCACGGGCGGGCTGCTGGCGATCGCGATCCTGTGGACCTCGGCGGTCAGGCGCATGGATCGTGTCCCGGTCGGGCTCGCGCACGTCGAGCGGCCGATCGTGCCCGGCGAGGACGTCCCCCTCGCCGAGTGATCAGTCGAACAGGGCCCTGACGAACCCCTGCGGATCGAAGGCCAGGAGGTCCTGTTCGCGCTCCCCCACGCCCACGAAGCGGACCGGAACCCCCAGCTCGCGCTCGATCGCGAACACGATGCCGCCCTTCGACGTCGAATCGAGCTTGGTCAGGACGATCCCGGTCAGCCCGACCGCGTCCTGAAACGCCTTGGCCTGGGCCAGCCCGTTCTGGCCGGTGGTGGCGTCGAGGACGAACAGCGTATCCGGCACGGCACCCGGGAGGCGCTTGTCGACGATGCGCCGGATCTTGGCCAGCTCGTCCATGAGGTTCGACTTCGTGTGCAGACGGCCGGCGGTGTCGGCGATGACGACGTCGGCGCCGCGCGCGACGGCCGCATCGAGGGCGTCGTAGACCACGGCTCCGGGGTCGGCACCGGGCGCGTGGGCCACGATGTCCACCCCCGCCCGCTCGGCCCAGATCCGCAGCTGGTCGATCGCGGCCGCACGGAACGTATCCGCCGCCGCGAGGATCACGGACCGACCTTCCCCGCGGTAGCGGGCCGCGAGCTTGCCGATCGTGGTCGTCTTGCCGGTGCCGTTGACGCCCACGACCAGGATCACGGCCGGCTGCCCGACTGCGGCGGGTCTCGGCTCCCAGTCATGGTCACGTTCGGCCAGGAGGCCGGCGAGCTCGTCGCGGATCATGGACTCGGCGTCCACGCCATCGCGACGCGCCCGAGCGCGCTCCACGAGCTCGATCGCGAGCGTGGCACCCACGTCGCCCGCGATCAGCTGCTCCTCGACCTCGTCCCAGCCCTCCTCGCCGCCGCGTCCGAGGGCCGTCCGCAGGCGAGCCCCGAACCCGAGGCGCGACTTCTCGAGGCCGTTCTCGAGCGCCTCCCGCTCCCGCTCGCGCCGCGCCTCGTCCGCCTTCTCGGGCGTCCAGTCGGCGCCCCAGGCCCAGCCGCCCTGCGGCGGGACCGGCTCGGCCGGGGCATCCGGATCGATCGGTTCGGGTTCTGCCCTGCGCCGCCAGATCATGGCTTCAGCCGGCCGCCACCGGCTCGGCGACCCGCCCTCGGTCGGCGAGCTCCTGCGCTTCGTCCAGACGGAGGCTGATGACACGACTCACGGAGTCGTCGCCGGCGGTCACCCCGTACAGGGCGTCGGCCTCCTCGATCGTCCCCCGATTGTGGGTGATGACGACGAACTGGGTCCGCTCCGCGAGCTCGCGAAGTGCGGACGTGAAGCGACCCACATTCGCCTCGTCGAGGGCCGCGTCCACCTCGTCGAGGACGCAGAACGGCACCGGACGGACCTCGAGCATCGCGAACAGAAGGGCCACCGCGGTGAGCGCCCGCTCACCACCCGAGAGCATCGCCAGCGACTGGGCCTTCTTGCCCGGTGGTCGGGCCACGATCTCAACTCCGGTCGCGGCGAGGTCCTCCGGATCGGTGAGGGCCAGGCGTGCGAACCCGCCGTCGAACAGCTGCCGGAAGCGGGCGTCGAAGGCGCTCTCCAGCGCCCGGAACGTGGCTCGGAACTGCTCTCCGATCATCCGGTTCAGATCGTCGATGAGTTGTCGCGTGTGGTCGATCGCGGACCGGAGATCGCGGTCTTGCGCCTCGAGCGACTCCAGCCGCTCCCGGACCTCCGCGTACTCCTCGACCGCGTACGGGTTCGTCGCCCCGAGCTCGTGGAAGCGGCGCCGCAAGCCGGCGAGCTTCGCGGAACCCGGGGGCTCGACCGAAGGCTGCTCCTCGGCCCACCGCGGGGCGACCCGATCGAGCGCCGCCTCGAACACGCGACCGTCGTCACCGTCGGCGTCGGACGAGTCGGTCACCTGGCCGTCCGTGACCGAGGCTCCGTCCAGCGCACGCAGACCGAGCTCTCCGAGGCCGGCGAGCTCGACGAGGAGCTGCTCCCGAAGGGCATCGAGCCCGAGCCGGGCCTCGAGCTCGGATCGCTCCACCGCTCGCAGCCGCTCGTCGGCGGCGCGCAGGCGCTCGCGAGCGGCGCGGGCGGTGGTCTCCGCGGTCGAGAGCCGATCGCGGGCAGCGGCATCGGCGACCCGAAGCTCCTCGAGCGCATGGTGAGCAGCCGTCTCCTCCGCGATGGCCGACGCAATGGCCGCCGCAAGCTCCTGGCGCTCGACCGCCAGGACGCCCTGGCGATCGGCGAGCTCCCGCGCAGCGGCATCCGCGGCCGCGATCCGTGCCTCGTCCGCGGTGATCCCGGCGGTGGCGGCCGCGCGACGTGCCTCTGCCTCGCGACGTGATCGATCCGTCGCCGCGTGGTCGGCCGCGAGCCGATCCCGGCGCTGCCGGAGGTCGGCCACGCGAACCTCCCATGCGGCGAGCCCCTCGCGCCGGACCTCGCTCACCGGCTTGGCATCCCTGATGCCGCCCGATGCCTCTGCCATGGCGACAGCGTCCCGAGCGCGGTCGGCCTCGCCTCGCAGCCGTGCGGACTGTGCCTCGTGCCAGCCGGCCTCGCGGATCGCCGCTTCCAGCAAGCGCGCCGCCTGCCGCTCATCCTCGTCCGCCCGCCGTCGGACGGTCTCACTCGCCGTTCGGTGCACAAGCGCCTGCTCTGCTGCCGCGGTGGCCTCGGCGGCGGCCGTGGCGGCCGCGGCCGCATCACGCTCGGTGGCGGCGGCTTCACCGGCAAGTCGTTCGGCCTCCGCCTCCAAACGATCGAGCTCGGCCCGCCGATCCAGGACACCGTCGGGCGTGCCGAAGCGGATCGTGAGCTGCGTCACCACCGCCGATCCGTCCCTGACGACCGCCAGCCAGCCGGGTGGCAGTGATGCCCGCAGCTCGAGACACCGCTCCAGGGTCGGCAGCCAGACTGCGCGGCCAAGGAGTGCCCCTGCCACCCCGGCGGGGTCCCGTCGGACCGCATCCGTCAGGCGCCCGCCGGCGGCGTCGGCCACCGCGTCGAGGAGCCGCCGGGCGCCGGGCTCGGCAGCCGGGTCCCTCGGACCTTTCACCTCGGCGACGAGCATTCCCCGTTCGCCCGACAGCGCCGACACGGCCTCGGGCGGAACGAGATAGGCACGGACGGCCTCGGCGAGTGCGGCCTCGATCGATGGGCGCATCCCGGGGTCGACGACAAGGTTGTCGTCGATCCGATGCCCGCCGCGCCGACGAGCTGCGCGCGCGATGCCGCGCTCCTCCTCCTCGGCAATCCGGGCGCGAAGCGCATCCAGGTGCCCGCGGACTTCCGCCAGCGCGGCCGCCGCCCGTCCGGCTGCCTCCGCGGCGCTCCTCCGCCTGGCATCCGCGGACATGGCGTCGGATCGCAGCCGCTCCCATGCGGCCTGGGCCTCGGTCTCGATCTTCATGGCCGCGGCGGCGGCGCTGCGCGCCGCCTCGGTCGCGGCATGCAGGTCGTCGCGTCGCTCGCCGGCGGCCCGCGCGCGACCGGCTTCGTCCGCGGCGAGCCGCTCTGCGTCGGCCAGCCGTCGCCGCGCCGTCTCGGCCTCGGCGGTTCGCGCGGACTCCGCGCGTCGCAGGGCGGCGAGATCCTCGCCCTGCGCCTGGTCGGCGGTCCGCAGGGCAGCCAGCTCCGCCAACCCCTCCGCGAGTGCGCGGTCGGCCTCGGACAGCGTCGCCTCCAGGGCGACGTCGCGTTCCGGGACGGCGGTCGCCAACTCCCTCCGCCGGGCAACGAGATCGGCCTCCGCGACCGCTCGCTCGTCGGCCAGCCGTCTCCGGTCGCGCTCCATGGCACTCGCATCGGCCTCGAGTCCGACGTCGCGCAGCCGCAGCTCCGTGACCGCGGTCCGTGCGATCTCATGGCGCTCCCGGCGCTCGGTCTCGTCGGCGGCACGGGTGGCGAGCTCAGTGGCGACGCTGCCCGCCGAATCCTCGGCCGCGGTCAGCTCGGCCATCGCCCGGTCCGCCTCGGCTGCCGCCCCGACGCGCTCCGCTTCGGCCGCCAGCACCCGACGCGTCGCCTCGTGCCAACGAGCATGAGCTGCCGCCACGAGTGCTCCAGCCAACTCCTGTGCGGCGGTCGCCCGGGTGGCCTGCTGTTCGGCCTGCGCCGCGAGCCGGCGCGCCTGTGGTCGCAGCTCGGCCAGGATGTCCTCGACCCGCGCGAGATTGGCCTCCGATTCGGCGAGCTGGTCCTCGGCCTTGCGGCGGCGGCGCTCCGGGCGTCGGACTCCGGCGACCTCCTCGAACAGCGGACGGCGCTCTTCGGGGCGCAAGGCGAGCGCCTGGTCGACCATTCCCTGCCCGATGAACAGGAACGCGTTGTCGGCAAGGTGGGCGGCATCGAGGAGGTCGACGAGGTCGCGCAGGCGTATCCGCTGTCGATTCAGCAGGTAGTCGTTCTCACCGGACCGATACAGCCGCCGACCGAGCTCGACCAGCGAGTACTCGACGGGGAGGAGTCCGTCGCCGTTGTCCACGACCAGCGCGACGTCGGCCATGCCCAGTGCCGGCCGCCGCTCGGAGCCGGCGAAGATCACGTCCTCCGACTTCCGGGTGCGGAGCGATCGGCCCTGTTCGCCGAGGGCCCAGCGCAGCGCGTCGGCGAGGTTGGACTTTCCCGATCCGTTCGGCCCCACGACCGCGCTGATCCCGGGTCCGAACTCGACCAGGGTCCGCTCGGCAAACGACTTGAACCCGTGGAGCCGGACCGACAGCAGTCGAGCCGGCGCGCTCATGCGCTTGCCCGGTCCGAGCCCTCGCGCCCTGGTGCACCCTCACCCGACCCGGCGGCACCCGCCCGCTTCGCCTGCCACGTGGATCGGATCCGCTCGAGCGCCACCGCGGCCGCGGCCGTCTCGGCGATGCGGCGCGACGATCCCTCGCCCCGACCCATGACCCGCCCGTCCACCTGGACCTCGATCCGGAACAGCTTGTCGTGGTCGGGGCCGACGGCCGCGAGTACCCGGTACAGCGGACGCGCCCCCGACGTTCGCTGCGTGTATTCCTGAAGTCGGCTCTTCGGGCTCTTGAGCGAAGCGGGTGGCACGTCGAGCGCGATCTCCGGACCGGCCAGCTCGAGGATCCACGCGCGCGTCGGCTCCCAGCCGAGGTCGAGATAGATGGCACCCGCGAGTGCCTCGAACGACGACGCGAGGAGCGATGGACGGCGGCGGCCGCCGCGGGCGGCCTCGCCTTCGCCCAGCAGCAGGTGATCGGCGAGGCCCAGGCGCGTTGCGAGTCGGGCGAGACCGGAGGTGGACACGATCGCCGCCCGGCGGGCCGAAAGCACGCCCTCGTCATCGTCCGGGTGCCGGTCGAAGAGGGCAACGGAGATCGCCAGATTCACGACCGCGTCGCCGAGGAACTCGAGCCGCTCGTTGTGCCCGCGTGCCGCATCACGATGCTCGTGGAGCCAGCTGGAGTGGATGAGGGCCTGGTTGAGCAGGCTCAGATCGCGGATCGGGAGGCCGAGCCGAGCGGCGAAGGCTTCTGCCCGGGCCACCGAGCCGGTCGAGGGTTTGGCGGCGTCGTGACCGCTAGGTACTGTGCTCGTCGATGTAGTCCACCGCGTCCTGGACCGTGCGGATCTTCTCGGCATCCTCGTCCGAGATCTCCGTCCCGAACTCCTCTTCGAGACTCATGATGAGCTCGACCAGATCGAGGGAGTCGGCATTCAGGTCGTCGACGAACGAGGCCTCAGGCTTGACCTCATCCTCCTCGACGCCGAGCTGCTCGACGACGATCTTCTTGAGGCGCTCGTAGGTGCTGGCCACTGACTCCCTCCTCGGAGCTGGGTGCTCCCGGTCGCTCGTCGACCGGCTCCTGCGCGAGCCTCCCGAGGACGCCGTTCATCAGGCGGCGCATCGGGTCACCACTGTAGATTCGTGCCAGCTCGACCCATTCAGCGATCGCCACCCGGGCCGGCGTCGGCGAGTGTAACACCTCACCAACGGCGCAACGGAGGAGGGATCGGTCCATCCGCGCGAGCTGGACGACGGGATACCGGGTGGCGAGTTGCTCGATCCGCGCGTCGATCTCGACCCGGTGCTCCACGACCGCGGACAGGATCCTGCGCGCGAGCTCGGCAGCGGTCGGATCGCCCTCGGATTCGGCGAGGTGGCGCTCGAGGACGGCGGCTGCGGTGCGCTGGCCGAAGTCGGCCTCGAAGACGGCAGCGAGGGCCAGTCGACGGCCCGCGCGTCGGGATCGGATCGTGTCCGAGGCGCGGGGAGATGCGGCTCCCGACCCTCGGCGCGGCCCCTCAGCTCCCGACGCCATCGACCAGGACGGTGACGGCCCCGAGCTCCATGCCCAGGAGCCGCTCGACCGCGGCACCCACCGCCGCCCGGACCTGGTCGGCGACCGGGCCCAGGGGCTGACCCGGGCGCGCAATGACCACGACCCGGACGTCCACCCGGCCGTCGTGGACGCGGGTTCGGATCGGCGAGCCGGACAGGAGGGCCCGCCAGGCCGGCCCGGCGCGCCCGACGCGGAGGACCCCGGGGACCTCGACTGCCGCCAATCGGACCATCTCCGAGATCACGCCCTGGCCCACGGTCAGTTCGGGGGAGCTCATGCCGGTGCCTTCGCGGACGGTGAGGTCGAGGCTCCGGTTTCGGGCGCGGGATCGGCAGGCACTCCGTGCCCGAGAGCCTCGGCGATCCGGTCGGGGACACGCTCGCGGGCCATCCCCGCGGCGACCTGGCAGGCATAGCCGATCATCCGCCGCCGCGCCCGGCCGTGGGTGATCACGACTGCGCCACGAACCCCGAGCAACGGTGAGCCGCCCACCTTCTCGTAGTCGAACGTGCCGCGGATCCGCCCCAGAGCTGGTCGCAGGAGCAGATACGCCAGGCGTCCGCGGAGCGATCCCCGGAACTCTTCCCGGAAGCGCTCGAAGATGAAGCCGGACAGGCCCTCGAAAAACTTGATCACGACGTTGCCGAGGACCGCGTCGCAAACGACCACGTCGGCCATCTGCCGGGTCAGGTCCTTGCCCTCGACATTGCCGACGAACCGGAGCCCTCCCTCGAGGTCCAGCAGCTCGGTGGCTCGCTGGATCCGCTGGTCGCCCTTGCCCTTCTCCTCGCCGATGGACAGGAGCGCGACCCGGGGATCGGCCACCCCCAGGACCCGCTCGGAGAAGATCGAGCCCATCCGGGCGAACTGGACCAGGTTCTCGGGCGTCGAATCGGGGTTGGCGCCGATGTCGAGGATCACGAACGGCCGCTCCCCCGCCGGGATCTGGACGGCGAGCGCCGGTCGGTCGACGCCGCGCAGCCTGCCCAGCCGGAGCACCGCCGCGGCCATCCCTGCGCCGGTATGGCCGGCAGTCACCACGGCGTCAGCCTGATCCCTGCGAACGAGCTCGGTGGCGACGAGGATCGACGAGTCCTTCTTCTCGCGCAGGGCGAGTGCCGGGTGCTCGTCCATCCCGACGACCTGGGTGGCGTGGACGACCTCGACGTTCGCGGGAAGCTCGCCGGCCGTCGCCTCGATCACCGCCCGGTCGCCGACGAGCGCGACCCGGTCTTCCGGATGGTCGATCGCGAACGCGATCGCCCCGGGCACCACCTCGGTCGGGCCGTGATCGCTGCCCATCGCGTCGACGGCGACGCGGACCGCGCGGCGCTCGTCCACGGTGCCTCCCTAGGAGGCGGCTTCGTCGGCCGGCTTCTTCAGCTCGAGGACCTGGCGGCCGCCGTACCAGCCGCAGTTCGGGCACACGTGATGTGACCGCTTCGGCTCGTGGCAGTGAGGGCACGCCTCGAGCTGCGGCAGTTTGAGCGCGAGATGGGCGCGTCGTTCGCCCTGGCGGGCGTGGGACACCCTGCGCTTGGGGACACCCATGGGATCTTCGCTGGCTCCTTCGTCGGCGGTCCCTGGTCGGCCGGCCGGTGTGGTGGGTCGTGGTCGAGGCGGGAGTCTACCGGGTCGCGGTTCGCCCGTCGACCTTCGAGCGGGCCCGCCGTTCGTCCGTCACCGGGCCCGGCGACGACTCCGCCTGCTCGGCCGGGCGGAAGTCCAGGAGGGCCGCCAGTCTCGGGTCCACCTCGTCCTCGTCGTGGCGGTGATCGCCCGTCTCCATCGGCTCGCCGCAGACCGCGCACAGCCCCGGGCAGTCGGGCCGGCACACCGGCGCGATCGGCTCGGCGAGGCTGATCGCGTCCGCGACGCTCGGCTCGAGCTCCAGCTCGTGGTGGTCGTTGAGGCGGAGGATGTCCGGTTCGCCGGCGCGGTCGATCGGTTGGCCGTCGGGGTCGAGCGACGGCAGCGCCTCCTCCTCGATCCGGAGCTCGATCGGGACCTCGATCGCGCGCAGGCATCGGCTGCACTCGGCGTCCAGCGAGGCCTCCAGCGCCGCGGTGACCAGCAGGCCCCGGTTCGTCCGGGTCAGGCGAACGTGACCCTGGATCGGGTCGTCGAGCCGGAGATCGTCGGGCAGTGGGATCGTGACCCCGGCGACGTCGTGGTCGCGCGTCGAGCCCAGCGGCTCCGAGAGGAGCGCCGCGACATTCCACGTCAGCGGACGGAGATCGGCCACCGGCTGCCGCCGACGCGGAGAGCCGCGGCTCATAACCGGGCGGGCTGTGACGCGCCCTCTTCCGACTCCTCCTCGTACCCGATGGCGCCCTCGTCGGCCTCGGCGCCGGGCTCGAACCCGTTGTCGCTCCCGGGTTCACGGAGCGTCGCCCGTCGCTCGTCGAGCAGGACGATCCCCTTCTTGATGCTCTGGAGCGTGCGGACCACGTCGCCCTCGAGTCCCACGAGAACGCTGACGGCATACTCGTCGGCGCCGCGTCGGACCTCGTCACCGTCCCGCTCGGCGTCCTCGAGGATTCGGCGGCTCTCCTCCTCCGCCTGCTGGGTGAGGCCTCGCTCCTCGATCAGGAACGCCGCCTGCTCCTGCGCGCGCGCGACGATCCGCTCCGCCTCTTCCTGGGCCTTCTCGATGATTCGCTCGCCCTCGGAGTTGATCCGCTTGGCAGCGCGAACCTCTTCGGGGACCGCCACCCGCAGCTCGTCGATGAGCCCGAGGGCGACGTTCTGGTCGACCACGACGTTGGGCGTCAGCGGCAACCGCTTGCCATTCGCGATCAGTGATTCGAGACGTTCGACGAGGAAGATGATGTCCAGCGGGACGTCTCCATTGGTGCCCGGCGTTGGCCCTCGCGGGGATTATGGCACGGCCCGCTGCCGCGCTCCGGGCGTCAGCGACGGCGAACCATCTGATCCAGCCTGGCCACGACGGCCGCGGGCACCATCTCGCCGACGTCGCCCCCGAACGACGCGATCTCCTTGACCAGGCTCGAGCTCACGTAGCCGTGCTCCACGGACGTCATCAGGAACACCGTATCCACGTCGGGTGCCAGGCGGCGATTGTTGTGGGCGAGCTGGATCTCGGTCTCGAAGTCGCTGATCGCGCGCAGCCCGCGCACGATGAAGCTGGCCTCACGGGCGTGGCAGAAGTCGACGGTCAGGCCGTCGAATGCCTCGACCTCGATCTGCGCCCCGAGGCTGCCGGCGGACTCCCCGAGCGCCTCGCGGATCAGCTCGATCCGGTCGTCGGTCGCGAGCAGTGGTTGCTTCCGCGGATTGGCCAGGACGCCGACGATGATCCGGTCGAAGACGGTCGAGGCGCGACGGATGACGTCGACATGGCCGTTCGTGATCGGGTCGAACGACCCGGGGTAGACCGCGACCCTCACCCGCTGCCGTCCTCCTGGCGTCGGTAGAACGTGAGCGCGGTCTCGCCAAACCGTCGCTCGCGTTCGGATGCTAGCAGTCCAATCGTGGCCGGCGGACCGTCGCGCCAGAAATGCTTGGCCACGACGCGGGCGCCGGGTGCGAGCGGCCCGGACGTGGTGGCGAGGATCTCGAGTGCGCGGCCCAGCAGGTCGCGATCGATATACGGCGGGTCGAGGATCGCGATGTCGAACGCTGCCCCCGAACCGGCCGTCGTCGTCAGCCACCGGATCCCATCGGCTCGGTGGACCGCGGCCGCCGCCGCGAGCCCGGTGCGCTCGAGATTGCCGCGGATGACGCGGACGGCGGCCGCGTCGCGATCGACGAAGACGGCCTCCCGGGCACCGCGCGACAGCGCCTCGATCCCGGCCGCGCCGCTGCCGGCAAACAGGTCGAGGACGCGGGAGCCTGGAAGGTCCGGATCGAGGATCGCGAACAGGGCCTCCTTGACGCGGTCGCCGAGCGGCCTGGTCCCCTGGCCGGGTGCCTCGAGACGGATCCCGCGCGCGGTACCGGCGATGACGCGACCGGCATCGCCACCGGCCCGGCTCACGCCCATCCGCCGGGCTCCGCGGCCGCGACGCGCGCGAGCCAGCCACCCTGGATTTCGGCTCCGAGCGACTCGTTGCCCGGGCGCAACGTCCCGTCAGCGTCGAGGAGTGCCTCCGCGTGGCCACGGGCGGCCGCCGCCAGCTCCCGGTGACCCGGTTGCTGGAGAGATGCCACGCGCAGGCTCGGCAGGCCGCTCTGGACGAGTCCGAGCACGTTGCCCTCTCGGCGAAGCTCGAAGTCCTTCTCGGCGAGCGCGAACCCGTCGAGGGTCGAAGCGACAGCCTTGAGCCGCTCGTACTCGGTCGTCCCCTCGCCCGCGTCCGAGACCAGGACGCAGAAGGACTCGGCGCGCCCCCGGCCGACGCGACCCCGGAGCTGGTGCAGCTGGGCGAGCCCGAAGCGGTCGGCCCCCTCCACGATCATCATCGTGGCAGCGGGGACGTCCACCCCGACCTCCACCACGGTCGTCCCCACCAGGACGTCCAGGTCCCCGTCCCGGAAACGACCCATCTCGGCATCGCGTTCGGCGGCCTTCATCCGGCCGTGGACGATCCCTACTCGAAGCGGCGCGAGTCGATCGGACAGACGCCGCGCCTCCGTCTCGGCTGCGAGCGCCCCGTCGGACTCGTCCTCCGACTCTTCGATCAGGGGAACGACCACGAACGTCCGGTGTCCGTCGTTTGCCTCCTTCCGCACCCACTCCCAGGTCCCGTCGAGATCGTGGGCACGCTTGATCCCGGTGCGGATCGGGACCCGCCCCGCCGGCTGCTCGTGGAGGCTCGACACGTCGAGATCGGCGTAGAGCACCTGGCCCAGCGTCCGCGGGATCGGCGTCGCCGTCATGAGCAGGACGTGCGGCGCGTGGCCATGCGCCTTCCGCTCGAGCTCGCTTCGCTGGTCCACCCCGAACCGGTGCTGCTCGTCGATCACGACCAGCCCGAGCGACGCGAACGCGACCGACTCCTGGATCAGCGCGTGGGTCCCGACCACCACCGAGGCCTGGCCCGATGCCAGGAGGTCCTGGACCTGCCGCTTCCGATCGGCCGCCAGGGACCCGGTCAGGAGCACGACGTCGATCCCCAGCCCGGCGAGGAGCTGGCCGACGGTGTCGACGTGCTGCCGGGCAAGGAGGTCCGTCGGGGCTAGCAGGGCGCCCTGGAATCCAGCGCGGGCGGCAGCCGCGAGCGCATAGGCCGCGACGGCCGTCTTACCGGAACCGACGTCACCCTGGAGGAGCCGGAGCATCGGGACCTCGCGCGCCAAGTCGGACCGGAGCTCGGTCACCGCCATCGCCTGGTCCCCGGTCAGCTCCACCCGACGCCCGAGCCGATCCCCGAGGGCCGCGGTCAGGGCATCGCGAATCGCCCGATCGGCATCGTCGGGGACCGGGATCGGTCGGCCCACCGATCGGCCTCGCTCGCGGCGACGAGCGACCATCCCCACCTGGAGCGCCAGCAGCTCGTCGAACGCGAGTCGATGCAGGGCGCGATCCCGCCCCTCGAAGGTCGACGGGTAGTGAGCCTCCTCCAGCGCCTCGCCGATGGGCGCCAGCGCCTCCGCGGTTCGGATCGACGAGGGCAGGTACTCGGGGTAATGCGTTCCCGCCCGGTCGAGCGCTTCCCGGATCGCGCTCCGGAGACGCGCGGCCGTGAGGCCGGCCGTGAGGCGATAGACGGGCACGATGCGGCCGGCGTGCAGGACCTCACCGCCGTCGTCGCGCTGGAACTCGGGGTTGTCGAAGGTCATGGCCCGTCCGAAGCGCTTGACGCGACCGCTGATGACCACCGTGTCGCCTTCCCGGAGCCGGCGCTCGATGAACCGTCGACCGAACCAGGTCGCCTGGATCGTGCCGGTGTCATCCTCGAGCGTGGCCACGGTGCGCTGGACGCGGCGGCGGAACGTGGGCTCGACGCGCAGACCGGCGACCCGTACCCGCGCGCTCGCCACCGTCCCCTCGGGGACCCAGACGAGGTCGCCCAGCTGGCTCATCTCGCGGAGGTCGTCGTATCGCCGCGGAAGATGGAACAGCAGGTCCCGCACGGAGTAGAACCCCAGCCGCCGACCGGCCCGGCGCAGGACATGGGCGGCCGACAGCCCGGAGGTCCCGAGTGGCGTCTCCAGGAGGCGAGCCGGGTCGGTCGGCGGGCCGGGCGTCGCCGGTGCCGATGCGCGGGTCGTGCGGCCGGTCCGACGGGGCGTGGACGCTGGGGTCACCCGCTACTCGGCCGAGATCAGGTAGCGGTAGTAGGGCTGGCCGCCATGGACCACCTCGACCTCGGCACCACTGACCGCCGCACCGATCTGTCGCGCCAAGGCCTCTGCCTCACCCAGGCTTGCGTCGGTACCGTAGTACAGCGTGATCAGCTCGTATCCCGGCTGGAGACGCCCGATGCCGTCGAGGACGGCACGATCCGGATCCGCGTCGACCGCGACCAGGCCGTCGTCCGGGTCGAGGACGATCGTCTGGCCCTTCCTCACCTTGCGATCGCCGATCGTCGCGTCGCGCACGGCCTCCGTGACCTGGATGGTCTGGAGTGCCCTGGCTGCGCTCGTCATCGCATCCAGGTTCCCCGCCGCGTCGCGGTTGGGGTCGAGGGCCAGCATCGCCGCCAGACCTTCGGCGGCATTCCGCGTGGGTACGACCACGATCCGCTTGTCCTTGCACAGCCGGGCAGCCTGTTCGGCGGCGAGCCGGACGTTCGGGTTGTTCGGCAGCAGGATCACCTCGCGCTGTCGCGCCAGCCGGGCGACGCGCAGCAGCTCACCCGTGCTCGGATTCTCCGACTGGCCACCCCGCAGGATCTGGTCCACCCCGAACTCGGCATAGACCGCGGCCAGACCGTCGCCGGCGACGACAGCGACGATGGCGGGACCGGGCCTTGGCGGCGCGTCAACCCGCGCGCTCTGGCTCGGTGGCATTGGCACCTTCTCCGCCGGCTGCGCGGCCTCGGGCCCGCCGGTGAACGTGGCCGCGCGATGCTCGCGCACATCCCGCGCCTGACCGTCGAGGTTCTCGACGCTGATCCTGCTCAGGGTGCCCATCGACAGACCGAACGCGATCACCTCGTCCGGTCGCTCGTTGTGGACGTGGACCTTGATCGCCCGACCATCGCCGGCAACGAGGACGGAGTTGCCGATCGCCTCGAGGTGCGACCGGATCGCGTCCACGTCCAGCTGGGCCGCGGTCTCCGGCTGCAGCAGGTACATCGTCTCGTACCCGAAACCGTCGTCCGCGTGGGCGATCAGAGCGGACGCGCGCGCTGGCCCGCGCTGCTCCGAGCGGACGGCGACCGGCGCCGCGCCGACGAGGTGGAGGAGCGCACCCTGGAACAACCGGTACAGGCCCTGGCCACCGGCATCGACGACGCCGGCTTCTCGGAGGATGGCCAGCAGGCTGGGCGTCCGCGCCACCGACTTCTCGGCCGCATCCACGGTTGCGGTGAGCACGACTTCGACATCGCTGGAGCGCTCCGCAGCGGCGACGGCCGCTGCCGACGCTTCCCGGATCACGGTCAGGATCGTGCCCTCGACCGGCTTCGCGACCGCGCCGTAGGCCGTCTTCGTTCCCTCGGCGAGGGCGTTGGCAAGGTCGAGGCCGTTGAACCGCCTCTTGCCGTCGAGGCCCTCGGCCATTCCCCGGAACACCTGGCTGGTGATCACCCCGGAGTTGCCGCGCGCCCCCATGAGTGCCCCGAAGCTGATCGCCGCCGCGACCCGTCCAACGGGCTCTGCGGCGACCCCCTCCGCCTCGTCGAGCGCGGCCCGGACCGTCGCCGCCATGTTCGATCCCGTATCCCCGTCGGGAACCGGATAGACGTTGAGCCCGTTGATCTCCTCGACGTGCGCCTCGAGGTTCGCGACGGCGGCCCGGAACGCCGCGATCAGCCCCGCTCCGTCGCAGGCGCGGCGTGTCACGCCTCGCGGCTCCCCTTCTCGCTCCGGGACCGGCGGCGCGGCGCCGGGCGGGTGGCAACCGGTTGGGTCGCCGGCGGTGCGGCCATCGGTTGCAGCTGCAGCCCGTCGACGTGGATCGTCAGCCGTTCGAGGTCCCGGCCCGTTGCCTGCCGCACCCGGTACCGAACCGCGGAGTCGACCTGCCTGGCGACCTCCGCGATCGGGAGCCCGTGGGCCACCGTGAGGTCCAGCTCCACGGACAGGCCGTCGGCGAGCCCGATCCGCAGGCCGGGCTGGCCGATGCCGATGGCTGCGAGGACACGCTCGGGCAGGCTGGCGGCGAAGCCGGTCACGCCGTACGACCCCAGGGTCGCCGTTCGAACGAGATCCGCCACCGCGCGCCGCGTGACGAGGGCTCGGCCGACGGTGGGATCGGGCACGCGGACGACTCCTCCTCGCGGTTGCCGGCGTGGGGGGATGGCCCGGGCCGGCGGCCGGAGGCCGTGTGCTACGATACCACCCCGTTTGAGCGCTCCATCAGCGCGCGCCCGACGTCATTCCAACCGTCTCCGAACCCGAGGAACAGCATGGCCCGCTCCTGCGCGATCTGTGGCAAGACGTCGATGGCCGGCTTCAATCCGCAATCGTCCGGGATGAACCGGGTGCGAGCGCACCGACGCTATCACCCCAATCTCCAGCCGCTCCTGCTGACCCGCGGCGGCGTGACGACCCGGGTCGTCGCCTGCACCCGCTGCCGGCGAACCCTGACCAAGGGCGCCCGCTAGACCGGTCTTCCCCCGCGCGCTTCAGCGCGCGTCGGTGTCGAGCCAGATCGTGAACGGCCCGTCGTTCACCAGCTCCACCGCCATCACCGCCCCGAACCTCCCGGTCGCGACACGCACGCCGAGCCCGCGCAGGACCTCCGCGTACCGTTCGTAGAGACGCTCAGCCAGGTCCGGTGACGCGGCACCGGTGAAACCGGGTCGCCGACCCCGTGACGTATCCGCGTAGAGCGTGAACTGGCTGACGACGAGGGCATCGCCGCCGATGTCGAGGAGCGACAGGTTCGTTCGTCCGGCCTCGTCGTCGAAGATTCGGAGCTCGGCCGTTCGCCGGGCTAGGCCCTCGGCCACCTCCGCCGTGTCGACGGGACCCACGCCGAGCAGGACGACGAGCCCCCGACCGGCCACGCCGACTGCCTCGTCCCCCACCGTGACCTCGGCGCGGCTGACCCGCTGGAGCAGCGCGCGCATGTGCGCCTAGGGTCCCGGCGCCCGCTCGCCATGGCGGGCGACGTACTCGTCCCGCCACGCCTCCGCCTCACCGAGGTATCGATCGCGTTCCTCGGCGAAGCGGTCGACCACGCGTCCTTCGGCCATCGCGGGGACCCGCAGGTCGTACTCCTTGTTTCCGTCGGGCCCGTACCGTCCGGCGGCACTCCGGAGCATGACGACCGGAACACCCGCCTCCTCGATCCGGTCCGCGAATCGCCGGCCGAGATGCTTCGGCAAGCGAACGAACGTCACCCAACGGTCGCGGGAGCCGGGTGGGATCCCGTCGTTGAGCTCGAACTGGTAGCCCTCGTCCGCCAACTCGCGGACAAGCCGGATCTCGCGTGCCATGTCGCGTCCGGGAACCCAGAGCACCGAGCCGACGACGAGCACGTCGGCGCCGAGGGCACCCACGATCTCGGCGCTCTCGCGATTGATCCCTCCGTCGACATGGACCTCGGCCCCGAACAGCCGGTGATCCAGATAGTCCCGCGCCGCCAGCAGCTTCTCCTGCGCCACGTCGCGCATGAAGACCTGGCCACCGAAACCGGGCTCGACGGTCATCACCAGCACGATGTCCAGCAGGTCCTGATAGGGCGCCAGCGTGGACAGCGGCGTCGCCGGCCGCAGGGCAAGGCCGGCTCTTCGGCGGGCGGCACCGATCCTTTCGAGGGTCGGCCGGATCGGCTCCTCGATCTCGACGTGGAACGTGATCGAGTCGCAGCCGGCCTCGATGAACGCATCGATCCAGCGGCCGGGCTCGCTGATCATCAGGTGCGCATCGAATGGGAGCTCCGTGCGCGAGCGCAGCGCGGCAATCGTCTTCCAGCCGAACGTCAGGTTGGGGACGAAATGGCCGTCCATGACGTCGAGGTGGAGACGATCGGCGCCCATCCGCTCGGCTCGTCGCACCGCGTTGGCGAGGTTGCCGAGGTCGGCATCCAGGATGCTGACGGCGACGAGGGCGCGGCCCCGGCTCGAGCGATCCGCGGGACGCTCGCGGCCCCGCACGCGCTCGGCCATCGGCGCGCGGGTCCGACGACGCCGCGGGTTCCGGATCGTCCCGGGTGGCATCAGCGGCCGTCCGCGCCGACCGGGGCCACCTGTCCAGCGCGCCGTTGGCCTCGCAGGGCCTGGGCGCTCTCGAGGACGAGCCTCGCCCGACGCCTCGCGACGACCGGCGGGGGCGGCTCGCCGGCCTGGAGCGCGGCCAGCTGCCCGCACGCCGCGCCGACCTCCACGCCGCGGTTGCGGCGGACCGTGGTCGCAATCCCATCGGCGCGGAGCCGACCGGCGAACCGGGACAGGGTTGCACCCGAGCTCGCCTGCCACGGGGTATGCGCCACCGGATTCATCGGAATCAGGTTGACGTGGGCGTGATCGCCACGGATGAGCTCCGCGAGGGCGTCAGCATCGGCCTCGGTGTCGTTGATGCCCGCGATCATCGTGTACTCGTAGCTGATCCGCCGGCCCGTTGCCGCGGCATGGTCGCGGGCGGCGGCCACGACCTCCGCCACCGGCCAGCGCCGGTTGAGCGGGACGAGCACGTCCCGCAGCGGGTCCCGCGCGGCATGGAGCGAGATCGCGAGCGTGAACTGCGAACCGAGCGCGGTCAGGCGCCGGATCCCGGGCACGACACCCGAGGTGGAGACCGTGATGTGCCGCGCCCCAAGGCCGAATCGGCGCGGATCGTTGAGCGCTTCCACCGCCGCAAGCACCCGGTCGAGGTTGAGGAGGGGTTCCCCCATGCCCATGAACACGACGTTCGTGAGCCGCCCGCCATCGGTGTCGAGGCGCCGCGCCGCGTGTCGCACCTGATCGAGGATCTCGGCCACCTCGAGGTCGCGGGTGAACCCGAGCTCCCCGGTTGCGCAGAACGGACAGCCCACCGCACAACCCGCCTGGGACGAGATGCACAGCGTGTTCCGCTCGCGCCTGCCGGGTCCCGCCGGGTAGCGCATGAGGACCGATTCCACAGTGGCCCCGTCGCCGAGCCGATGGAGGGCCTTCTGGGTGCGACGGCCGTCGGCGGAGGTCAGGTCGGTGGTCGCGATCGTGTCCCACCGGAACGCCCGGTCGATCGCCTCGCGCAGCCGGACCGGCAGCGCGGGGGCCGCGACCGCCGTCGCCACCCGGGTTCGCCAGACCGCGTCGCCGATCTGGCGGGCGCGGTAGCGGGCTTCGCCGGTTGCCGCCAGCCATGCCTCGACCTCGTCGAGCGTGAGACCCGAGAGACCCGGCCGTGCGTCATCCGGCCGATCGGGCTCGTCGACTCGTGCGGGCGGAACGGTGCTGGTGGTGGTCACGGCTCGATTCTGGCACGGCGGCCACACGGGCCGGGGCGCATGGCTCTCACGTCGGACGGGGCCTAGGAGCCGACCGGCGAGCCAACGATGCTCGCCCGGCCACGGCGGTAGGCACTGCCACGCATGGGTCGCCCGCCGGCCGGCTGGACCTGTTCGAGGACCAGGCGTCCATCGCGGGTCGCGATCGCGAGTCCGTCATCGTCGGCGACGAAGGTCCCTTCCTTGTCTCCCTGGCGCGATGGTCGGACCACCGCCTTGAGGACGGCGAGGCGACCGGTCGGACCGAGGACGAACGTGCCGGGCCACGGACGATAGGCGCGCACGGCCCGCTCGAGCTCGACGGCGGGGCGGCGAGGATCGAGGCGGCCGTCATCGCGCCGAAGCGGCCGCGTGTTCGTGGCGCCATCGGTCGGTTGGGGCGTGGCCTCGAGACCGCCCGCCAGCCAGCGCGCGAGCGATCGTTCCAGCACGTCGGGCGCCATCGCCGCGAGTCTCGCCTCGAGCTCCGGCGCCGTGACGCCGGGAGCGAGGGCAACGGCCTCCTGAGCCACGATCGGCCCTGTGTCCAGCCCGCGGTCCATCCGGAACAATGTCACCCCGGTCTCGAGATCGCCGGCAAGGATCGCGGCGGGGATGGGCGTCGCGCCCCGGTGTCGTGGCAGGAGCGACGGATGGAGGTTCAGCGCCCCGTGGCGGAGCGCAAGCAGCTCCTCCGGGACCAGCTGGCCATAGTCGGCGAGAACCGCGAGCGCGGGATCGAGGGCGAGGATCGAGGCGATCACCTCGGGATCGCGCAGCCGGGCCGGGGTCAGGACCGGTCCCTCCCCGAGCTCGTGGGCGGCGACGGCGACCGGTGTCGGTGTCGGGACCTTGCGACGCCCGCTCGGTCTTGCCGGAGCGGTGACGACCCCCACGAGGTCGACATCCGGGTGCTCAGCGACTCTGCGGAGACTGCCGATCGCGAACGGCCCGCTGCCGAAGAACACCGCCCGGACCCGACGATCACCGCCGGGTCGGGTCATGCGAGCGCCGCGACGGCCTCCTCGGCGCCCTCGGGCTCGTCCTCGCCATCGCCCTGCCCGACCGGGATCAGCTCATCCATCGAATCCAGGTAATCGATGTACAGCTTTCCGTCGAGGTGGTCGAGCTCGTGCTGGAGCGCGCGGCCGAGGAGTCCGCTACCGGCGACCTTGATCTTGCGCCCCAGCCGGTTCTGGGCGACGACCCAGACGCGCTCGCGGCGGGTGACGTAGGCGACGTAGCCGGGGATCGACAGGCAGCCCTCCAGGTCGCGATCGTCTCCGGTCGAGCGGACGATCCGAGGGTTCACGAGCTCGTGGAGCCGGCCCTCGACCTCGATCACGCAGGCGCTCAGCGGCTCACCGAGCTGGGGAGCCGCGAGACCCACGCCGGGCGCGTCGCGCATCGTGTGCGCGAGGTCGTCGAGCAGCCCGTGGAGAAGCTTGCCGAAGCTGGTCACCGGCTCGCCACGCAGGCGAAGACGTGGGTCCCCGAGCTGGACGATGGGGCGGACGGACATGGGCCGAGTATATCCACGGCCCACGCCGCGACCGGTGGGTGATCTCTCCCTAGGAAACGGACGTGGTGTCCGTGGGCTCAGCCGTGGTCGTCGCCGGGTCGCCGGACTCGTGTCCGTCCTCGGTGTGCCCGTTCTCGCCCTGGGCGTCGCGCCGCAGCTCCTTGGCCACGACCCGTCCGCGTTCGGCGATCCGTGCACCGGCATGCTCGGTCGCGTCCGCGGCACGGTGGGCGATCGGCCCCGCCTTCTCGCCGGCGAGGGCTGCGAGCTCGGCGGCCTTGGCGCCGATCTCCCGGACCACCGGCGCGGCCTGAGATGCCAGACCCTCGATCATCGATTGGAGCTGTGCCAGCCATTCCGGGGCCTGCGACTGGGTCGCCGAATCGGTCGACCACGTCGGATCCGGTTCGGTCGACCTCGTCGTCGAGGCCGCCTGGGCGGACGCGGCGGATGGAGCGTCGTCGGGATCGCCAACCGGGCCGGCGGCCGGATCCGGTACCGACGCGGTGCGGGGTTCCTCCATGATCGGGCCTCCTTGCCTGCCTCCCCAGGTCCGGGGTCTACGTCCATTGTCCCCCCTTTCGCGGATCCCGACAGGCGCCGGGCGGTTGGCGACTACAGGAGCGACTCCGGGTCGACATCGATCGCCCACGAGGTACCGAGGCCGTCGGCGACCATGGCCGCCGGATCGCGGCCACGGAGGATGACGTTCCACCGCCAGCGCTCCCCACGGCGGGCGATGTAGGCCGGTGCGGGACCGGTCACCGTGACGCCGGGATCCTGGCCGGCGGCCCGTTCTCGGAGTCGATCCGCCACGATGGCGGCCTCCCGCTCGGCCGCCGCCCGATCGGCCATCGACAGGGTGAGCTTGACCACGGATCCGAACGGCGGCGAGCCGAACCGCTCCCGCATCGCGAGCTCGGTGTCGTAGAACGCCGTCGCATCGCCGGTCGCCACGGCCCGGATCGCCGGGTGCTGCGGCTGGTAGGTCTGGATGATCGCGTGGCCCTGCAGCTCCCCTCGGCCCGCCCGACCCACGGCCTGCGCGATCAGCTGGTACGTCCGCTCCGCCGCTCGCTCGTCGGGGAGATTCAGGGCGACGTCCGCGGACACGATGCCCACCAGGGTCACCCCGGGAACGTCGAGTGCCTTCGTTACCAGGCTGGTTCCGACGAGCACGTCGACGCGCCCGTCGCTGAATGCGTCGATGACCCGGCTCGCCGCCCCACGCTTTTCGGCAACGTCGCGGTCGAGCCGGTCGACCCGGAGCGCCGGGAAGGCTTCCCGCAGCTCCCGCTCCAGGCGTTCCGTACCGCCACCGAGGTACCGGATGCGGGGTGAGCCGCACACCGGGCAGCGAACCGCCGCCGGCCAGCCCCGCCCGCAGTGGTGACAGCGCAGCGATGTCCCGGCGTGGTGATAGACGAGCGGCCGGTCGCAGTCCGGACAGCCCTGGACGTGTCCGCAGTCCCGGCACACGACGACCGATGCCGTCCCGCGCCGGTTCATGACCAGGATCGCCTGCTCGCCGTTGGCGGTGGCGAGGGACGCGATGGCTCCCCGGAGAGCGGCCGACAGGAGGCCGCGGTTGCCGGTCTGCAGCTCCTCCCGCAGGTCGACGACGTCGACGACCGGGGCGGCACCGATCGGCCTGCTCGGCAGGCGCACCCGACGGATCGCCCCCGTCCGCGCGCGCCACTCCGACTCCACGGAGGGTGTCGCGCTCCCCAGGACCAGCGCGGCCCCGGCCAGGCGGGCCAACCGGACCGCGACGTCGCGTGCCTGGAGCCGGGGCGTGCGGTCGCTCTTGTACGCGGGGTCGTGCTCCTCGTCCACGATCACGAGTCCCACGTCGGGGAGGGGCGCCATGATCGCGAGCCGTGTGCCCACCACGATCTCGGCCTCTCCCGCCCGGATCCGGCGCCATTCGTCCGCACGCTCGCCATCCGCCAGGCCCGAATGGACGAGCGCGACGCGGGCGTCGAGATCTGCCCTGAGGCGATCCACGAGTGGCAGCGCGAGGGCGATCTCCGGCACCAGCAGCAGCGACCGCCGCCCGAGCTCGAGGGCCAGGCCGATCGCCTCGACGTAGACCGCGGTCTTGCCGCCACCGGTGATGCCGTCGAGCAGGACCGGCGTCGGATCACCAGCGCCCAGGGCGCCACGGATCGTGGCGATGGCCTCGACCTGGGGCGGCGTGAGGACCGACCCCGTCGGTCGGCCACCTCGACGACCCGGGCGGCGGCTGCCCAGTGGTCGCCGCGGGCGTTCCCGGACCTCGACCGAGACGAGGCCGCGACGGGCGAGGCCGGCAAGCGCGGACGTCCCATGCCGTCCGCCGAGGTGCGCGGCGGAAAGCCCGGTTCGAGGCCCGAGCCGCAGCTCCTCGAGGGCGGCCACCTGGCGGGGGCCGAGCGGGCGTCCCCGCGGACGGTCCCCGGATGCCATCCCGTCGGCCGTCGTGCGACCGGGTCCGGTGAGGGTCAGCCAGCGCTCGAACCTCGGGCCCGCGCCGGCAGCCGTCAGGGTCCAGTCGAGCGCCACGAGACCGCGCTCTTCGAGCGAGCGCAGCCGGCGCAACAGGCCGGCCCGGCCCTCGGGCGTGGCCAGGGACCGGACCGGCGCCGGACCGTCCGCGAGCTGGTCGACCAGGTCGGCATCGATTGCCGCCAGATCGCCGGCCGCACCTCGATCGGGGCGCCCCTCCGCGACCAGCTCCAGCCGCTCCAGCATCGCCGGCGGAAGGGCGGACCGGACGACCATCGAGGGTGGGGCGAGGTAGTGGCTCGCCACCTCCTGCACGAGCGCGAGCGTCAACTCCGGCAGCAGCGGGCCGTCGGAGCGGATCCGGTCGAGGACCGGCTTCGTGCCACCATCGCGTGCGACGGTGGCGTCGCCCAGCACGATTCCGAGCGCGCGGCGGCGGCCGAACTCGACGAGCACGGCCTCCCCCGCCTGGATGTCGGCGAGCGCGGCCGGCAGCGCGTAGGTATAGCTCCGCGAGCCCGCCGGTCCCGCGGCATCGATGGCGATCTCGACCAGCCGGTCCGGTCCCCCGACCGGATCGAGCGCCAGCTCGAGCGTCACACCCGGATGATCGGCGGTCACCGCGTCAGCTCGCCTGACACGACCCGGCCGTCCTTCCCGATCCGGTCAGACCCGAACGCGGCGGTCGGGGTGGCGTCGCTTCTCCTGCGCGATCAGGGCCTCGATCTCGGCGGCCGTCCGATCGACCTGCCCGGTCTCGTTGACGACGACGTGGTCGTAGTCGCCCTGGCGGGCAAGCTCGATTGCGGCATTGCGCTGTCGGAGCTCGAGCTCGTCGGCGGTCTCCGTGGCCCGCGAACGGAGCCGCTGGAACAGCGCCTCCATCGACGGCGGCACGATGAAGATGAGGAGCGCATCCGGGACCGCCCCCTTCACGGCCTGGGCGCCCTGGACGTCGATCTTGAGGATGATGTCGCGACCCGCGGCGAGGGCCATGCCGACCTGTTCCCGTGGCGTGCCGTACCACTGGTCGTGGACCTGGTTCGCCTCGAGCAGCTCCCCACGTTCGCGCATCACCGCGAACCGATCCCGGGTGACGAAGTGATAGCTCTCGCCATCGACCTCGCCCGGCCGGCGTGCCCGGGTGGTGCAGGTCACCACGAAGTGATAGTTGGTCCCCGTCTTCCGATCCCGGAGGGTCTGGATGATCGTGTCCTTCCCCACCCCCGACGGACCGGAGATGATCGCGAGGACCGATCCCGGAGCTCCGAGCCACTCGACCGGGCGGTCCGTTTCGCCGGTCACCGCGCACGACCGCCGTCGGTAAGCCGTCGCTCGCCACCCCTGAGGCCGTCGAGGACCCGCTCGAGCGCCTCGGGCAGGCGTGCTTCGACACGGATCAGGTCTCCCCGTGACGGTGACGCGAGCTCCAGCCGCCAGGCGTGGAGGAAGAGGCGGGTAAGGCCGTCGGGGCCGCGCCGCGAGGTGCCGGTACCGTAGACCGGGTCTCCGGCGACGGGGTGGCCGATCGCGTCGAGATGGACGCGGATCTGATGCGTTCGCCCCGTGACGAGGTCCAGCTCCAGCAGCGTCCAGCCTGCGAATCGCTCGCGGACGCGATACCCGGTCACCGCGGGTCGACCGTCCGGGACCACCCCCATCCGCGTGCGGTGACGCGGATCCCGCCCGATTGGGGCCTCGATCCGCCCGACGGCCGCGGCCACCGAACCGGCGACGAGGGCGAGATAGGTCTTCTTGATCCGCCGCGCCTTGAGCTGCGTCATCAGCGACCCCTGGGCGCGGTCGGTCCGGGCGACCATGAGCAGGCCACTCGTGTCGCGATCCAGCCGGTGGACGATCCCGGGCCGCGCCACGCCGGCGATCCCCCCGTAGGTCTCCGGCCCAGCGTGGGCAATGAGGGCATTGACCAGCGTGTCCGACGCGTGGCCGGGGGCAGGATGCACGACCAGGCCGGCCGGTTTGTCGACGATGAGCAGGTCCTCGTCTTCGTAGACGATCGGAACGTCGATGTCGGGCGCCGGCACGATCCCGGGGGCTTCCGGCTCGGGTACCTCGAGCACGAGCTCGGCGCCTCCCTCGACCAGCGCGTTCGCCCGGAGCGGCTCCCCGTCCCGGGTCAATCGACCCGCGGCGATATGGCGCTGGACATGGCTGCGGGAAAGGCCGGTGAGGTCCGCGACGACGCGATCGACGCGCACGGGACGGCCGCCGGCCGGAACGACGATCCGGTGCACGTCGAGTCCGGGGACCGGCTCAGGCATCGTCGGCCGGATGCGTGGAGGCGGGGCCCGACAGCGCAGGCGCCCGGGACGGACGCGCGAGCGAGGGAAACAGTCCGACGAGGATCAGCAGCAGCAGGGCGGCGCTGATCGCCGAGTCGGCGACATTGAACGTGTAGAAGCGGAGACTGCCGATCCCGGCATCCACGAAGTCCACGACATGGCCGAGTCGAACCCGGTCGGCGAGATTGCCGATCGCGCCGCCGAGGAGCAGGCCCAGCGCGAGGGTCATCACCGGGCTCCGGCCGGATCGGCCGTGGAACCACGCGATGAGGCCGATCACACCGAGCGACACCGCCGCGAAAAGGGGTGCCTGATCGCGAAACAGGCCGAACACCGCACCCGTGTTGCGCGAATGGACGAGCCGCAGCCAGTCTCCGAGAACCTCCACCGATTCCCCCGGCGCGAGCGTGGACACCAGCCAGGCCTTGGTCAGCTGGTCGGCGACGACGACGGCCGCGGCGATGGCCACGAACGGTGCCCAGAGCGGGCTGCCGGCGTCGCCCGCGCCGACGACATCGTCCGGATCGGACCCGCCCGCTACCCGATCGCCCGCCACGCCCTAGCCACTCCCGGAGACGCGGCGGAGGACGATCGTCACGGTGCCCGAGCTGAGCTGGACCTGCGAACGGGCAGCCCCGGCACCCTCGGGCGCGTCGCCCGTCGCGATCCGATCGGCGAGCGTGTCGGCGGCAACCGGGTCGAGACCGTGGGAAAGACCCGCGGGCAGGTCTCCGAGCCAGACCTCGATGCGATCGTCGAGCGCCAGCTCCGCCTCGCGCCGGAGGTCCTGGATCGCGCGCGTGAGCTCCCGCAGATCGCCCTCGGCCTGGAGCTCCGGGGTGATCGCGGTGTCGATGACGACGACCAGGCCCTCGTCGGCGGCGACGGCGGTCCCCGGGCGAGCCGACGCGAGCACTTCGACCTCGTCCGGGGCGAGGATCACCCCCGCCAACGCCACCGAGCCATCCGGGCGGATCTCGAACCGTCCCTCGCGGGCCGCAGCCATGACGTCCGGGATGCGCGGCCCCAGCTTGCGGCCGATCACCGGCAGCAGCGGCTTCACCCGCCGTTCGACGAGCTCGGAGTCGTCGTCGATCAGCTCCACCGCCTTGACGTTGACCTCCTCACCGATCAGCGACAGCAGCGCGTCCCGCTCGTGGAGCGCACCGTTGCCACCGGGGAGCGCGAGCCACATCCGGCCCAGTGGCTGCCGGACCTTGAGACCGGCGGTGCCTCGAAGCGTCCGGGCGAGCTCGACTGCCCCGCGCGCCGTCGCCATCGCACCCTCGAGGGGCTCGGTCCGGAGGTCCGCCAGCTCGCCCGAGGGCCAGCGGGTGAGGTGGACGGAATCCGGGGCCGTCGTGTCCTGGGTCGCGACCAGGTTGCCGTAGATCGTGTCGGCCAGGAACGGCAGGATCGGGGCCAGGACTCGCGCCAGGGCGCCGAGGACCGCGTGGAGGGTCGCGAATGCGGCGGCGCGATCGCGCGCGTCCTCGTTGCGGCGCATCCGCTCGCGCGACAGCCGCAGGTACCAGGTCGACAGATCCTCGATGAACGTATCGATCAGTCGCGTCGCACCCAGGGCGTCGTAGTCGGTGAGGCGCTCCTCGGTCGCTGCGGCGAGGGCCGCCATCCTGGACAGGATCCAGCGATCGAGGGGCGGTCTGTCATCGGGTGGCGGCGCATCCTCGGCGGGCGTCCAGCCGGCGAGATTCGCGTAGGTCGCGAAGAACGCATAGACGTTCCACAGCACGAGCAATCGCTTCCGCGCGTCGTCGGCGGCGTGCCATCCGAAGCGGATGTTGTCGTCCGGTCGGGCCGCCATGTACAGCCAGCGCATCACGTCCACGCCCATCCGCTCGGCCGCTTCGTCGAACTCGATCGCATTGCCCCAGCTCTTGTGCATCGGCCGGCCGTCCTCGCCCAGGAGGAGGGCGTACCCGAAGATCGTCTTGAACGGAGGCTCGCGGCGAAGCACGGTTCCCATCGCCAGCATCGCGTAGAACCAGTTGCGGAACTGGCCGGGGAAGCTCTCGGTGATGAAGTCGGCCGGATACCACTGCTGCCAGTACTCCGGCTCCTCGCGGAAGTGGAGCGTGGAGAACGGCACGATCCCGGCGTCGAGCCACGGGTTGCCGACGTCGAGAATCCGATCCACCGGCGCGCCGCACCCCGGGCAGGCGATCTTCACAGCGTCGACCCACGGTCGGTGGGGTGTGTGCCCCGCGAACGTCTCCCAGCCCTCGACGGCGCGCTCGGCGAGCTCGGTCCGGCCGCCGACCACGTCGAACGTCCCGCACGCCTGGCAGTCATAGATCGGCAGCGCCAGTCCCCAGTAGCGCTTCTTCGAGATCATCCAGTCGTGCATGTCGCGGAGCCAGATCAGCTCGCGGTCGTAGCCGAACTCCGGGATCCACCGGATCTGGTCCACGACCTCCATGATCTGGTAGCGGAGGCTGCGGTCGACCTCCTCCCGCGTCAGCTCCTCGCGAGGTTTGTCGTAGACCTCGCCCATGCTGATGAACCACTCGTCCACGAGCCGGAACACGAGCGGGGTGCCGCATCGCCAGCAATGCGGATAGCGGTGGGTGTACACCTCGAGCCGGTGAAACAGCCCGTCCTGTTTCAGGTGGTCCACGATCGGCTCGGTCACGTCCCGGACGTCACGGGCGGTGAGGAAGCCGAAGCCGTCGACGACGATCCCCGACTCGTCGAGCGGTGCGATGACCGGTAGCCCCAGCCGCTTCCCGAGCTGGTAGTCCTCGGCGCCGCAGCCGGGAGCGATATGGACGATCCCCGTCCCCTCCTCCTCGCCGACCTCCTCCCAGGCGACCACGCGATGCTCGTAGGTGCCGTCCTCGTCCGAGCGCTTCCCGCCGCCGGCCTTGTCGGCTCCCGGAGCGAACGCCGCGCGGACGGCCGGCAGCTCGTCGAACGGGCCCTGGTAGCGCCAGCCCACCAGGTCGCGGCCCTTCCGTTCCTCGAGGACCTCGAACGTGCCGGCGAGCGCCTGCTTCAGCGTCCCCTTCCCCAGCCACAGCTCATGCTCGCCCTGCCGGACGCGGACGTAGTCGAGGTCGTCACCGACCGCGGCTGCGACATTCGACGTCAGCGTCCAGGGCGTCGTCGTCCATACGAGGAGCGACTCGCCGGGCCGGTCGAGGAGCGGGAAGCGGACGGTGAGTCCTGGGTCGTCGCGGTCCTGGTAGCCCTCGTTCATCTCCATCTGCGAGAGCCCGGTGCCGCAGCGGGCGCACCAGGGCATCGAGTCGTGGCCCTTGTAGATCCAGCCGCGCTTGTGGCACTCGGCCAGGAAGCCCCAGATCAGGTCGTTGTTCTCGTTGCTGAATGTGAAGTAGCTGCCGCCCAGTTCTGGCATCCCCAGCCGGCCGACGATCATCTCCACGGTGTCGGTGACCGGCCCGGCCGGCCCCTCCACCGTGATCACCTGGGATGGGTCCTCGGCGAGCTGGTCGCGCAGCCGACGCAGGTCGTCGGGATCGTTCCAGTCCATCCAGTACCCGAGCCGGATCGATTGCTCCGTCTGGCGGGCGGCGAACGTCAGCACCCGCTGCTTGCACAGCGACACGAACTCGGCGATCCCGTAGGCCTCGATATCCCGCTTGGAGGTGAAGCCGAGGTCGCGCTCGACGTTGACCTCGACCCACAGTCCCTGGCAGTCGAACCCGTTCTGCCAGCGCTCGTCGTAGCCCTGCATCGCGCGGAAACGGCAGAAGACGTCCTTGTACGTTCGGCCCCACGCGTGATGGACGCCCATCGGGTTGTTGGCGGTGATCGGTCCGTCGAGGAACGACCACCGCGGACCGCCCGCGTTCTGGGCCCGGAGACGAGCGAATGTCCGTCGCTCCTGCCACTGGTCCAGCAGCTCGTGCTCGTGGGCGACGAAGGCTGGCTTCGCAGAGACGGGCTGGAACATCGGGCCGTATCCTACCCGCGATGCAGCCCGGACAGGAGGATCGTCCGCCCGCGCGTTCCGCGTTCGTCGCGGCCTTCCTGTCGCTCCTCTTCCCCGGTCTCGGGCACGCCTACGCGGGCGCGTATACGCGCGCGCTCGGGTTCGCCGCCGGCCCGATCCTGATCGGCGCGCTCGTGGCCGGGATCGTGCTCCGGCTGCCGCGGCCCGAGCTGGTCGGCCTCGCGCTCCAGTCGTGGTTCCTGACCTCCGTGTTCGTGCTCAACCTGCTCCTGCTCGGGTATCGCCTGATCGCGATCATCGATGCCTGGCGCGTGACGTCGTACCTGAACGCATGGACTGCGAGCGGCGGCGGTCGCCTCGGGACCCCGCGGATCCCGCTGAGCCCGATCTCGGTCGCGGGGCTGCTCGCGGTCGTCCTGGTCATGGCCGGCGGTCACGTCGCCGTCGCCCGCTACGACCTGATCGCGATGCGAACGGCGGACTGCATCTTCGATGCCGACCGCACCGACTGCGACGAGGGCTCGCAGCCGAGCGGCAGTCCATCCGGCAGCGCGTCGGACGAGCCGCCGGTGTCGCCGTCCGAGGCGACGTCCTCGCTGCCGTCCGAGGGAACCGCGCTGCCGAACGTGACGCCCCCGCCGTGGAACGGCACCGACCGCCTGAACGTCGTGCTCATCGGGTCCGACGAGCAGAACGGGGGCCACAACACCGACACCCTGATCACGGTCTCGATCGACCCCGTGTCGAAGCAGGTGGCGATGTTCAGCCTGCCGCGCGACATGGTCGACGTGCCGCTGCCGTCGGGTCCCGCGCGGAACGTGTTCGGGCGCGTGTATCGGGGAAAGATCAACAGCCTGTGGGCAAACGCCCGGGGACGCGCGGACGCCTTCCCGGGGACGAGCCGGACCCGCGGCTACAACGCGATCAAGGCCGCCCTGGGCGAGCTCTATGGCCTCGACATCAAGTACTTCGTCGAGGTCAACTTCGACGGCTTCATCCGGGTCGTCGACGCCCTCGGTGGCGTGGCGATCAACGTCCAGATCCCGGTCGTGGACAACACCTTCCCGGGCGTTGACGGGCTGCGCCGCGTGTACATCCCGTCGGGCTACCAGCACATGGACGGGGCGCAGGCGTTGATGTACGCGCGCTCCCGCCACACGTCGAACGACTTCGATCGCGCCCAGCGCCAGCAGCGCGTCCTGCTGTCCCTGCGCGAGCAGGCGAACATCGGGGCCATCCTTCCCCATGTTGACGAGCTCGCAGCCGCCCTCCGAAGCGCCGTACGGACCGACATCCCGCGAAACCTCCTGCCACAGCTGCTCGGACTGGCCGAGTCGGTCGATACCCGGAACATCCGCTCGTACGTGTTCTCGCCGCCGCTCTATGGCCAGGACAGCTGCCGGGATCCGCGGGGCTGCGTCGAATACCCGAGGGTGGACGAGATCCGGAACGCCGTCCGTACCGCATTCACCGCCAATCCCGCCGAGGAGCAGCGTCGCGAAGCCCTGGCCAGCGAGGGCGCCCGGGTGTGGGTCCTCAACGGGTCCGGAGACCGCGGCCAGGCAGCCGACATCGCGGCCTACCTGAACTACGTGGGCATCGCGGCATCGGCCCCCAACCAGCGCCCCGACCAGGCCGGCGGCGCCAGAACTCGGATCCTCGTCTATAACGGCGCCGAGCAGCGGCTCCCGGTGACGATCGCCGCCCTCAGCCAGGCGTTCGGGGTCCAACCCACGCTGACGAACGACCCGACGGCGCGTGTCGACATCGCGATCATCACGGCGTCGTCGACGCCAACGCTCAGCCCACCACCGGCGCCCTGACGCGACCGCCACGTCGGACCGCGGGATCGGTCAGGCAGGCGGGATCGGCGTCAGCCAGTGGCCGTACTCGGGGAGTCGTCCCCGGACCGCGTCGAAGTAGCGGGTCTTGATCGCCCTGCTGATCGGCCCGATCGCGCCGGAGCCGACCGCACGGCGATCGACCTCGATCACCGGGCTCACCTGGACGCCGGTGCCGCACAGGAACACCTCGTCCGCGATGTACAGCTCGCTTCGGTCGATCGAGCGGATCTGCGTCCGGATCCCCTCGTCCTCGGCCAGCTCGAAGATCGCCTTGCGGGTCACCCCTTCCAGGATGTCGTCGGTGACCGGCGGCGTGATCAGCACACCGTCGCGAACCATGAGCAGGTTGGCCGCCGACGCCTCGTTGACGTGACCGTCGTGGGTCAGCACGACCGCCTCGTCGAATCCGTTCAGCTCGGCTTCGGATTTCTGGAAGGCCATGTTCACGTAGCCGCCCGTGATCTTGCCCCGCGCGGGCAGCGCGTCGTCGGCGTTGCGTCGCCAGGTGGAGGTCATCACCCGGACGCCGGACTCGGTATCGATGTAGTTGCCGAACGGCAGCGTCACGATGCACAGCTGGTGCTCGAGCTCGTGGAGTCGGACCCCGATCGCCTTGGTGCTCTTGTACAACGACGGACGAATGTAGGCGTCCTCGCGGAACCCGTTGCGGCGGACCGTCTCCACGATCAGCGCGCTCAGCTCGTCGACCGATGGCAGGTCGTCCATGAGCATGATCTTGGCGTTGCCGCGGATGCGCTCGACGTGCTCCCGGACGAACAAGCCGTAGAGCTGTCCCTGCTCGTCGTTCCAGTAGGCCCGGATCCCCTCGAAGATCGCGGTGCCGTACATGAACGCATGGGTCATGATGCTCACGCGGGCGTCGCGAAGGGCGACGAAGTCGCCCTCGAAGTACGCGACCAGGTCGTCGAGCGATCGCGCCCCGCCGGTCGCGACGGGCGATCCGGAGGGCTGTGGAGCCGCGGATCCGGCCGCGTGCGGGTCGTTCGGCTTCTTCGTGAGCATCATGATCCTCGGGCTGGGGTCGACGTCCCCGGAAGGGTCGGCCGAGTATAACGCGGGCCCTCGGCGTTCCCGGCCGACCGACTAGAGCCGGATGCCGCTGATCACGGCCACGATGAACCCGAGATACGCGACATAGAAGACGCCGCCGACCAGCAGCGACCGGCCGCGAAGTCGGTCCGATCGGGCCATCGGGATGAAGATCGCGGCCGACGACAGGAACGCGATCCCGGCCGACGCGAACGCGGTGTACGAGCCCTCGGCCGCAACCCAGGCGGAGGACGCGAACACGAGCGCAACCACCGTGGGGATCGTGGACTGGAACACCATCGCGCCGGTGATGTTGCCCATCGCCAGGGTGTCCTTCCCCTGCCGCACCCAGATCACCGAGTTGAACTTCTCCGGCAGCTCGGTCGCGATCGGCGCGATGACGAGCGCCAGCAGCGCCGGGTCGACGTGGAGCTGGGTTGCGATGTGCTCGACGGCATCGACGAAGAACACCGCGCCCACGATGATCAGCCCCAGCGCGGCGAGGACCTGGAGGTTCACCACCCGCAACCGCGGCGCCGTTGGATCGGCGGCGTGGGCGGCTCGATCCAGGCGATGGAACCGGAGCGGTGCCAGGTCGGCGGCATCGACGTCGGGATCGGCCTCGAAGTGGCCCTTCACGTACCACGCATAGATTCCGATGAGGACGATCGCGACCAGCCATCTCGGCCACATCGGATCGACCGGGAGGAACGCCGCCCCCACGGCCAGGGCGTAGGCAATCGCGAAATACCGCATGTCGTGGGCGAGGACACCGGTATCCACCGGCATGACGTCGCCCTGGGGCCGTCGCCTGGCGACGACCAGCACCGCGATGCCGGTCACGAACATCGCGAGCGTCGAGAGCATGAATGGGGCGCCGAGGATCGCGCCGATCCCGACCTCATGCGACGATTCCGCCGTCCCGAACAGGATCGCGATGATCGGGATCATCGTTTCCGGGAGGGCCGTCCCCACCGCCGCGAGGACCGAGCCCACGGCTCCCTCGGCGAGCTCGAGCTTCTTGCCGAACCACTCGATGCCGTTGGTGAACAGCTCGGCACCGGCCAGGATCACGACGAACGCGAGGACGAGGATCAGCAGGTCCACCGGTCTCTCAGAGCTCTGGCGGGCGCGCGACCACGACGCCCAGGACGATGACGACGAGGACGAGGATCGCGATGAGGGCCATCCGGCGCTCGCCTCGGGCGGCGAACCCAACGAGTGCCGCGGTCACGCGCGCCGCGGGTGTGGCGATCACGGCCAGCAGGCCCAGCCACAGGAAGCCCTCCGGGCGAAGCGCCACGAGATCGGCCGGCAGTCGGGCAGGATCGAGCGGTGGCGCACTCGCCAGCGGCGACACCCCGGACGCGAGCATCACGCCCACACCGATCGCCAGGATGCCGATGGAGAGATACGTGCCCACGGTGATCAGGCGGCCGACACCGGCCTCCAGTCCGCGATCCGGCGCCATGACGGACTCGCTCACGGGCCGGTCCCCGCGGCGCGGCGCACCATCTGGACCGCCGTGTACAGGAGGACGACGACGAACAGCGCCCGCAGGACCCGAACGTCGATCCGGTGCGCGGTCCGCGATCCCAGGCTGGCCCCGGCGAACACGCCGAGCGCCGTCGGACCGGCCACGAACGGGTCGATCTCGCCGTGGGCGAGATAGATGATCGCGCCCGCGGACGCGGTCACGCCGATCATCAGGTTGCTGGTGGCGATGGCCACCCGCAGCGGAACCTTCATCACCAGGTGCATCGCGGGCACCTTGACGATGCCGCCACCGACACCCAGCAGGGCCGAGACGATGCCCGCGGCGACACTGACCAGCGCACCGGGACCCAGCCTCCGGACGCGATAGTCGGATCCGTGGAGTGCGTCCGTCCACGATGAGCCCGGGGTCACCGGCTCGGTGGCCGCGACGTCGGGCTCCGGCGTGGATCGGCGGACCATCGACGCCGCGGTGTAGACGAGGAGCACGGCGAACAATCCGGCAATCACTCGCTCCTCGAGGGCAAACGCGATGAGGCCGCCGAGGACCGCCCCGGCCGCGGTGAACAGCTCCAGGGTCATCCCCAGCCGCAGGTTCGCGACCCGCCGCTCGAGGTACACACCCGCGGCGGCGCCGGAGGTCACGATCACGCACACGAGCGAGACACCGATCGACTCCCGGAGCGGGAGATCGAACGCGAACGTCAGCAGCGGCACGATCAGCAACCCGCCGCCCAGGCCGAGCAGGGACCCGAACAGGCCGGCCGCAGCCCCGCCGGCGATCATCAGCAACCCGGCCGCCACCTAGGCGACCTCCGGGGGTGGCACCCTCAACGGCGAGCCGCCCGCCCTGCATCCTGCGACGGCCGAGGTGTCGCCCCCGCGCGCCATCGGCCGGAGGATTCGACGCTCCTGCGAGCCATCAACCCAGGATTCAGGGGCGAAGGTGCTGTGGCGCGTACGGCAGGAGCGCGACGTGACGCGCTCGCTTCAGCGCCACGGCGAGCTCGCGCTGGTGTCCGGCGCAGGTGCCGGTCTTCCGACGCGGCTCGATCTTGGCGCGCTCCGAGAGATAGCGGCGAAGTCGGTTGACTTCCTTGTAGTCGATCCTCTCGGTCTTGTCGGCGCAGAAGGCACAGACCTTCCGCCGACGTCGATCGCGGTAGTAGTCGTCGCGCTTGCGCGAGCGGGCGGATGGCATCGATCGTTCTCCCGTGTCCTAGAAGGGAAGGTCGTCGAGGTCGGCGTCGTCCTGCGCGGGACGCCCCTGCGGCTGCGGGGCACTCCCGCCCTGGTACGGCCGATCGGCGCCGAACTGGCCCTCGCCGTCCTCGCGGGTTCGTTTCTCGAGATTGACCACGCTATCCGCGGTGAGCTCGAGCGACGTCCGCTTCTGGCCGTCACGACCCTCGAACTCCCGGGTCTTGAAGCGTCCCTCCACGAATACCCGATTCCCCTTCCGGAGTTGCTCGGCCGTGCGCTCGGCGCGGTCGCCCCAGACGGTGACTCGGAACCAGTCGGTGTCCTCGACCCACTCGCCCGTCTGCTGGTTCTTCGTGCTCTGGTTGACGGCGACGTTGAACTGGGTGACCGGCCGCCCGTTGGGCGTGTAGCGCATCTCCGGGTCACCGCCGAGGTTGCCGATGATCATGACCTTGCACAGCGCCATCGGTAACCTCCGTCAGTCGATCGCGGCCGGAGCGGCTTCGCTCTCCGACTCGTCGATCTGCTCGCCGTCTTGTTCCTCGACTTCGTCCTCGGTCGGTGGCAGTCCCTCGTCCTCGGACTCGTCGGCGGTCACGCCGTCGCGCCGGCCGGCACGCACGGGTCGTTCGTCGCGCGTGATCAGGTGTCGGAGCAGCTCTTCCGTGATCAGCAGGCTCCGCTCGAGCTCGACGATCACCTCGGCCGGCGACTCGAACAGGACGATGTGGTAGGAGCCTTCGCGATGCCGGTCGATCGGATACGCGAGCCGGCGACGACCCCAGGGAGCCACCTTCAGGATCTGGCCCTCACCGGCCACGATCTGTCGGGTCGTGCGGTCGATCACCGCCTGGATCCGTTCGTCCGGGACGTCCGGGCGGAGGACGAGCATGAGTTCGTATCGGCGCATACGCCGTGGTCTCCTTCCTGTGGGAATCGCCCCGCTGTGGGCTCGTTCGAGCCGGGCGGAGCCGAAAGGCCCGGCGAGTCTAGCACGGGGCCTGCGGATGCCCCGGGACGGCGACGCGGTCCCGTCACCGGTCGAGGCGCGGGTGTCGATGTATCCTCTCAGCCGTCTCGTCGCGAACCGCCCCGGGAGGGTCCGTGCCCGCAGCCACCATCCTCCTGCTCGAGGCCGACGCCTCGACCAGGGACACGATCAGCGCCGCACTGACCACGGCCGGTTACACCGTCAACAGTGTCAACGATGCGGACGAAGCCTTCCGGCGCGCTGCCGAGCACCAGCTCGTCATCCTCGACATCGTCACCGGCCCCAAGACGGCGATCGACGTCTGCCGCGAGATCCGCGCCACGCCGTCGATGGCCGCGATCCCGGTCCTGTGCATCGGACAGACCGACGAGGTCGAAGAGCGGATCCGGTTCCTCGAGGTGGGCGCCGACGACGTCATCGCTCGCCCGTTCGACGACCGTGAGCTGGAGGCCAGGATCGAGGCCCTCCTGCTCCGCTTCCAGCGATCCAAGAATCTGGCGCCGATCCTCACCTCGAACGGCACGTTCGCCTCCCTGAGCCGCCGGATCGTCGCGGTGTTCAGCCCCAAGGGCGGCGTGGGGACGACGACGATCGCGACCAATCTCGGGATGGCGATGGCCAGCCGCCATCCCGACCGGGTGGTGGTCGTGGACATGGACCTCCAGTTCGGTCAGGTCGCGACCCATCTCAACGTTGACGTCAAGCGCTCCCTCGCGGATGTCGCCCGGGACGAGGCCGCCCTCCGGGAGCCGGACCTGCTCCGGACGTACGCCATCCGCCACGACGCTGGTCTCCACGTCCTGGCAGCGCCGCCAACCCCGGAGCTCGCCGACCTCATCAGCACGCAGCACGTGGAGGCGATCCTGGAGACGATCCTCGGCACCTACGACACGGTGATCGTGGACGCCGGCTCCGAGCTGGATGACCGCACGATGGCGATCTTCGAGAAGGCCGACAACGTGATCCTTGTCGTGAACCCGGAGATGGCCGCGCTCAAGGCGGTCCATTCCCTGCTCGACTTCCTCAACGAGGCCGGATCGGTCGGTGCCAAGACGACGTTCGTGCTGAACAACATGTTCGCCCGCGAGATCCTGAAGATGCGGGACGTGGAAAGCGCCCTCGGGACCAAGGTCTCGATCGAGCTGCCGTACGACCCATTCCTCTATCTCAAGGCCGTCAACGAGGGCGTCCCCGTCGTGGTTGGCGCCCCGAGATCGGGTCCGGCGGACCGGCTGCTCAAGCTGGTCGACGTCGCGATCGGCGACGATGCGGTCGACGGGACGGGAGGCCGATCTCGACGCGGCGGGCTGCTGTCGGGGCTCCGGCGTCGCGCCTGATCCGGCGAGTGGGTGGGGCGACCGACCCCGGGAACGTCCCCCCGATGGACAAGACCGATGACACCTGTGAGGTCGGTCGCTGGCGCGATCCTACGATCGGCGGCGCGTGTCGAACAGAGGGTCCGGGCAACTAGCGGTGTGACGCGGCACCGGAGAGTCGACGCCGGTCTGCTCAGGCGACCTCGGCGGCCACCGCGGCCGGTGGGTCGATCGTGATCCCGTGGGCGCCGCGCATGAGCGTCGCAACCCGCTCGGGGTCGGCCGACCCGAGCTCCAGGTCGAGGATCGTCAGCGATGCGTCGTCCTCGACCGACGTCCGGATCGAGCCGTCGCCCAGGCTCGCGAGCAGCTGGAGCGCGTACCTCGCATGCCGCTCCGACGCGAACGCGACGCGCAGATGATTCGATCGCCGGGCATGGACCACGTACCCACGGTACGGCTCGGCGGTCAATCCGGGAATGACCCGTCTGGCGGGGTCAGGCAGATGGCAGTCCTGTGTGGGTCCTACGTCAACCGGGGGACCGACCGCCTTCAGGTCTGGAGAGACAGGCCTCCCGGGCGGCGACGCTCGCCGCGCCGACGGTCCGTTCCCTTCCAGGCGGTCCTGCTCGGAATCGGGATCCGCGTCCGGACGGGGTCGGGAAGCTCCTTGACGGGGAGCTGGCGGAGGGCTGCTCGCTCGATCCACACAGGGGCGGGCTCGATCTCGTAGCCGTGGCGGCGACCGGTGATCGCACACTCGGAACACCACCACACGCGTAGGGCCTGGCCGCCGACGAGAACGTCGAACAGGCGCACGTCACCAAATTGGAGGCAGCTGGCGCACACGGGCATTCGGAACAGGCTCCCGGACCGTTCGTTGCGCGCTCGGACGCGGTGCGTTGGCGCACCATAGGGGCGCGGCCACCCGGGTGTCAATCCGGTTGTTTGGCTCCCGTGATCACGAGAACAGCTGGACACCCACACACGAGAGGAACGCCCAGCCGAACGAGCCCGTCAGGATCAGCACCACGACGAACGCGAGTAGTCCGCGACCCATGTGTCACATCCTCCAGATGTCGGGCCACAAGGGAAGCAGAGGACCGGCGAGCGCCGGTTCTCGGTGGGGCCTCGCAACGTTGCAGAAGTCGTGCGGCCGACGCGTCGTGTTGGGGAACGAGACAGTCGACAGGTCCGGCAGGACACTCTGGTTCCTTGGACGCCCGGGTCATCGTGCGTCGGCGCGTCGGAGCCGAGGAACTGGGCCGCCGATGGACCGGAAGCGCGGACCGGTTCTCAGTCCTGGGTCGCGTGATCGGCGCCAAGACCCAGCCACTCGGCACTCGTGCCGTTCCCAGGCTGGCGGTCATTGCGCTGGCTTGCCGGCGCAGGCATCCATCACGCCAGCAAGGCGCTCGGCAAGCTTTGGCCAGCCATAGCGCTCGATCGCGACGGCCCGCGCACGGGCGCCGCGGCGCGCCCGCTCGGCCGGGTCGTCGATCGCCTGGAGCAGCGCGGCGGCGAGGCCGTCGACGTCGTCGGGCTCCACGAGCCAGCCGGTTTGGCCGTCGTCGACGATCTCGCCAGGGCCGAAGCGGTTGATGGCGACCGCCGGCATCTCGCAAGCCATCGCTTCGACAAGCACCAGGCCGAACTGTTCGCGCACGGAGGCCAATGCGAACACGTCGGCGGCCGACAGGAATGCCGACACCTCAACGTGATCGCGCCAGCCGGCCAGGAAGACGCCGCGCACGCCGAGCCGAGCGATCGTGTTGGCAGGGTGCTCCCCCTCCCACTCGCCCGGATGGCCGCCGACGATGATCAGGCCGCTGGGCGTGCGCGCGCGATCCCGGGCCCTCGCAAAAGCCTCGACGAGGAGCGGGAGCCGCTTGACCGCGGTGAAGCGGCTGACGGTCAGCACCACGACGCCGTCAACGAGTGGCGAGAGGTCCTCGGCCTGGTAGCGGACGCTGCCAGACTCCTGGCCGGCAAACCATCCCCGCGGTGCCTCGACGAGCGCGTCGCGGAACAGCGATGCGCGATCGACGTCGCGGCGGACGAAGACGCGCGGGTCGAACCCGTTGGGCAGCACAACCAGCCGGTCCGCGTCCACGCCGAGCAGCCGCTCGGCGCGCGGGAGCTCCGATCGCGAGAGCACGAGGAGCCGCTCGCATCCGTGCGCCCACCTGCGCATCCGCTCTGCCCAAGCCTCCGCATGCGTCCAGGTCGGGGGCGGTCCGGCCGTGATCGCCTCGAGCATCAGGAGCTCGGTGCCGTGCACGTGTCCGATGACCGGAACGCCGGGGGCGACTCGCGTCGCCGCCTCGTGGATCGGCGTCAGGTGGTGCAGATGGAGCGCATCGAATGTGGCGGCGCCGACGGCGGTGAGCGCGCGTTCCCAGGCCGTCACCTGGCGCTCGTAGGCGTCGTCGTCGAGCATCGCGAACACCCGATCCGGAGCGCCGGGGCGATCTTCGTAGGACGGCTGCATCGGCGCGAAGCCCGGGGGCGGATCGAGCGGATCGGGCGAGGCGAGCGCCATGTCGAAGGACACCGGATGCACGTCGAGCCCCGCGTAGAAGCGCGCCGCGTCGCCGACGCCGTCGAGGTCGCTCCGCGAGCCCGAGACGAGGGTGACGTCCCAGCCATGCGACGGGAGCGCCCGCGCGAGCGCCCGTGCGACGTGCGACGAGCCTCCTCGCGGAAAAAACTGGAGGACGCTGAGGAGTCGACGGCGAGTCACGCGGCCCAGTGTGAGGGGCGCCATCCGCGTTCGCCGCAGCTCACGGCGGCTACCTCCCTGTACTCGCTGCGATGTTCCTCGAAGCGTTGGCGACGCGTGGGGTCCAGATGGGTCAACGGTGGTGCCGAGGGTGAGATTCGAACTCACATGCCCTTGCGGGCAGCCGAGTTTAAGTCGGCCGCGTCTGCCGGTTCCGCCACCTCGGCGTCGGGCGATGGTAGCCCGTCAGATCCGGGGCGGACCCGCGGCGATCCTGGCTCGAATGGACCTCAGCGTTCCCCGCTCCCAGTCGGCACCGATCCACCACGTGGCGCCTGCGTCGGCGAGGCGGGCGACCGCGTCCTGGTCCGACTCCCTGCCCTTGGTCGTCGAGCCCTGGACGACGATGTCGAACGACCGGTCGGAAAGCTCGGCGGGCCGCTCGCGTCGAACGTAGTCGGCCATCGACCGGAGATCGTCCAGGTCGTCCGACTGGGCGAGGATCCCGTCCCAGCGCAGCGCGCGACGCATCGTTCGTTCCTTGCCCCAGACCGCGACGGGCCAGATCGGGATCCGTGGCCGTTGCACGGGCGTGGGCCGGAAGATCATCGGCTTGAAGCGGTAGTGCTTGCCGGTGAACCCGAACTTCTCCCCCGACCACAGGCCGTCGAGGATGGCCAGGGTCTCATCCATCAGCTCGGCGCGCGTCCGGGCATCGGTCGCTTCGCCGACGTTGCCGAAGGCCTGGTCGTCAAGAGCGCCCAGCCCGACCGGGAGGACCAGCCGGCCGGCCGACAGCCGATCGACCGTCATCGTCTCGCGGGCGAGCTTCCAGGGTCGGCGCCGCGACGGCGGAGTCAGGATCAGCCCGAGCGTGACGCGCTCGGTCCTCACCGCCATCGCCCCCAGGACGACCCACGGGTCGTAGAGCTCGAACGAGCCGAGGGAAACGCCGTCGAAGTAGAACACCCCATCCCAGCCGGCGGCCTCGGCCTCGGTGGCCATCTCAACGAGTTCGTGCGGATTGCCGGTGTTGACGATGATCCCGTAACGCATCGCAGTTCGGCGGATCAGGCGAGGTGTGGAGGCGACGACCGGATTCGAACCGGTGAATAGAGGTTTTGCAGACCTCCCCCTTAGACCACTTGGGTACGTCGCCTCGAAGATCGCGCCGGCATCGCCGGCGTGCTGCTCACGTCGGTGTTGGCTGCCCCTCGAGGATTCGAACCTCGGTTCACGGATCCAAAGTCCGCTGTCCTACCACTAGACGAAGGGGCAGCGGGATGCCCTCTCGAGTCAGCGTCAGGGAGGGGATGGAGCGGAAGACGGGACTCGAACCCGCGACCCTCACCTTGGCAAGGTGATGCTCTACCAACTGAGCCACTTCCGCTCGAAACCGACCACCATCGGGTGGTGCCGAGAGCCAGGATCGAACTGGCGACACCGCGATTTTCAGTCGCGTGCTCTACCAACTGAGCTATCTCGGCCCGATCGACCGCCCGAGCTGGGACGCCCGCCGGCCGATCGAGGATACCACGCGTCGTCGGGCCTACTCCAGCCCGCTCAGGGCCGCCACCTCGGACGCCTGGAGCGGTTGCTCACCGGTCAGCTGGCGGATCCGATTGATGCGGTCGACGATCGCCGGGTGGGTCGACATCAGGTTCGAGGAGCGCTCCTCGAACTTCTTGATCGGGTTCGTGAAGTAGAGGTGCTGGGTGGCCCGATTCGCGACCTCGAGGACCTCCTGATCGGTGGCGATCTTGGCCAGCGCACGCTCGAGACCGTAGGGGTTCCGGGTCAGCTCGACCGAGGATGCGTCCGCCAGGTACTCCCGCTGTCGTGACACCGCGAGCTGGACGAAGCGGGCGATGATCGGCGCGATGATCGCGAGCACGAACGCGAGGACGAGGACGATCGCCTGCAGACCGCCTCCCCCGTCGCGATCGCGATCCCTCCGACGACCGACGCCGCCCCAGAACGTGAACCGGAGGAAGAAGTCGGCGAGCAGCGCGATCGATCCGACGAGGACGCCGACGAGGAGCGAGAACCGGATGTCGAAGTTCCGGACGTGCGACAGCTCGTGGCCGATGACGCCCTGGAGCTCCTCGCGGTCGAGCTTGTCCAGCAGCCCGGTGGTGATCGCGATCGACGCGTGCTTCGGGTCGCGACCGGTGGCGAATGCGTTGGGCGCCGTGTCATCGATGACGTAGGCCTTGGGCATTGGGACGTTGGCCGCGATCGCCATCTCGCGGACGACGTTCATCAGCTGTGGCGCGCTCGTCTCGTCCACCGGCTTGGCACCCGAGACTGCCAGCACCAGCTGGTCACCGGCGAAGTACGACCCGGCCGCCATCAGCGTTCCCAGCGCCACGGCGATCGCCGTCACCCCGAGGCCGCCGGCCACCTCCCCGCTGACGCCGTAGCCGATGGCGAAGCCTAGCGCGGCGAGCAGGGCGACGACGGCCAGCGCGAGCAGGACGGAATTCCGCCGGTTCGCTGCGATCTGGTCATAGAAGGTGCTGCCGGCCACGGATCCTCCGCCGGTCCCGCCTGCCCGGCGGTCTCAGCCGTCGGGATGCCGCGCCTGCCCGCGATCAGCGCAGGCTGAGGTCCACCGACGGGACATTGGCTGCCTCGGGCTCGGCGTCGAAGAACTCGCGCCGGGAGAACCCGAACGGACCGGCGATGAACACGTTGGGGACGGTCGCGATCGCCGTGTTGTAGTCGAGGACGGTGGCGTTGTAGTGCTGGCGCGAGAACGAGATCTGGTTCTCGGTCGTCGTCAGCTGCTCCTGGAGCTCGAGCACGTTCTGGTTCGCCTTGAGGTCAGGATAATTCTCCACGACCGCGAACAGGGAACGCAGCGTCTGGGTCAGTGCGTTCTCGGCTGCCGCCTGGGCGGCCGGGCCCTGGGCGCCGGCGGCGACGGCCGCGGCGCGGGCGTTCGTCACGTCCGTGAGCACCTGCTGCTCGAACTGCATGTAGCCCTTGACGGCATTCACGAGATTCGGGATCAGGTCGTGCCGCCGCTTGAGCTGGACCTCGATCTGTGCGAACGCCTCGTCGATCCGCAATCGCCGCTGGACGAGACCGTTGTAGATCCCGATGACGAACAGGACGATCACGACGACGATCGCGATCAGGATGATCGGCACCCAGTTCATGGGCTCCCCTCTGGCTGTCGGCCGCGGAGCAGCGGCCGCTTGTGAGCCAGTCTACGACAGGGGACGGCGAGGGGCGGGTCGCGGTGGCCGGCTGGGCCGGGTCGGTCGGGTGAACAGGGTCTTGGCCAGGTAGCGCTCGATCTCGGCGGCGACCTGGGGTCGATTCATGAGGTAGCCCTGCCCGTAGGCACACTCCAGCTCGACCAGCTGGCCAGGCTGGTCAGGGCGTTCCACGCCCTCGGCGATCGTCTCCAGCCGCAGCGTGCGCCCGAGGTCGACGATCGAGCGGATCAGGGCACTGCCTTCCGTCTGGTCGACGGCCTCCACGAAGGCCCGGTCGATCTTCAGCACGTCGATCGGGAACCGCTGGAGATAGCTCAGGGACGAGTAGCCGGTCCCGAAGTCGTCGATCGCAAGCCGCACGCCGAGCGCCTTGATCGCGCCCAGCTTGGAGACCGCCGCGTCGGCGTCGGTCATCAGCAGGCTCTCGGTGATCTCGAGCGTCAGGCACCCGGGATCCAGGCCGCTGTCGACGAGCGCGGCCTTCACGTCGTCGACCAGGTTGGGGTCGGTGAACTGGCGGGCCGAGAGATTGACACTGACGGACAGGGGGGGCTCGACGGCGAACCGCTGCTGCCACTGGACGGTCTGGCGGCAGGCCTCGCGCAGCACCCACCGGCCGAGCGCGATGATGATCCCGGTCTCCTCGGCGATGCCGATGAACTCGCCGGGCATCATCAGGCCGCGCTCGGGCTGGTACCAGCGCACGAGCGCTTCCAGCCCGCGGACCGCGCCCGTGCGGAGATCGACGATCGGCTGGTAGTGCAGGACGAGCTCGCCGCGGTCGACGGCGCGGCGCAGGAGCGTCGCCAGCTCGACGCGCTCCAGGGCGGCCGCGCGCATCCCCGGTTCGAAGATCGCGAAGCGCTGCTTGCCCAGGCTCTTCGCCTGGTACATCGCGAAGTCGGCGTTGCGGAGCAGCTCGTCAGCCGTGACGTCGACGGCGGCCCCGAACGCGATCCCCACGCTCGCACCGACGGTGACGTCGAGATCGGCGATCGAGAACGGGGTGGTGAATGCGTCCAGGATCCGCTCCGCGGGTGCCATCGCGTCCAGATCGTCGGCGACGTCCTCGATCAGGACCGCGAACTCGTCGCCACCGAGCCGAGCCACCGTGTCGCCCGGCCGGACCGTGGCCGACAGCCGGTCGCCGACGGCCGTGAGAAGCCCGTCTCCGGCCGTATGGCCGTGCGAGTCGTTGATCGTCTTGAAGTCGTCGAGGTCGACGAACAGGACGGCGACCCGCCCGAGACCACGCGAGGTCCGTGCCAGGGCGTGCTCGAGCCGGTCACGGAACAGGGTCCGGTTGGCGAGCCGGGTCAGCGGGTCGTGATAAGCCTGGTGGCGGACCTGCGCGTAGAGCCGGGCGTTCTCGAGCGCCATCGCCGCCTCGTTGGCCATCGTCTGGGCGAGACCGAGCCGCCGCTCATCGAAGGTGACCTTCTGGGCGGAGGTCAGCTCCACCAGGCCGATCGGTTCGCCGCGCGCGACGAGGGTGAGCATGGCGGCCACCCGGTTGCCGATCTGTCGGAGATAGGCCACCTCCGCGGGATCGGCGCTCGGATCGTCGACGTCGATGACCGAGGAGCAGGCCTCGCGCAGGACGCGCGACGTCTCCGGGTAGTCGGCCAGGGCGTAGCTCAGCTCGAGGGACGACCGTCGCTCGGGTGGGAAGTAGCCGTAGGTGACGACGCGGTCGCTGGCCCGGTCCCAGTAGCTGATCGCACACTCGTCGACGCCAGTCGCCGTGGCGATGTGACGCGCGATGAGATCACCCACCCCATCCGGTTCCAGGGTGCGGGCAAGCTCGGTGGACATGGCCAGGAGGCTGCGCAGCTCGTGGTCGCCGCGCTGCCGTCGGCTCCGTCTCGGCGGCAGGTCGCTCACGGACCGATGCTACGGTGCGCGCGGTCCCCGGCCGGGTGGCCCATTGGTACTGGACGGGTCCCGCACCTCGTTCGGGCCGGCGGGCGTGGTGGGCGGTGCTGGGCTCGAACCAGCGACCTCCTCGGTGTAAACGAGGCGCTCTGACCGACTGAGCTAACCGCCCGGGGGAACGCGCACGGGACAGGCCCGCCCGCGGCGAGGCGTCGGCAGAAGTGGTGCCCAGGCCGGGACTTGAACCCGGATGAGTTGCCTCATACGCCCCTCAAACGTACGCGTATACCAATTCCGCCACCTGGGCAGGTGTCCCGCCGATCGATGGGTCCATGAGGGGTCGGCGTGGTACCGAGGAAGGGATTTGAACCCATACGCCCTTGCGGGCACTAGCTCCTGAAGCTAGCGCGTCTACCAGTTCCGCCACCTCGGCGCGGACCCATCGCCGAACCGTCGAGCAGGCTCATTGGTTCGGGGCGAGGCGCCATGCTAGCACATCCCAAAATCGATCCGACGGGTCCGCGACCTGCCTCGGAGTCGGTCCCACGACGTCCTCGCGGAGCACCGCGATGACGTCCCGGAAGGCCAGCGGGAGGACGTACTGACGACTCGACAGATGCGCCTGGAGGGCCGTGTAGGCGGTCGCCCGGGCATCCTGCGACCCCGGTGCGCGGGCCGCCGCCAGAAGGCGATCGAGGGCGGGATCCTGGAGCCCGATGATGTTCGTCCGGTTGCTCGTCGTCTGTGACGACGCGAGCAGCGGGTAGAGGTCCGGATCCAGGCCGACGGCGATGTCGATCACGGCGGCGTCGAAGCTGCCGGCGGTGAGCCGGTCGGCGACGAGCTCGGCCGGTGGCAGGGCGACGTGGGTGGCCTTGATTCCGAACGCCGTCCAATCCTTCGCGACCTGCTCGGCGGCCGCGAAGGCGATCGGGTTCGATGCCGTGTCCGGCCCGACGACCTCGATCGCGAGCGGCTTCGTCGTCCGTGGAAGGAACCAGCCCGCCTCGCCCCGCCGCCAGCCCGCATCGAGGAGAGCGCGGCGGGCGGCTCGACGGTCGAAGCCGACGGGCGTGCTGACCGCGATGTCGAACGCCCACGAGCCGGGCGGGATCAGGGAGTCGGCGCGGACCGCTTCGCCGCCGAAGGCGGCCCCGATCATCGTCTCGCGGTCGAGGGCGGCCAGAAGCGCCCGACGCGCCACCGGGACCCGGAACGCCGGGTGGTTCGGGCGAAGGTTGAGGGCGATCGCCGTGAGGGTCGAGCCCGGGTAGCGAACGAGTCTGGAGCCGGGCTGCGTCCCGAGCTCCGCGGCGAGCGGCGATGGCAGACCCGAGGCGGCGTCCAGCTCTCCCGACCGATACGAGGCAGCCAAGGCGTCGGGGTCGTCGAAGAAGCGCAGCTCCATCCTCCTGAGCACCGGAACCGGGTGATCCGGGGTGGGGGTGGGTGTCGGAGATGCGAGGGAGTCGCTGGGTGGGGCGCTCGCCCCCGGCTGGCGGAGCGCGTCCGCCGGCACGAGGACCGCGCGGTCGTCGGCCAGCCCCTCGAGGGCAAATGGGCCGTTTCCGATCGGCGCCTGCCCGAACGAATTGGTGGCCAGGTCGGCGACAGGGACGTCACCCAGGAGGTGCTGGGGCGCGATCGGCTGTGTGGCGGCCTGCAGGAAGCCGCCGATCGGCGTCTGGAGCTCGAATCTGACCGTGGTCGGATCGGTGACCGACACGCTCACATCGCGCCACGACGCGGCGGCCGGCCCGGCGTAGTCCGGGTCCTGGAGGGTCTGGATCGTGAATGCCACGTCGTCCGCGGTGACGTTCACGCCGTCGTGCCAGCGGGCGCCATCGCGGAGCGTGAAGTCCCACGTCCGTCCGTCCGCCGAGGTGGTCCAGTCCTCGGCGAGGTCGCCGACGAGGGAACCACCGGGGCCGAGGCGCACGAGGCCGGAGAACAGGAGCGCCACGAGGTCGCGGTCGGCCTGGCTGCGCGCCGTCAGGGGGCTGATCGAGACGGGATGACCCACGATCCCCTCGCGGAAGACACGGGGCGTGGCCGGGGTCGGGGTCACCGGCACCGAGACCGGTGGGGGCTCGAACGACGGGATGGCGATGGCGACCGTCAGGACGACGAGGGCGAGGGAGAGCGCCCCGACGACCGCGCGATCACGACGTTGCACGCCGGGCCCCGCGCAGGATCAGACCCTCGTCGTGGGCGCAAACACGAACGAGGCGAGGGAGAACAGCACGAACAGCACGAGCAGCACGATCGTGAACTGCCACAACCGGCGCTCGATCCCCCGCCGACTCCGGTACACCGCCGAGTCCCCGCCGAAGGTTCCGGACAGCCCGGTGCCCCGCGCCTGCATCAGGATCGCGACGATCAGCGCAATGCTGACGATGATCTGGCCAAGGGCCAGGAACGGGTTCAAGAAGCGCCCTCCGTGCAGTACGGCGAGGGAGGATAGCACGGGCTTCCGGCCGATCCGGTGACCGGCCTGCCGCCTTCGATCATCGAAGCAGCGATCGACCGGTCATCCCCTCCCACCGAGGCAACCCGAGCAGCTCGAGGATCGTGGGGGCGACGTCGGCGAGGCTCCCGTCACGGAGCTGCCGCCCCTCGACGGCTCGACCCACGACGACGATCGGGACCGGGTTGAGGGAGTGGGCCGTGACGGGCCGTCCATCGGCGTCACGCATCCGGTCGGCGTTGCCGTGATCGGCGGTGATCATCAGGATGGCACCCGGACCCGTTGTGATGTCGATTCGCTCGGTGGCAGCGGCCACCCGGCCGAGGCAGGTATCGATCGCCTCCAGGGCCGCGACCGTCGCGTCCCAGTCGCCCGTGTGGCCCACCATGTCCGGGTTGGCGAAGTTGGCGACGATCCACTCGTGGCGGCCCGACTCGATCGCGGCCACGAGCGCGTCCGTGACACCGGGGGCGCTCATCTCGGGGTGGAGGTCGTAGGTCGCGACCCGTGGTGACGGGACGAGGAGTCGCTCCTCGCCAGGGAACGCGGCCTCACGGCCACCATTGAGGAAGTACGTCACATGCGCGTACTTCTCGGTCTCCGCGACGTGGAACTGGCTCCAGCCGGCTTCGGACATCGCCTGGGCCAGCGAGCGGACCACCACCGGCGGAAAGGCGACCTCGACCGGGAGGCCCGACTCGTACTCGGTCATCGTGACCACGAGGATCCCCGCCGGCGGCGGACGGCCATCGGCCGAGCCGCGGTCGAAGTCGCGGAAATCGTGATCCGCGAGGGCGTGGGTCAGCTGGCGAGCCCGGTCGGCCCGGAAGTTCGCGTGCACGATCGGGTCCCCGTCCTCGACCGCACCATCCGTCCCGTCGATCACGGTCGGCCGCACGAACTCGTCCGTCTCGCCACGGGCATCGGCCGCGGCGATGGCCTGGGTTGCCGACGGCGCGTGCTCCCCCACTCCATGGACGATCGCGTCGTACCCGGCCTTCGTCCGGTCCCACCGCCGGTCGCGGTCCATCGCGAAGTAGCGGCCGCCAACCGAGGCGATCCGGGCGTCGGGGTGCGCCGCGATCAGCTGGGCTTCCAGGTCGCGGACGTACCCCAGCGCCGACGACGGCGGCGTGTCGCGACCATCGAGGAGGGCGTGGACACGGACCCTTGGCACAGCCTCACGGGCTGCGAGCGTGGCCAGGGCGACGAGATGACGGTCGTGGGCGTGGACCCCACCCGGCCCGACCAGGCCGACGACGTGGAGCGTGCCGCCGCCGGGCCGGCGAGCGCGCTTGGCCGCGTCCAGCAGCGCCGGGCGGCGGTAGAACGACCCGTCCGCGATCGCGGCATCGATCCGGGGCAGGTCCTGCACGACGGGCTTGCCGGCGCCGATGTTCAGGTGGCCGACCTCCGAGTTGCCCATCTGACCGGCGGGGAGGCCGACCGCCTCGCCGGACGCCTCCAGCGACGCATTCGGCCAGCGGGCGATCAGACTCCGCCACACGGGCATCCGGGCCGCGGAGATCGCGTCGGCGGCCGGGTCGGTGCCGATGCCGAAGCCGTCGAGGATGACGAGGACGAGCGGCCGCGGACGACCGGAGCCCGGCGTGTCGCCCGGGGTCACGACCGCGGCGAGGCGCGCATCGCCGGGTCGACCGCCCGTCGGGCGCGAGCGGTCACCGCCGCCCGGGCAACGATGCCGGCCATCTCGTCGGGCTTGAGCGACGCGCCGCCGACGAGCGCGCCGTCGATCGAGGGCTCGGCGAAGAACTCGTCGATGTTGGCGGAGGTCACGCTGCCGCCGTAGAGGATCGGCGTGGTCTCCGAGACCAGGGGTGGCCCCAGCTGCCGGATCGCGTTGGCCATCGCGGCGGCGTCGGCGCCGCTCGCATTGCGCCCGGTGCCGATCGCCCATACCGGCTCGTAGGCGATCACGAGGCCGCCGTTGGTGAGGGAATGACCAGCATTCGGCTGCAGGGCGCCCCGCACCTGATCGAGGACGACCGCCTCGGCGGCGGCGGCTCCCGATTCGCGGACCGACAGCGATTCGCCCACGCACAGGATCGGCCGAAGCCCGGCATCGAGGGCACGCGCCAGCTTGGCCGCGATCTGCGCGTCGGTTTCGCCCGCGTCCCGGCGCCGCTCCGAGTGCCCGACGATGACCCAGGTCGCCAGTCCCGCCAGCATCGGCGCCGAGATCTCGCCCGTGTAGGCTCCCTGCAGCTCGTGGTGGACGTTCTGGGCCGCCACCGCCACGTCCTCGCCTGCTTCCGCGAGGGCGTCGCGGACGGCGGAGAGGCAGACATACGGTGGGCACAGGACGCGTGTCACCGCAGGCTCGCGGGTCCGCGCGGCGATCGTCCGGGCCAGCTCGGCCGCGTCGCCCGGTGTCGTGTGCATCTTCCAGTTACCGGCGACGACGACCTCGCGCATCGCCGGAATCATGCCAGAGCGGGATCCGCCTCCGGGCGTCGACGACCGGCTCGGCGACGAACTCGGCCGCCGGCGTTCCGTCCGGGGCCGTGATCGACGGCAAGCCGTTCCAGGCGCTCGAGGGCCCGCTGGACCGCCGAACGATGGAGTCCCAGGCGCTCGGCGAGCTCGCCGAGGGTCGCTTCGGGGGTCGCCCGACGCGCCGCTGCGACCCGGCGAACCGCCGTGGGCTGCGTCTCCAGCCGGCCGTCGGCATCGAGCACCTCGATCGCGGCGACCTGGCGTCCGGCCGCGGTCACGGCGCGCTCGAGGTTCGCCGATTCCGCATTGAGGACGCGGTTGAGGTCGCCGCGGAGAGCGCGGGCCACGGATCGCGCCTCGAGCTCCAGCAACGTTGCTCCGCCACCGACCAGCCGCAGGAACGTGCCCACGGTCTCCGTCCCCTTCCAGGTGACGACGCCGCGCCCGCGTCGCAGTCGCCAGGAGGCAGGCAGCTCGATCGACTCGAGACGGGAGGCGAGCACGGGGGCGTCCGCGGGCTCCACGACGAACTCGAGGTGCGTCCTGCCGCCGGCAACCGACAGCGATCCGGCGGCCAGGAATCGCCCCCGGAGCCAGGCCGTGCGGCAGTGGTCGGCGGCGCCGTCCCAGTCGAACTCGGACGACCGCTCGGTGCGTCCCCGGGTCATCCCGAGGCGCACGGCCAGCCTCCCGACGACCGCACGACGACCGGCTCGTGCCGGTTCCAGCCCGGCGCGTTCGGCGGCCCGATCACACGGCCGGGACGGATCGATCGACGCGATCTCCGCGCGAAGCGCCGCCACGAGGTCCCGATCCGTGCTGCCCAAGCTCGTCGTCCCTAGGCCGAGCGCGCCACGGCCGACCGCCGCCGCGAACCCTCCTGCTCGAGGACACGCAGCAGGGCCCCCGCCAGTCGCTCCGGGTCGTGGTGATGCGCGTTCTCGGGATCGACGATGTCGTCGAGGATGAGCTGCGGCTCGCCACCGCCCGCCGGTGGCCAGCGGAGCCGGACCGACTCGGCCGGCCAGCCAGTCGGGCGACGGGCGCCGAACTGGTTGTTGGCCACCACGACGTCCACGAGCCCCGGGCCGGTATGAGCCACGAGCGCCGCGAGGTGGTCGGCAAGGTCGTAACCCGCCGTTTCGCCCACCTGGGTCGCCACATTGCACACGAACACCCGTAGACCCGGCGATGCCTGGACGGCGGCACGGATCGCGGGCAGCAGGAGCGCCGGCAGCAGGCTCGTGTACAGGCTCCCGGGCCCGAGCACCACGAGGTCCGCCTCGGCGATGGCCGCCACGGCATCCTCGGACGCCTTCACGTCGTCCGGCGTCAACCAGACCCGCTCGATGCCTCGCGATCGGCTGATCTGCGACTGACCATCGATGATCGAGCCGTCCCGCAGGCTCGCGTGGAGCGTCAGCGGCACCGACGACACGGGCAGGACCTGCCCACGAACCGCGAGCACCCGGTTCATCCGGCGGACGCCCTCCTCGAAGTCGCCGTCCTCGATCGCCGTGAGGGCCGCGATCAGGAGATTGCCCACCGCGTGACCGCGGAGTCCAGGCGTGTCCTCCTCATCGCGCTCGGCGAGGCCGGTCTCACCATCGGGTCCCGGGAACCGGTACTGGAGCAGCTGGCTCATCAGTGGCTCGGCGTCGGCGAGAGCCGCGATGCAGTTCCGGATGTCGCCGACCGGCGGGATGCCGAGCTCCGTGCGCAGGATCCCCGACGAGCCCCCGTCGTCGGCGACGGTGACCACGGCCGTGAGATTGCCGGTGTGCTCCTTGACGCCACGCAGCAGCGTGGACAGACCGGTCCCGCCGCCGACCGCCACGATCCTGGGGCCGCGCGCGAGGAACCGCTTCTGATAGATCACCTCGACGAGCGGAGGGCCGTCGCCCAGATCGCCGCGCAACGGGTCGGTGAAGGCCCGGATGAGTCGAACCGTCCCGATGGCAAGGATCCCGAGACCGATCGCGCCCACGATGAGGCCACGGAACGGGTACGGCAGGAACTGGAGCGTTGCCAGGTCGATCAGCACCTGGGCGATCCCGCCCGGGGCGAGGTCGCGGCTCACCTGTCGCAGCAGGTGGGCGACCCCGAGGGCGAGCAGCAACAGCCCCAGGAAGACCACCAGCAGCCAGCGCTTGACGCCGATGCCCGGCATCAGCCAGCGGCGAACGTTCATCCGCGCTCCAGCTCGCGGTGGAACACGGAGACCGGGCCGAATCCTTCCTCCCGCAGCCATCTCGCGAGCTCCTCGGCCAGGGCGATCGAGCGGTGATAGCCGCCGGTGCAGCCGATCGCGATCGTCAGCCGGTTCTTGCCCTCGGAGAGGTAGTTCGGGATCGAGAACGCCAGGAACTCCTCCACCAGGTCGAGGAAGCGTTGCGCGGTCTCCTGGCCGAGCACGTAATCGCGGACCGCCTCCGTGAGACCCGACAACTGCCGGAGCTCGGGGACGTAGTGCGGGTTCGTCATGAACCGGACGTCGAACACGAGATCGGCCTCGAGGGGGACGCCATGCTTGTAGCCGAAGCTGATCAACTGGATCGCGAGCTGGTCCGGGCCGGCGAGGTCGCCGAGGCGCCCGAACAGCCGCTCCCGCAGCTCGCGCAGGGAGAGATCCGACGTGTCGAGGACGACGTCCGCCTCGGTACGGACCGGCTCCAGGAGCACCCGCTCCTCGGCGATCGAGGCGGCGATCCCGCGGCGACCCGCCAGCGGGTGCCGGTGACGCGTCTCCGAGAACCGCCGGATGAGCACGTCATCGCGGGCCTCGAGGAAGAACACCTGCGGCCGGAGGCCGCGTCCCTCGAGGGCACCGCGCATCGCGGCGAACGCCAGCGTCGGATCGCCGGAGCGAACATCGAGGACGATCGCGACGCGCGCGAACCGATCCGGGTCCGATGACACGAGGTCGGCGAGCTCCGGGAGGAGCTCGCCGGGCAGGTTGTCGACGACCGAGTAGCCGAGGTCCTCGAACAGCTTCGCGGCAGCGGTCTTGCCACCACCCGACAGCCCGGACAGGATCACCACGTGCTGGTCGGGCAGGTCCACGCTTCCGGCGCCGCCCGGCTCGGCGAGGATGGTGGCGCCGCGGCCATCGAGCGGCTCGTTCGCTTCGTTCGGCTCCCCCGCCTGGAGCGGCTCGTCCTCGAGCGGCTCGTCCGCGCTGGGCTCGCTGGCGGTCGCCATCAACCTAGCGGCCGGATCTCTTGATCGCGAGCACGGTCAGCTCGAACAGCAGATACATCGTCCCGCCAAGGACGACGGGGCTGACGATGTCGCCGCCGGGTGTCGCGAGCGCCGAGAACACGGCGACCCCGAGGACCACCATCCGCCGCGATTGGCGCAGGCGCTGGGAGGTGAGGATCCCCACCCGGGACAGGCCGAACAGGAGGATCGGGAACTCCATCACCAGCCCGAACACGAGGAACAGGGTCGACACGAAGTCGAAGTACGGCTTGGCTGCGAGCTCGTTCCGGAACACGCTGGTCCCGAAGCTCAGCAGGAACCCCATCGCGAACGGCAGGATCAGGTAGGCGATCCCGACCCCGATCGCGAAGAACAGGAGCGCGAGCGGGATCCACGGCCGCACGGCCCGCTTCTCGTCGTCCGTCAGGCCGGGCGCGACGAATGCCCACACCTGGTACAGGATCACGGGCATCGCGACCGCGATCCCGAACACGAGAGCGATCCGGAGATAGATCGAGAACGCATCGCCCGGGGCCAGGTTTTGGAGCGTTCCGCCGACCGGCTGGGCAAGGAGCCGGATGATCGGCTCCGCGAAGTAGAACCCGACGGCCGACCCGACGGCGATCGCGAGGATCGTGCGGATCAGTCGGGATCGGAGCTCGGTCAGGTGGCCGACGAGGGACATGACCGAGCCCTCGTCGGGCGCTTGTGGGGCGGGTTCGGGTGGAGGCTCGATCCGGTCCGGGACACCAGCCCCGCGGATCGCGTCGGCGTCGGCCATGAGCCGTGAGCCGGGTCCCTAGGACCGGGTCTCGGTCGAGGCTTCGCTCGGGGGCGTGGACGGTGTCGCGGGCGGTGTCGCGGGCGGCGACGGGGTCGCCGTGGGGCTCGCCGGCGGTGTGGACGCAGTCCCCGCATCGATCCGCGTCGCTTCCTGGACGTCCGAGGACGCCTTCCGGAATTCGCGGATGCTCTTGCCGAGCGCCGAACCCACGTCTGGGAGCTTGCCCGGCCCGATGACCAGCAGGGCGATGACGAGGATGATGATCAGCTCGGGAGCGCCGATGTTGAACGGCATCTGGGTGAAGGACCTCGCGGGGGTCACGGCCGGTTAAAACCGGCCTCGAAAGCCGGGCTAGCGTAGCACAGGCAACCGCGACGCCCACTCGGCCGCACTGGCCGCGATTCGCTCCCCCGCGTCGCTCGATTCGCCCCCGGCGGCCGCCGTCCCGACGCCGGCCGTGATGCCCCGCGAGACGTTGACGAGGAGGCCGCCGCCCGGTCGGGCGCCCGTGGGCGGAGCGGTCGCCGGACCCGCCGCCAGGGCCGCTTCCAGGTCACCTCCCTGGGCTCCGACACCGGGCACGAGAAAGGCGAGACCGGGCGCGATCGCCCGGATGGCGGCCAGCTCGCCGGGCCCCGTCGCGCCGACGACGAGGCCCACCATCCCGCCCGAACCCCAGCTCGCCGTCCGGCGCGCAACGTGCAGATGCAGAGGCTCGGCGACCCCGCGCTCGCCGGCCACGACGAGGTCCTGGAACTCCCCCGCCCCGGGATTGGAGGTGCGGCAGAGGACGTAGGCGAACCGGTCCGGTCGTTCCAGGAACGGCTCCAGCGCCGCTCCGCCCAGATAGGGGTTGAGGGTCACGGCGTCCGCGCCCAGGGCATCGAACAGGGCAACCGCCTGGCGCGACGCGGTCGTCCCGATATCGGCGCGCTTGGCGTCGACCACGACGGGGACCTGGGGTGGGATCCGCGCGCGCACGCGCTCGAGGGCCGCAAGGCCGGACGACCCGAACGCCTCGAAGAACGCGAGGTTCGGCTTGAAGGCGGCGGCGACGTCGGCCGTTGCATCCACGATCAGCCGGGCAAACCGCTCGATTCCATGGACGTCGGCCGGGAACCCCGCGGGAAGGGCAGCCGGATCGGGGTCCAGCCCGACGCACAGCACCGTCCCCGACGCCGCCGACCTTGCGGCCAGCCGCTCGAGATAGGTGCCCGTCACCGTGACGGCGATGGCGAGGTTGCGGGCGGCGGCGAGGCCAGGGACGGCGAAGGCGAGACGGCCGGCAGCTGATCGGCCGGGATGAACCAGTCCGGGCCCGACGAGCCATCCAGGCCGGAGACCTCGGTCAGGTCGAGGGGTTCGCCAAGGGTCCAGCTCGGTGCGCTGCCCTCGAGCGGGATCATCCGCAGGTCCACAATCCCGTGCTCGATGTGGAGGAAGGCGATCGCATCCCCTCGCGGAGACCAGACCGGCGACCAGGACCTGCCGTCGTTCGTGAGCCGGATGAGCTCGTTCCCGCGACCACCCTCGAGGATCACGACGTTGGTCCCGAAGGCGTCCGTCTTCGTGGCCACGATGTACCGGCCGTCGGGCGAGTACTCGGGCTGGTTGTAGCCGGGACCCGTCATCGCCCGGACGCGCTTCTCGACGCGGTCCCAGCGCGCGATCACCGGGGCACCGCGCGCACCGTCCCGGCCATTGCGGACGTAGATGAGATAGCGGCCGTTGGGGTGCCACGACGGATCCTGGTGGCCGAGCGGGCGCGTTTCCGGCAGCTGCGGGTTCGTGATCTGTCCCGTGGACAGGTTGAGCATCTGGATGACGACGTCGCTGTCGAACGGGTCGGGCTGGTCGGAGAGGAGCGCCACGAGCCGCCCGTCCGGCGAGACGGCCGGCTGGCGAAGCCAGAAGAACCAGCGGTTCCTGCCGTTCCGGAAACGACCGCTCTTGATCAGCTCGGGGGCGGCGCTGCCGTCGGCCAGGACCCGCATCAGGCGGGGCGACGTGAGGTTGTACTTGCGGTCGACGCCCTGGATCGGGAACGTCGCGCGCTCCGTGAACGTGTCGATGAAGTAGATGTACCTGCCGTCCGGCGACCAGGTCGGCATCGACGCCCGGCCGCTCGTCGACAGCTGACGGACGGTCTTGCCGCTCTGGATCCAGAGGTTGCCGGCCTTGGCATACACGATCGACCCCGGGACCTCGGCCAGCGGGTCGACGATGACGACGTTCGATGGGGCAGCGGTGCGCGCCGGACCGCCGTTGCCGTTGCCTCCGCCGGGTCCCCCGCCACCGCCCGGCAGGGACACCTGGCCACCCATGAGCCCGACGGTGGCGAGCGCGACGATCGCCAGGCCGGCGAGCGCGATCAACGGCGCGGCCATGGTCACGGCCGGCCCGATCCCGTATGGATCGCGCGGGTTCTCGGTCCGGCTCCGTGCCTGGCGGGTCACGCGGGCGTCGCCGCTCCCACGGCGAGATCCGTTGCCGCCTCAGGGACCGCCTGCCGAACCGACGGGTTCAGCTCGTGCCAGCCCGCCGTGGCGACGTCGCGGATCTCGATCTGGAGCGATTCGAACCCGCCGAACTGGCGGCTGACGAGGCGTCCGGCCACGTCGACCCGATCCCCATTCGCGATGCTCGAGGCGAGATCGGCCCGATCGAAGGCGATCCCGTCGAGGACGTCCACGTCGCGTCGGAGGACGAGCTGGGTGTGGCCGCCGGAGGCTTCCCGGACGCGGATCACGGTCAGTCCGAGGACGGCGATCACGGGGTCCGGGTTTCCGGGACCGGTCGGCGCGAGCCTGAGCAGGTCACGATGGAGGGCATAGTCGCAGGCCGCCGCCGGGATCGCCAGGTCGATCGTCAGCGGCAGCCGCGGATCGTCCGGCAGCGTTGACCGGGCGATCGCCTGGAACCGGTCGCGGAACGCGTCCCAGCGATCCGCGCGGAGCTCGAAGCCGGCGGCGCCCGCATGGCCACCGAAGCGGTCGAACAGGTCGCGGCACGCGTCGAGGGCCGTGGCCAGGTCCAGTGAGCCATCGCCCCGGCACGACCCACGGATGGTCTCGCCGAGGACGGACGCGACGATCGCGGGGCGACCGGTCTCCTCGACCAGGCGGGAGGCCACCAGGCCGATGACCCCGACCGGCCAGGGACCGGCGACGACGACGGCATCCGCGGCGACCCCGGCCTTCGCGCCCAGCCCCGCGGCTTCGCGGGCCTCGACAAGGGTCGTGCGGGTGAGATCCCGGCGAGAGGTGTTGGCGGCCTCGAGCTCCGTCGCCAGCTCTCCGGCCTCCTCGGGTGTCTCGGCGAGGAGCAGCCGCGCCGCTGCGGCGGCCTCCCCCATCCGTCCGGCCGCGTTGAGCCGGGGTGCGACGGAGAAGGCGACGGTCTCGAGGTCCACCGACGGCGCTGCCACGCCCGCCCGCTCGAGGAGCGCCGCGATCCCGGGTCGCGGTGACGATCGGAGCACCTCCAGGCCGATCCGGGCGATCGCGCGGTTCTCCCCCAGGATCGGCGCCACGTCGGCGACCGTCCCGATCGTGGCCAGGTCGGCGAGGGCCAGCACGGCCGCGCGCCCTTCTCCGGTGCCGTCGAGGAGGAGACGGGCCACGGTGAATGCCACGCCGCTCCCTGCCAGGCCTGGATCGGGGTACTCCGAATCGGCGCGCTGCGGGTTGACGACCGCAACGGCGGCCGGGAGGGTGGGCGGCACGCGATGGTGGTCGGTCACGATGACGTCGATCCGTTCGGTGCGGGCGGCATCGATCTCCACGTGACTCGTGGAGCCACAGTCCACCGTCACGATCAGGGACACGCCCGACGTCGCCGCCTGCGCGATGGCTGCTCGGGAGAGGCCGTGGCCCTCCTCGAGCCGGTCCGGGACATAGGGCAGGGCCTCCAGCCCGAGTCGACGCAGGGCGGTGACGAGGATGGCGAGCCCGGTGAGCCCGTCGGCATCGAAGTCCCCGAACACCATGACCCGCTCACCCGACGCCCTGGCCTGCCCGATCCGCCACACGACGCGATCGGCATCGGGGAGGAGACGCGGGTCGTTGAGGCCGTCGTGGGCGGACCCGAAGAACGCGTCGAGTGCCTTCGCCGTCGTCACACCGCGGGCCGCGAGGAGTCCGGCAACAATGGTCGAGAGCTCGTGTCGCCGAATCGCGTCCGCGAAGTCCGGATCGGGGTCGGCAGCATCGGGGGGGAATCGCCAGCGATGCCTCGGCTCGACCACGTCGCTCAGGATGCCACGGGTCCCTTCACCGGCGCTTCGCGCCCGGTGCCGGCTGAACCCGTGGTCGTATCACCGCGTCAGGGCGCGACGCGACGCGGGGCACGCGCCGCCGGACCGACCCGGCCACGGCGGCGATCCTCCCATTCCTGCCACACGACGAGCAGCGGGGAGGCGTTGAAGATCGAAGAGTACGTGCCGGACACGATGCCCAGCAGGAGTGCGAGCACGAAGTAGGTGGTTGCCGAGCCGCCGAACAGGAACAGGGCGAGCAGGGTCAGGACCACGGTGAAGCTGGTCGTGATCGAGCGCCCGAACGTCTGGAGGATCGAATGGTTGACGATCTCCGCGAACGGTTCGCCTGCATGGCGGGCTCGGTTCTCGCGGATCCGGTCGAAGACCACGATCGTGTCGTGCACGCTGAACCCGATCACGGTCAGCATCGCGGTCACGAACAGGGCGTCGACCTCCACGCCGAAGAACGTGCCCAGGATCGCGAAGATCCCGATGACCACGATCACGTCATGGAGCAGCGCGACGAGCGCCGTGACGCCGAACTTGAAGTCGTGGAACCGGTAGGTGATCCAGAGCAGGATCCCGAGGGCGCCGACGACCACCAGCTGCAGCGCCTGCTGGATGAGGTCCGAGCTGACCACCGCGCCGATCGTGGTCAGGGAGCGCTGCTCGGCGATCGGTCCGAGGTCCGCCTCCAGGGCCTTGACAACCTCGCCCAGCTTGCCCGACGTGGGGATCTGCGTGTTGCCGGTGGGTGCGCTGGGCGACGCCGACGGGGACGCACTCGCGGAGGGCGAGGCGCTGGCGCTCGGCGGCGGCGACGGCGAGCCCGACGGCGGGCTGGCACTCGCCGGCGAGGGGCTCGCCGAGGGACTCGCAGCCGCCGAAGGACTCGCGGAGGTGGACGCCGACGCACTCGCCGACGTCGACGCGCTCGGCGACGGTCCGGGGGTGATCGTCGGCTGCGGCGTCGGGCTGGGTGCCGGGCTGGCAAGCCCGATCGGCTCGGTCTTGATCTCGAAGAATCCCTCGGTCCCGACCGAGACGGCCTGCGCCTCGAGGTCCTCCCGGGCGAACACGGTCTCGATCTGGTCGGCCGTCACCGATGGGTTCTCGAACCGGATCACCCACTGGGTGCCTCCGGTGTAGTCGATCGTGAACCTGAGCCCGGCGTTCCCGTCGGAGAACGGGGTGAGGAGGATGAAGATGAGGCCGGGGACCGTGACCAGGAGGGAGAGGGCGAAGAACCAGTTCCGTTTGCCGACGATGTCAAACACGCCCGCCGGCCTCTCCTCTCAGGGCTGCACGACCCGTTGGGCGAGCGACGAACTCGGCGTCGGCCACGCCGTACATCCAGGCCTTCCGAGCCCAGTCCTGCTGGACGACGATCCGGAGCACGGTGCGCGTCACGGTGATGGCGCTGAACATCGAGACCAGGACGCCCAGGATCAGGACCAGCGCGAAGCCCTTGATGACGGACGACCCGAACAGGAACAGGATCGACGCCGTGATCAGGCTGGACACGTTCGAATCGAGGATCGAGTTCCAGGCGCGCGCGAACCCGGCCTCGATCGCGACCGGCAGGCTCTTGCCCGATCGGAGCTCCTCCTTCGTTCGCTCGAAGATGAGGATGTTCGCGTCCACGGCCATGCCCACGGAGAGCACGAAGCCGGCGATCCCGGCCAGGGTCAGGGTCACCGGGATCACCCGGAACAGCGCGTACACGACGAGCGTGTAGTAGATGAGAGCGCCGGCGGCAATGACGCCCGGCAGTCGGTAGTGGACGACCATGAACACCATCACCAGCAGGACGCCGATCGCACCGGCGAGGACGCTGCGCTCGAGGAATTCCTGGCCGAGTGTGGCGCTGATGTTCTCGTTCGAGAGCTCGGTGATCGGGAACGGCAGCGACCCGAACTTGAGGATCGTCACCAGCTCCTGGGCCTCCTTGAGCGGATAGCCCCCGATCTGGTTCTGCGTGATCTGGACGTTGCCACCCGGGATGGGTCCATTGATCGTCGGAGCGGAGATGACGACGTTGTCGAGCGTGATCGCAAAGAACTCACCCACGTGATCGCGGGTGTATTGCTCGAACAGGCGTGCTCCCTCCTCCTTGAGCACGAAGTTGACCGCGCGCTGGCCGTTCTCGTCCTGGCCGATCGTGGCCGACGACAGCTGGTTGCCCAGGAACAGGGCCGGGTAGTCGATCCGCGACTCGGGCGCGGGCTGTGGGGAACCGGACGGGATCGGGACGAAGGCGAGCTGGCCGGTCTGCCCGACGAGCCGGCGAACGGCTTCCGGGTCGCTGATCCCCGGCAGCTCGACGACGATCCGATCCGTGCCCTGGGTGGTGACGACGGGCTCGGACACGCCGGTCGTGTTCACCCGGCGCTCGACGATGTCCTTGATGACCGCGAGGTCGTTGGGGCCCGGAGCCTTGCCACCCGTAGGTTCGGCGCGGTACTCGACGCGCAGCCCACCCTCGAGGTCCAGGCCGAGCTTGGTCTCGACCAGGCGCGAGCCCCCCTCGGGCCCGAGCTCCGGCAGCCGGAGACCGGGCGTGAAGTCCACGAGGAGCGCGACGAGCCCGATGATGAAGATGAGGAGAGGCCCGGTCCGACGCATCGAGGCGGGATGATACAGGCAACCTCGGCGCGAACGGCCGAGCGCCGGCGCTCAGGCTTCCAGGGTCGCCTTGATCTTCTCCGCCAGGGCGCGGCTGATCCCGGGGACCGCCGCGATCTGCTCGACCGGCGCATCGCGCACCCGCTTCGCCGACCCGAACACACGCAGGAGGGCGCGGCGTCGCTTCGGGCCCACGCCCGGCAGGTCGTCGAACGCCGACCGGACCGTGGCCTTCGCGCGGAGGGCCCGATGGTGCGTGATCGCGAATCGGTGCGCCTCATCCCGAATCCGCTGGACGAGGTAGAGCGCCTGCGATCGCGCCCCCAGCAGCACCGGCTCCGATTGACCGCGGAGGAACAGCTCCTCTCGTTCCTTTGCCAGCCCGGCCAGCGGCAGGTCGTGGAGCCCGAGCTCGTCCAGGACCTCTACAGCGGCACTCACCTGGCCCTTGCCGCCGTCGACGATCACGAGGTCGGGCAGCTTCCAGCGTCGCGCTTCCTCGTTTCCCTCTTCCCCCTCCTGGGCGCGTCGGAAGCGACGCCGCAGCATCTCCTGGTGTGAGGCGAAGTCGTCCGGCCCGGTGACGGTCCGGATCTTGAACCGGCGGTACTCCCCGCTCCGGGGGCGGCCTTCCTCGAACACGACCATGCTGCCGGTCGACTCGCGGCCCTGGAACGTGGAGATGTCGTAGCACTCGATCCGCGCCGGAGGCCCTGCCAGGTCCAGGGCGGACGCCAGCTCCTCCAGGGCGGCCAGGGTCCGGCCCTCGTCGGCGAGCCACCGGGCCTGCTCCCGGGCGAGCGTCTCACCGGCGTTGCGGGTGGCGAGGTCCATGAGCTTGCGCTTCTCGCCCCGCTGCGGAACCCGGAGGTGGACCGGACCTCCCCGTCGCTCGGCGAGGAACGCCTCGAGCACACCCGAGTCGGGGAGCTCCATCGGAACGAGCAGTTCGGGCGCGAGGCTGGATGCCCGCGTGTAGTACTGCTCGAGGAACGATGTCACGACCTCCTCGTCCGGGGCCTCGCTCGCGGCGTCGAGGAGGAACACGTCGCGGCCGATCATCTTGCCGTTCCGGACCGCGAACACCTGCACGGCCGCCTGGTTGCCCGACCGCGCGAGGCCGACGAGGTCGAGGGCGGTTCGCGCGAACGCGGCCATCTTCTGGCTCTCCATCGTCCGCTCGATGGCGCGGACCTTGTCCCGGAGACCCGCCGCCCGCTCGTATTCCGTGCGCTCCGAGGCCGAGCCCATCTCGGCTCGCAGCGCTTGCACGAGCGTTTCCTGCCGTCCCTCGAGGAACAGCTCGACCTGGGCGATGTCCGCTCGATACGCCTCCTTCGAGATCGCCTGGATGCACGGGCCCTGGCAGCGCTTGATGTGGTACAGGAGGCAGGGTCGCTGGAGGGCTCGCTCGCCGTCCTTGATCTCGATCGTGCAGGTGCGGAACGGGAACAGCCGCCGAACGAGATTCATCGACTCGTCGACCGAGTTCGCCGACGCGTACGGCCCAAAGTACCGGCTGCCGTCGCTGGGCAGCTTCCGGGTCCGCTCGATGCGCGGGAAGTCATCGCCCAGGGTGATCTTGATGAACGGGTAGCTCTTGTCGTCCTTGAGCCGGACGTTGAAGCGCGGGCGATAGCGCTTGATGAGGTTGGCCTCCAGGAGCAGCGCCTCGGAGACCGAGTCCGTGATCGTCCACTCGACGTCCTGGATGCGGTCGACCACCGCCCGGATCCGATGCCCCTCGAGCGGGGCCAGCGCCTGCTTCTGCCAGTAGCTCCGCACGCGATGACGAAGGCTCTGGGCCTTGCCCACGTAGACGACGTCGCCCCGCTCGTCGCGCATGAGATAGACCCCGGGACGGTCCGGGAGCTTGGCGAGGGTCGCCTGGAGCCGTGGGGTCACACCGGGATGCTAGCCCGCATCCGTGGCGCGAGCGGAAGGTGGCACGAGCGTGGGGAGAAATGGCGCGCCGGCCGGCGCAGGGACGCCGGCCGGCGCTTCGAGCGCGGCGAATGTGCCCGGCGTCCGGGGCCCTCAAAGGTGGAGAGAAGACGGATAAGTGCTGCTCGCCGTGAGGGTCCGGAGGACGGTCGCCGGGGCCGCCGCTCGGAAGATTCGCCTGTCCCGACAGAGGAGGCATCGGGACGGCCCGATCGTACGTCGGGGTTACCGCCGGAAGAACTACCGCTAACCGCACCGGACACCATTTCCGTTGCGTCCGGTCCACGCCCGGAGACAGGTCTTGGGAGCTTGCCGGCAGGTCGCCTGGGTAGATTGCCGGATGAGCTGCCACGGTCATCCTCGCTCGATGACCCTCCATCCCGACGTGCAGGCCCGCTTGAACCGCCTCGCCCCGGATCAGCGGGCCGCCGCGACCGCGCCGCCGGGACCGGTGCTGTGCATCGCACCGGCCGGGTCCGGGAAGACGACGACCCTCGTCGCTCGGGTCGCGTGGCTCGTGGCGAGTGGCACCCACCCGTCCACGATCACCGGGATCGCGTTCAACCGGCGAGCGGCCGAGGAGCTGGCGGAGCGGCTGGCCGCAGCGCTCGCACCCCTCGGTGTCGGGTCCGGAGCCGTCAGGGTTCGCACGTTCCATGCGCTCGGGCGCGAGATCCTCGCGGAGGCCGGCGTCGCGATCGAGGATCTCGTCGACCGGGACGATGTCGTCCGCCGGCTGTTTCCGGATGCGGATGCTGCCACCCGGCTGCGACTCGACACCGCCTTCTCGCGTCTCAAGCTGGACCTCGGGGCAACGCCCGAAGCCGTGTCGCGCGATCGCGATGCAGGGCCGACCACCAGGGCATGGCTCGCGTACGAAGCGACCCTCCGCGAGACCGGAGCCCTC
>DATBLH010000039.1:0-16125 GCA_036555445.1 Candidatus Limnocylindrales bacterium
TCTGTTCCGGGCACTCGATCACCCCGAGCCGCGGTTCGCCCACCTGCCGCTGATCCTCAACCCCGACCGCACGAAGATGAGCAAGCGGAAGAGCCAGACCGCACTGGCGGACTACATTGACCAGGGATTCCTCCGCGAAGCGCTCGTCAACTACCTCGCGCTCCTCGGCTGGTCGACCGGGACGGAAGAGGAGATCCTGTCGCTGTCCGAGCTCGAGCAGCGCTTCGACATCGAGCACATCCAGCGTGGCGGCGCCGTCTTCGATCGCGAGCGCCTCGAGTGGCTCAATGGCCAGTGGATCCGCCGCCTGGCTCCGGACGACCTGGTCGATCGGCTACGGCCGTTCCTCGAGCGCGAGCGCGCGGCGGGGCGCATCGACCAGGTCCCGGGCGACGACGAGCTCCGCGCGCTGCTGCCGATCGTCCAGGAGCGGCTCCCTACCCTGGGCGCGATCGGGGATCTGGCCGGCTTCCTGTGGGTCGCGGAGGTGCCGCTCGATCCGGCGCTCCTCGTGCCCAAGCGCTGGGACGCCCGGACGACTGCAACCGGGCTTCGGGAGGCGCGAGAGACGATCGCCGCGGTCGGCCCGGTCAGCTTCGAGGCCGACGAGCTCGAGCCGCCGCTCCGGGCCCTCGTCGAGCGCAACGGCTGGAAGGCCGGAGACCTGTTCATGGCGATTCGCGTCTCGACGACCGGGCGTACGGCGACACCGCCCCTGTTCGACACGCTGGTCGCGCTCGGGTACGAGCGAACGCTCGATCGGCTGGATCGGGCGATCGAGCTCCTCGAGGCCGCCTGAGGCATACGCGCACCGGCGTTCACAGCGTGTTAACGCGGGTCCGTATCCTCGACCTCGATGGCACGCACGGTCCTGGTGGTCGAGGACGAACCGACGCTCCGGGAAACGCTGGCGGAAGCCCTCGAGTCGGAGGGCTATCGCGTGGTGGTCGCCGCCGACGGACGGGACGCGCTGACCCGCTTCCGGAGTGAACGACCGGACCTGGTCCTGCTCGACCTGATGCTCCCGGAGCTGTCGGGGATCGAGGTCACCCGGATCATCCGGCAGGAGTCCGGGGTGCCGATCGTCATGCTCACGGCCAAGGACTCCGAGCTCGACAAGGTGGTCGGCCTGGAGCTCGGTGCCGACGACTACGTCACCAAGCCGTTCAGCCTGCGCGAGCTGTCGGCGCGGCTGCGTGCCCTGTTCCGGCGGAGCGAGACGCTGGCCGCCGAAGCGCCGCCGGCCGTCGTCGATCTGGGCTCGATCCAGGTCGACCTGGCCGGCCACCGGCTGATGCGCGACGGCGAAGCACTACCGCTGAAGCCGAAGGCGTTCGAGCTCCTCGCCTTCCTCCTGAGGCACCCGGGCCAGGTCTTCACTCGCGACCAGCTCCTCGAGCACGTCTGGGGATACGACTACGCGGGCGAGACCAGGACCGTGGATGTCCACGTCCACTGGCTCCGCAGCCGGATCGAAGAGGACCCCGGCAGCCCGGTGTTCATCCACACGGTCCGAGGCGTGGGCTACGTGTTCCGGCGGCCGGCCGCCGGCTGACGCGCCCGCACGGGCGTCCAACGTTGACGGCGCGTTGAACTGCCGTTCATGAACCGGCCCGAGGCTTGGGTCATGTCGATCGACGGCAGGCTCAGCGGACCAGGGGGCACGCTCGACGCCTTCTTCGATCGACTCCCGCGCGGCGGGTCGTCGGGAGCGCTCCTCCGCCCGGACGGCCCTGCCGAGCCGGTTCCACCGGTGGACGCGCGCGGGATCCTCGCTCTGGACGCGGTCCGGATCGTCGGGCGCCTCCGATCCACCGCGCCAAGTCCGCCACGATGGCTGGAGGCGACCTTCGGTCGCGAAATCGAGTTCGTCCGAACACACCTGCGACCGATCCGGACCCGGGCGATGCTCGCCGCGTCCTTCGGCCGCGAGGCGTTCCACGTCCCGATCCTCCGCGACCCCGAGCTGACCGACGAGCGTGGCCTCGAGAGTGCCGTGCGGGTCGCCTACGCCCTCCGCTGGCTCGAGCTGGGTGACGGTCACACGCGACCCGCCTGGACGGACCTCCTCGCCGCCGGCGCGGCGGCCGTCCCGGCCGGCCGCCGCTAGAGCGGGCTCCGACAACAGACACCGTTGTCCCCCGTCTATCCTTGTCGGCGGATGAGTCGAGCCGTGCCTCCTGATTTCCTGTTCGTCGTCGGCATGCCCAGAACCGGCACCGAGCTGGCGCGCCAGATTCTCAATCGCTCGGACGACGTGTCGCTGGGTTCCGAATCGCACTTCTTCGTCGATCCATTTCGGATCCGCTTCTGGGCGAATCGGAGCTTTCGGGACCGGATCGCGAAGGTCGGCGATCCGGCCAGCGACGAAGGCGTCGCGCGGATCGTGGATTACGTGTACGCCCTCCCGCCAGGCACGTTCTGGGGCTGGATCGCCGCGAACGTCGAGCGCGAGGCATTCCGCGAAGCGCTGCTGGCATCCGACCGAAGCGATCGGGCGATCCTGGAGATTGCCCTCCTGTTCCACGGCCAGGGCCGACGGATCTGTGGTGAGAAGACGCCCGACAACGTCTACGCCGTGCCACAACTCCTCGACTGGTTCCCAAGGGCGAAGGTCATCCACACGTTCCGCGATCCACGCGCCGCGTTCGTGTCGCACAAGCGCAAGCGACAGAATCTCGACATCTGGTACCGGGGCGCGCGGACGCCGGGACTCGGCCTGCTCATCGACCTGTACGCGAGCATGCGCATGATCGTGTCCTGGCACCGGAATGTGCGGCTCCACCGCCGGTATGAGCAGCGCTACCCCGGTCAGTACCTGATGGTTCGCTTCGAGGACCTGATCACCCGTCCAGCGACCGTTGTCCGTCAGGAGTGCCGTTTCCTGGGAATCGACTACAACCCGGGCATGCTCGACCAGTCGACGATCAACTCTTCGTTCCGGCGACGCGAGGAGGTCCAGGGCTTCGACCGCACAGCTCTCCGTCGGTGGCGGAAGGAGTTGCACCCCGTTGTGCGCTGGTGGTTCAGTCTGTGGTGCCGGGGGTCGATGCGCGAGTTCGGCTACGGCGGGGATGTCCTGACCCCTGTCCGTGGCCGGACCGCCCGTGCGGCCCGGTCGGGGTGACGCCGGGCGGTCCGCGACGCCGTCAAAGCAGGCCGGTTCCTAGAGCCCGAACGCGGACGTGCGCCAGTAGGCGCGGCGCAGGATGCCCAGGGCGAGGTATTCCGCCCGGTGCAGCGTCGACGGCGGCTGAAGGTTCCACTCGCCGGGAAACGAGTATCCCCACTGTTCCATGTGCGGGCCGAGGACCCGTCGTGCCCGCTGGATGGCCGCGGGCGTGTAGTAGCTCGCAAAGTCCCGTTCCCGCATCGAGGTCGGGTTGTGGCTCGGGAGGGAACGCCTGGCCTCCAGGCCGATCCGCTCCAGGGCATGCGCGAAGTCCGCGGCCAGCTCTTCGAAGCGGATGACGTAGTCGAACCGCTTGCGAGAGACGCTCGCGATACTGTCGTAGGGAAGAACCTTGTAGCGGAGGAACCAGGTCGAGAAGTCCGCGTTCGTACGCTCGAGATAGCGTGACATTCGTTCGTCCAGCCACGCGTAGAGACGCCGGCCATGGAGACGCTTCTTGCGACCCGACACCTTCCGATGATGGGTCTTGAGCTTGAAGTACTGGCTCACCATGTCGTCGAGTGGGTTGCGGACGCCTGCGAACACGAAGTACCGCCGCTCGTCGGCAGACGCCTGTCGGGCGAACTCGGGGTATGTCGCATGCTTGGTCAGCACGCGGACGCCGCCGTACAGCTCGCGGAGCTCCTGGCTGATCGAGCTCGAGCCCGTCCGCGGCACCTCGACAAACACGTAGCGGTGTTCGCGGCTGACGATCATTCCTGCCCCGAGAACTAGAGGATCACGTCCAGCAGCCGGAACGAGAGCGCGGCCACCGCGCCGGATGCGGGAATCGTCAGGACCCAAGCGGTCACGATGTTGCCGGCCACGCCCCAGCGGACGGCGGAGAACCGGTCCGAGGCACCGACGCCCAGGATGGCGCTCGAGATCACATGGGTCGTGGAGACCGGCACCCCGAAGTGGGACGCACTGAAGATGATCGTCGCGGCCGTGGTCTCGGCCGCGAAGCCGTGGATCGGGTCCAGCTTGACGACCCGCTGGCCCATGGTCCGGATGATGCGCCAGCCACCGGCCGCCGTACCCAGCGAGATCGCGGTCGCGGCCGCAAGGATGACCCAGATCGGGATGCCGGCCTCCTGGCCCTCGGGCACCACGATCACGCCGCCGGCGACCAGGGCGAGGGTCATGATCCCCATCGTCTTCTGGGCGTCGTTCGATCCGTGGCTGAATGCCATGTACGAGGCGGACAGGACCTGGAGGCGCCGGAACTGGTCGTTGATCCGGCCCGGATGGGCGCGGCGGAACACGTTGAGCAGCGCGACCATGAACAGGAACCCGACCGTGATCCCGATCAATGGCGACAGGACCAACGGGATCAGCACCTTGGTGACCACGCCGCTGATGTTGACGTCCGTGAGGGCGGCTTCGTTGACCGCCAGGGAGGCGGACATCACGGCGCCCAGCAGACCGCCGATCAGGGCGTGGCTGGATGAGCTCGGGATCCCGAACCGCCACGTGATCAGGTTCCAGGTGATTGCGCCCACGAGGGCCGCCGCCACGATCACCTGACCCGGTGCACCGTCGGGCGGCGTGGCCAGCCCGGAGGCGATCGTCTTGGCCACCGCGGTGCCCGTCAGGGCGCCGACGAAGTTGGCGGTCGCCGACAGCAGGATCGCGTGCTCGGGGCGTAGGGCCCGGGTGGAGACCGACGTCGCGATCGCGTTCGCGGTGTCGTGGAAGCCGTTGATGTAGTCGAACAGAACGGCCAGCCCGAGGACGACGATGAGGAGGATCGTCAGCTGATCGGGCACGGCGGGAAGGCTAGCAGGTCGGACCCGCCGGTATCCTTCGCCGATGCGCCTCAGCCACCTGTTCTTCGCCACGCTCCGCGACGACCCGTCGGAGGCCGAGATGCCGTCGCACCGCCTCCTCGTGCGGGCGGGCTACGTGCGCCAGCTGGGCGCCGGGATGTACTCGCTGCTGCCGCTCGGATTCCGGGTCACGAAGCGGGTGGAGCAGGTGATCCGGGAGGAGATCAACCGGATCGGCGGCCAGGAGATGGAGATGCCGGTCGTCCATCCGGCCGAGGTGTGGAAGGAGAGCGGCCGCTACCAGAAGATCGGCCCGGAGCTGGTCCGCTTCAAGGACCGCAGCGACCGGGAGATGGTGCTCGCGATGACCCACGAGGAGGTCGTGGCGTTGCTGCTGCGCGACCTGGTCAAGAGCTACCGCCAGCTGCCGATGATCGTCTATCACTTCCAGACGAAGTTCCGCGACGAACCCCGATCGCGTGGCGGGCTGATCCGGGTCCGGGAGTTCGTGATGAAGGACTCCTACAGCTGCGATCTCGACCAGGCCGGTCTCGACCACAGCTATCAGCTCCACTACGAGGCGTACGAGCGGATCTTCCGACGCCTCGGGCTCGAGGCGATCGCGGTCGGCTCGGACGTAGGGATCATGGGCGGCACGGGAGCCCACGAGTTCATGGTCCTCAATGAGTTCGGCGAGGACACGCTCGTCCTGTGCGACGCCTGTGGCTATGCCGAGAACCAGCAGATCGCCGAGGTCCGTCGCCCAGACCCGGCGGCCGAGGATCCGCTGCCGATGGAGGACGTCGAGACGCCGGGCGCGACCACGATCGATGCGCTGGCGAAGTTCCTCGACGTCCCGGCCAGCCGGACCGCCAAGGCCGCCTTCTTCGTCACCGGTGACGGCCGGTTCGTGGTTGCCATCGTGCGCGGCGACGACGAGGTCAACGAGACCAAGCTCGTCAACGCGGTCAAGGCCACCGGAGGGCTCCGACCCGCGCAGGTCGACGAGATCAGGGCCCGCGGCATGGAGGCGGGCTATGGCTCACCGCTCGGGGTCCGTGACGCCGTCATCGTCGTGGACGAGCTGGTCATGCGCTCGCCCAACCTCGTCGCGGGGGCGAACCGCGTCGGCTGGCACGTCAAGAACGTCAACGTCCCGCGCGACTACACGCCCGACGTCGTCGTGGACCTCACGAATGCCCGCGAGGGCGACGCGTGCATTCGCTGCGGCTCGCCGGTCAAGCTCCGACGCGGGATCGAGGTCGGCAACATCTTCAAGCTGGGCACGGACTTCACGGTTCCGATGGGCGCCCTCTACCTCGGCGAGGACGGCGAGCGCCACCCGGTCGTCATGGGCTCATACGGGATCGGCCTGGGGCGGAACGTGGCGTGCGTCGTGGAGGCCCACCATGACGAGAAGGGCATCATCTGGCCGGCCGAGGTCGCGCCATATCCGGCCCACCTGGTGGCGATCGGAGGTGCCCGCGAGGCCCGGGTGACCGAGGTCGCCGACCGCCTCCACGAGGTTGCCCTGGACGCGGGACGGGAGATCCTGTACGACGATCGCGACGAGTCACCCGGCGTGAAGTTCACCGACGCCGAGCTGCTCGGGATGCCCATCATCCTGACGGTCAGCCCACGATCCCTCGCGGCAGGGGGGGTTGAGGTCACCGACCGCGAGTCCGGAGAGCGCGAGACCCGCTCGGTCGAGGACGTGGTGGCGCTCCTCACGACCGGGGAGACGATCGCCGCCTGACGCGATCGGTCGGGATGAGCGCTCAACGACCTCGCCTCGACTCGACGTGGAGTCGCCGCGACCAGCCGGCGGGTGCCGATAGGATGCACGGGTGGCGCCCCGTCCGCCGCTCCCGGCCGACGACCTCTACGCTCGACTGGAGATCCCGGTCGACGCCTCGTTCGAGGCGATCGAGATCGCCTGGCGAGCGCTGCTCAAGCGCCATCATCCGGATGTCGCCGGCAATGACGGGCTGGACACGGCGAAGCGGATCAATGTCGCCCACGACTGGCTCTCGGACCCCGACCTTCGCGCGCGCTACGACCGAGAACGGTATCCCGATCGATCCCGCGCGCCGTCCGCGCGTGCCTGGCCCGCACCTCCGGAAGGGAGCGGATCGCAACCGCCCGTCGTTCGCCGGCCGCCCCTGGATCCGGCGCAGGCGCTGGAGCGGTTCGTTGCCCGCGCGGCCCGGCTGAGCGACCTGGAATTCGACCGGCTGTCCGTCGCTCAGCCACCACCGATCGCGTTCGTCGCGAGCATCGAGCGCTTCCTGTCGGCCGAGCGGCTGGCCGCGGTTCGCGCGGTCGAGGTCCGGTTGCGGGATCGTCTGCCGCCCGAGCGCTGGTCCGATCTGCCGACCCGCGACGCGATCCTTGCGGTTGCCCACGAGCTCGTCCTGGCGGACTTCCTCGACGAGCACCTCGCGGAGCCCTTCCGGGGTCGTGTGCGCGACCGGCTGACGCGGGCCTGGGATGCGGCCGTGGACCAGCCGCGCTATGGGCCGAACACGCCGGCGGTGGAACGGTTCGTGGCCAGGACGAGCCGCCTCACACCCGGCGAGATCGCGACGATGCTTCGTGCCTCCGGTCGCTCGCGGGTGCCGGCGGATCCCTGGCCGCGCTCGCTCGACCCCGAGGACGACGAGGCACTCCGCGTGTCGGCCACGCTGGCACAGCGGGATGCGTCCGAGGCCGTGTGGACCGCCACCCTCGACCTCGACCGCGCCGAGGCGAATCGAACGCGGCGCCTGATCGGACGGGCCGCCCACGCGGTCGCGCTGCGGCACGCCTTCACCGCGGCCGAGTTCGCGGAACTGGTCGGACCCTGGGTGGCCGCGACCGGCGACCCCGCGACCGGCCGGCGACACGGCGAGCGCATCGACCCCAGCGTCCGCCGTGCCTGAACCGGCAAGGCGATCGCGCCGTCAGGCGTGCTTGATCGTGATTCGCTCGATGATGTTGGCGACGTCCTCGCACTTGTCAATCGCCGCCTCGAGGACGTCGTAGATCTTGTTCCACTTCACGAGCGCGATCGGGTCCGACTCGTTCTCGAACAGCCCGGCGATCGCAGCGCGGGCCACCCGGTCGCCCTCGTTCTCGAGCCGGTGGACCTCGATCCAATACTTGTCCAGCCCGCGATAGGTCCTGAGGTGAAGGAGCGCCTCGTGGAGCTGCTCGCATTGCTTGACGATGATCGAGGCCTGCTCGACGGCGATCGCGGTCGGTGCCTCGATCCGATACAGGACGAACGTGTCGGCAATCTCCTCGACGTAGTCGAGAACGTCGTCGAGGGCGCTGATCAGCGCATGGATGTCCTCGCGGTCGAATGGGGTGACGAACGTCGCCTCGAGACGATGGCCGATGTCGTGGCTGATCTCGTCACCGCGGTGCTCGGCGTCCCGGATCTCGCCCGCTCGACGTTCGATGACGTCGTACGTCCGAAGCATCGCCTCCAGGAGCCGGGCGGCACCCAGGACGTTGGCGGCATCTTCCACGAACAGGTCGTAGAAGCGCTCCTCGCGAGGAATCAGGCGTAGCCGCACGCGGACCTCCCGGCAACGGCGTCTCGGACCCGGGCAGCCAGCGCTCGCGGGCTGCGCGGTATCGCCGCTTTCTGCGCCAAGAGTACACGCGGGGACTTCCTGGGCGTCCCGTCGCCGCGGCGTCCCGGCTGCGGCGCGCCTCCCCGTGCGTGTGCGATGCTCGCGGCGTGGACTGGCTGGTGCTCGGGTTCGTGGGAATCCAGGCCGTATTGCTGGCGATCGCGATCGGGGTTGCCCTTGCCCGCGGGCGCACGATCGGCGCGATCCGCGATCAGAGTGGCGTCCCCGAAGGCTCCGACGTGGTGGCCGCGGTGCGCGGCCAGGTGCTCCGCGCCGAGGACGCCGAGTGGCAGCACGCTCAGCTCCAGCAGGACCTCGCCTACCTGGCCGAGCTGATCGGCGTCGGCATCGTCCATCTCGACGATCGGGGCCGGGTGGACCTGGCCAATGCCGCCGCCCATGTGTTCCTCGATCGGGCACCCGGATCGATGGTCGGGCGCACGCCGATCGAGGCGTTCGTCGATGGCCGGATCGAGGCGATCGCCGTGCAGGCACGTGAGGAAGGATCTGCGACCGATGACGTCCGGATCCCTGGCGGCGACGGCCGGATGGTCACCGTCCGTGCCCGACGCAGTCCCGTGCGCGGGATATGGGTGGTCCTGGAGAACGTCACCGAGCTTCGCCGCCTGCAGCAGATCCGGGCCGAGTTCATCGACAACATCTCGCACGAGCTTCGAACGCCGTTGAGCACGATCAGCCTCCTCGCGGAGACGCTCGTCCGGGATGCGGATGCGGTCCCCGGAGGGGTCCCGGAACGGATGCGCGACCGGATCGGGAAGATCGAGGTGGAGACAGGGCACCTGGTCCAGATGGTGAACGAGCTGCTCGAGCTGTCACGGATCGAGGGTGGTGGCTCGCTCGTCCTCCTCGATGACGTCGACCTGGGCAGGGTGGCGGCGTCGTCCGCGGAGCGGCTCCGGCTGTTCGCGGATCGCCAGGGCGTCCGGCTCAGGGTCGAGATCCCGGCCGAGCGAATGCCACCCGTTCGTGGCGACGACGATCGGCTGGGCCAGGTATTCGTGAACCTCGTCCACAACGCCGTCAAATTCAGCCCCGGTGGCGGCGAGGTGGTCGTCGGCGTCGTCCGCTCCGGACCGGAGCTGGTGGCGTCGGTCGAGGATCACGGCGTGGGGATCCCACGAGCGGCCCTGCCGCGGATCTTCGAGCGCTTCTACAAGGTCGATCGAGCCCGGGTCCGGGGCGGCGGGACAGGGCTCGGGCTGGCGATCGCCCGGCACATCGTGGAGGGACACGGTGGTCGCATCTGGGTCGAGTCCGAGGAGGGCCAGGGCTCGCGGTTCTCGTTCGCGTTGCCACTTGCAGCCGAAGCGATCGACTGACGTGTCATTCCTCGACCTCCAGGTCGCCACCCTCAACATCCTGAACCTCGTCGACCGCTGGGCGGAGCGACTGCCGCTGATCCTCGCCGACATGGCGACGCTGCAGCCCGACGTCCTCGGCCTCCAGGAAGTGGTCTACGTCATGCAGCAGGACCGGATCATCGGGGCGGCCGGCCAGCGACACTACCGAGCGTTCCGGGGCTGGGCGGGGCGGCCCGAGTATGGCAACAGCCTCCTCATCCGCGAGGACCTCGAGGCGTCGGATCCCGAGCGCGTCGACCTCGGCCGCAATCGTGCCGCCCATCGCTCCGTGGTCGGTGTCGCCGCTGGACCGCGCCTGGCGATCGCGGTCACCCACCTCCACCACGTCCCCGCGGACGTCGCCGAGCGCGACCGCCAGGCCGAAGCCCTCGTGCGCTGGCTCGATGCCGGACCGGCGGCCGACGGCCAGGTGGTGGTCGGCGACTTCAACGCTCACCCTGGCGAGCCGACGCATGCGCGGATGCGCGAGGCCGGCTTCCGATCCGCGTACGCCGAGGCGAACGGCGCCGACCCTGCGGTGACCTGGCCGTCCGGGCTCCAGGCCCCGGCGATGGACACCGACGGCGATCCCCGCTGCCTCGACTACGTGTGGGTGCGCGGAGCGGTCACGGTCGCCTCTGCGCGTCTCGTGTTCGATCGACCGGCCGCCGACGACGCCACCCTCTACCCGTCGGACCACGTGGGCGTCGCTGCCAGGATCGTCGTCGGCGGATGACGACCCTGCGGATCGCTCATCGGGGTGACTGGCGACGCGCCCCGGAGAACACGATCGCCGCCCTCGCTGCGGCGATGTCCATCCCCGGTTGCGACGGCGTGGAGTTCGACGTTCGCGCCGCAGCCGACGGGACGCCGGTGCTCCTCCATGACGCGACGCTGGCCCGCGTCCAGGGGGTGTCGAAGCGCGTCGACGCCCTCGATCCCGCCCGCCTCGCCGACCTCGGCGTGCCGAGCCTCGCGGAGGCGCTGACCGCGGTCCCGCGTCGGGCATTCATCGACATCGAGCTCAAGGAGGACCTGGGACCCGGCATCGTGAGCGTGCTCGCGGGAGGTCGCGGACCGGACCTCTCGCGGGCCGTGGTGTCCTCGTTCGATCCTTCGGCGCTCCGGCGCGTGCACGCGCTCGCGCCGGGCTGGCCATGCTGGCTCAACTCCTACGAGCTCAACGCCGGCGTCGTGCAGCTGGCGGTCGACCTCGGCTGCACCGGCGTCTCGGTGGCGTGGTGGGTGATCGACCAGCACTCGATCGCCCTCGCGCGCGACGCCGGGCTCCAGGTCGCCGCGTTCACCGTTCGTCGGCGACCGACGTTCGACCGGCTCGCGAGACTCGGCGTCGCAGCGGTGTGTGTCGAGGCCCGGGCCCTGGACGGGCCATGATGTGCATCGGCGGTCTGGACCGGCGATCGGGGAGGGAGTGAGCGGTGACGGAACGGGCAGATCTCGTGGTCGTGGGAGCCGGGACGATCGGTGGCTGGGCGTCGTGGTTCGCCCGCTCCGACGGTCTCGAGCGGGTGGTCGTGCTCGAGCGAGGGCTGGCCGGCCTTGGTGCCAGCTCCCGCGCGGCGGGAGTGGTGCGGGCCCAGGGAGGCACGCCGGCGACGGTGGCGCTCGGTCGTTGGTCGATCGACTTCTACCACCGCCAGCCGGATCTGCTGGGGACCGATTCCGGGTTTCGCGAGCTGGGCTACCTGATCCTCGCCCAGACCGCGGACGACGAGGCGGCTGCGCACGAGCGGATCGCGATGCAACGCGAAACGGGGCTTCCCACCCGGTGGCTCGGAGCTGCCGAGGCCGCCGCCGTGTCCGGGACCCTGGAGCCGTCGGCGATTCGGGGCGCGACGTACGTGGAGACCGACGGCTGTGTCGACCCGCCGCGGAACGTCCGCGCCTACTCGCTCGCGATGCAGGCGGGTGGGGTGGAGCTGCGGGAGCGGACCGCATTCACCGGACTCCGCACGGAGACGAGAGCCGACGGACATCGCCGGGTGGTGGGCGTGGACACGAGCGCCGGTCCGATCGAGACCGATCGCGTCCTGCTCACGGGCGGCCCGTCTCTCCAGGGGGTCGGGCGGGCTGCCGGTGTCCGGATCCCGGTGGGGATGGTCCGTCACACCGTCGCCGTCAGCGAGCCGCACCCCGCCTTCGCCGAGAGCCAGCCGATGGTGTTCGACATCGAGGGAGGCCTGTACTGGCGGTTGGAGGAGGACGGGCTCCTGTTTGGGTGGAGCAACCCCGACGAGGGTCCGGGCGAGGCGCGGGCGATCGACTGGGCGTTCTACGAGCGGATGCGGGCGCGGCTGTCGCGCCTCGTGCCGGCCACCCAGGGGCTCGGGATCCGCAAGATCTGGGCGGCCACGATCGAGTACGTCTCGGACCATCTGCCGATCATCGGTCCTGGCCTGGCCCCCGATGGCCGACCGATCGATGGGCTGACCGTCGCGACCCCGTCCGGCCACGGGATGATGTGGGGTCCGGGTGTCGCCCGAGCGGCCGCCGATCTGGCCCTCCGCGGTGAGACGGACGTGTGCGACGTCACCGAGCTCGGTCTCGATCGATTCGACGAACACGGCCGGAGCCGGCACTCGATGGATCCGATCGCGCTGCCGTTCCCGACCTACGCTCGAACGGACGAGCCCGCCGGCCGTGAGGCCTGAGCGGCCACGGCGACATCCGGCGACGCCGCCCTCGAGGAGCGAAGGATCGCGGCGACCACGATCACGACCAGCGCACCGCCCAGCCACTGCTGGGGGCTGAGGCGCTCTCCGAGCAGGAGCATCCCGCCGGCGACCCCGAACGCGGGCACGAGATAGAACGAGGAGGCTGCCACCGACGCCGGGACGCGGCGGAGGCCGGAGAGATAGAACGCATAGGCGGCGCCGTAATACAGGACGCCGGACGCGATCGCGCTGGCCCACGCGACCGGGCTGATCGACCCCGGCAGCTGCGCCAGCCCGGACGCGGCACCGGCGAGCACGAACACCACGGCGGCAGCGAGTGCGTAGCCCTGTTGAACCAGGACCACCTGGAGGGTCGACCCGGTCTCGGCCAGCCAGCGCCTGGCGACCACCGTGTACACCGCGCAACAGGCGACGCCGGCGAGGGTCAGGGCGACGCCGACGAGCGTTCCCGAGCCGTCCGCGCCGACGATGACGACAAGGCCGAGAACCGCCAGCCCGGACAGGCCGACCAGGCCGGCACCGATCGGCTCTCGCAGTGCCCAACCTGCGAGGAGCAGGATCACGATCGGCTCGATCGCCCACAGCAGCACCGACAGGCTGGCTGAGATGGAGACCAGGCCGAGCAGGCTCAGACCATAGGCGATTCCCGGGTTCAAGATTCCGAGCCGGCCCAGGACCGGGGGGATCGAGGGATCCCGGAGCGGCAGCCCGCGAGAGCGCAGGACGACCGCCAGCACGGCGACGCTGGCCACGAGCTGGATCAGGAGGAGCGCCAGCGCCGGGATCTCGAGCACGGCGCGCCGGCTGATGACCGTACCCAGCCCCCACGCGGCCGCCGCGAGGACGAGCAGGACCCGGGCCACGTTTCAGCAGCAGACGCAGGTGCAGTCGTCATCCCCGGTACAGCAGCCCGCGGCCGCGACGACAGTGAGATCGGGCCGTGGCAGATCGACAGATCGCATGGCAGCGGCGCTCCAATCGAGTGGTTTGTGAGCGCGGACGATGGCCGAGTGGAGGCCCTCGGCGGCGGCGTGGGTGGGCCGGACATCGACGCCGGTCAGGCCGACGCCCTCGAGCCCGCGTCGGTATTCGGCGAACGACAGGGCTCCCGCGATGCACCCGGCATAGCTCCCACGTTCGGCACGGTCGGATGGGGTCAACGTGTCGTCGGCCACGACATCCGAGATCCCGACCCGGCCACCGGGCCGGAGGACGCGCGCGATCTCGCGCAGGACGGAGCCCTTGTCGGCGGCGAGGTTGATCACACAGTTGCTGATGACGACGTCGACCGACGCATCGGGGAGCGGGATCGACTCGATCGTGCCCTTGACGAACTCGACATTCGTGGCACCCGCCTCGGCCGCGATGCGTCGGGCCAGCTCCAGCATCTCGTCGGTCATGTCCAGGCCGATCGCGCGGCCCGCGGGCCCGACCCGTCGGGCCGACAGGAGGACGTCGATGCCGCCACCGGAGCCGAGGTCGAGCACGGTTTCGCCCTCACGCAGGTCGGCGACGGCGGTGGGATTGCCACAGCCCAGGCTCGCGAGGACCGCGGCGCTCGGGAGGTCGGCCCGATCGGTGTCCGGGTAGAGGAGCTCGCCGAATGCGATCTCACCGCTGGGTCCGCAACACGACGCGCGGGCGGCCGAGTCGGACCGGCCAGCGGTCGCCGCCTTCGCGGCTGCGGCGTAGCGAGCGCGAACGTGATCGTGGATCTGGGCCCCGCCGTCCGTGGCGGCGGTTACGCTCATGCCGGACAGCAGTCGGGCGTGGACTCGGCCTGCGGTCGGGGATCCAGGCTGCGGATGGCTCGTCGGACCGTCGCGGTCGGGCTCTCCGAATGGTCGCGCGCCTCGGCCAGCGCACGTCGATGCTCAAGGTCACGATCGAGGGCCGGATTGCGGCGGCCGATCATCCATGCAACGGCGTTCGGATCCTGGAAGGCGTTGTGGTAGCTCACGACGGCTCCTCGGGCGAATATCGACTCCGATCAATGTAAGCTTCTTGATCGGCAGTTGTCAATATAGACGCTCATCGATAGGATGCGGTCAATGAAACGCAGCCTCGACCCGGACGTGAACCTGCTCCAGGCGCTCGCGGATCCCGCCCGCCTGGCGATCGTGCGCCAGCTCGCCAGCCTCCCGGAGGTGTGTGCGTGCGACTTCACGTCGTGCTGCGACGTCCGTCAGCCCACCGTGTCCCACCACCTGCGGATCCTGCGCGAGGCCGGCGTCGTGACGTCGGAGCGGCGGGGAACCCAGATCCTCTACCGCCTGGCGCCGGACGTCGCGGGCCGGCTGGCCTCGATCGCCGGCGGCCTCGTGTCCGGCGGTCTCATCCCCGCGTCGGAGCTGACGAGGTCCCGCCCGCGGCGGTCGACCGTCGCGACCGCCTAGCCCGCTCGCGTCCCGGCGACCAGGTCGGGCGGCAGGAGCCAGCGCAGCGAACCGCCGCCGGGACGGACGCCGTCGACGAGGTCGATCCGCGCCAGGGCCCCCTTCTTCATCGCCATCTCGGCACCGACGAGGGCCGACAGGACGTCGCTGAAGTCCGGGTCGTGACCGACGAGGACGACTCGCCGGGCGGACCCCGCGTCGCGCAGGATCGCGTCCACGATCGACAGGTCGACCCCGGACGCCAGCCGGTCGTCCAGCGTCACCGTCCGGGCCAGCGGCGCCGCGGCGAGCTCGGCCGTCTCCGCTGCCCGGATCTTGGGCGAGCTGATGAACGCGTCGGGCTCGAAGCCAACACCGGCCAGCAGGTCCCCGAGCCGGGCCGCCTGGCGCCGGCCCTTCGCGGAGAGCGGGCGCGCCGCGTCATCCCCCTGCCACGTGTCGGGATTGCCCGCATCCGCATGCCGGAGGAGATAGAGCTGCTGGTGCTCGGCCATCGGACGACGGTGCCCGGCGACGGTCCGGCTGTCAACCGCGGCCCGTTCAGTGGGCCGCGATTCGCTCCTGATCGCGACGCGCGAGCAGGACGAACTGGCCGATCCGCTCGGCCATGCTCGTGAACACCCGGCGGAACACCGCCAGGCGCTCCTCCTCGGTGCCGGTCGCCTCGGCCGGATCGTCGTAGCCCCAGTGCATCGTCTCGTGGACGCCGGGGAAGACCGGGCACGACTCGCGGGCGCGGTCGCAGACGGTGATCACGTAGTCGAACGTCTGGCCCAGGTACTCGCCGACCGACGTCGAGCGCGCGAAGGACGGGTCGATCCCGGCCTCCGTGAGCACCCGGATCGTGAGCGGGTGGACGCCCCGCGGCTCGGTGCCGGCGGAGTGGACCTCGAATTCATCGCCACCCTGTCGGCGGAGCAGCGCCTCGGCCATGATCGAGCGCGCCGAGTTGCCAGTGCACACGACGAGCACCCGGATCGGCGCCCGCTGACTGGTCAAGGGTTGAGGTCCTCGACCTCGCCCGAGGCGAGGAACACGACGTCCTCCGCGATGTTCGTGACCCGGTCGCCGATTCGTTCGAGATAGTGACCGGCGAACAGGATTCGCGTGC
>DATBLH010000041.1:0-1943 GCA_036555445.1 Candidatus Limnocylindrales bacterium
ACCTCGGTCCGGGCGCGGGCCACGACGGCGGGCGGGTGATCTTCGAGGGGCCCCCGGCAGAGCTCGTCCACGCAACGGGATCGCTGACCGGGGAGCACCTCGGGCGCCGGCTGGAACCCGTGGCCGCGAGCTGAGCCGCCCGGCACGTGAGTCCGAACCGGACCCGAAGGTTCGATCCGTCTCGAGCGGGCGGCTCGGCTGGTCTCGTCCGGCCCGGGTCCGGCGTCGGTCGACGCCGCGATCAACCGGTCGCTTCGAGCTCCGTCCAGGTGCGGACCGGCATCCGCGGATCGTAGAGCGCGTGACATCCCTTGCCGCTCGCCTTCGCGGCGTACATCGCGGCGTCGGCCTGGACGAGCAGGTCGTCGGCCTCGGTCCCGGGGTCGCTCGCGATGGCGATCCCGATCGATCCGCCGAGGATGATCGTGCGGGCGCCGAGCTGGATCGGTCGACGCAGCTCGCGCAGGATCCGCTCCGCCGACCCGATCGCGGCGTCCTCGCCGGGAACATCTGCGAGCAGGACGGCGAACTCGTCACCGCCCTGGCGGGCGACGACGTCCACCGCGCGAACGGCACCCACGAGGCGGTCGGCCACCTGGGCCAGGATCTGGTCGCCGGCCGCGTGACCGAATGAGTCGTTGATCCGCTTGAAGTCGTCGAGATCGACGAACAGCAGGGCGGTCGTGCCGGGATTTCGACCCCGCCGGGCCAGGTTCCGCTCGATGTGATCGCGGAGCAGCACCCGGTTCGCCAGACCGGTCAACGGGTCGTGGAGGGCGTCGTGGATTAGCTTCGATTCCAGCCGCTTTCGGTCCGTCGTGTCGATGAGCAGGCCCTGGGACATCTGTCGTCCGCTCTGGGTGTCGTCGGGCATCGCGTACGCCTCGTCGCGGACCCAGACCTCGGACCCGTCCCGGGCGAGCATCCGGTACTCGGCGCGGAGTGGCTCGCCGGTCCGCCAGTGGGCTTCGTAGGCCTCGATCGCGGCAGCCCGGTCCTCGGGATGGATCCGGCTCGGCCAGAGCTCCGGGTCATCGACGAACTCGTCCGGTCGGTAGCCGAGGATGCCCTGGATCTGGGGGCTCATGTAGGCGAGGCGGCCGCCGTCGGACACGTCAGGGTCGGCCAGGTCGATGTAGACGGCGGCCGGGACGTGCTCGACGAGTACCTGGAGGCGCGAGCCTGCCTCCTCAACCTGCCGGGTCGTACGCTCGAGGGTGGCGGTGGCCAGACGCAGCCGGCGGACCAGGACGGCGGCCGAGCCGATGACGACCGCAAGCGCGATGGCAGTCGCGCTGTCGACCACCGGCGTGGGCAACGATCCGGTCGAGCCGTCCTGTCCGGCGATCGCGAGTCCGGCGAGCACGAGCGCACCGCCAGACAGGCCGGCAACGGCGAGGCCGTCAGGCATGCCGAATCGACGCGGGAAGCGGTCCACGCGTGGAGGCTATGACGCGGACGCGTGTCCATCTACCACCGAATCGGGCCACCCCGGGCCTAGGCCCACCGCCGAAGTGGCATGCTCTGGGGACCTTGCCATCAGCGTCGCGCCACAACGGACCGCCGCCTGTCTCGCTTCGACGAGCGCTCATCACGCGTCACACGAACCTGCAGCCGGTCGACGGTCTCCCCGGTGTGCGGCTCCACCTCGCGCACGACGCAGCGGCCGTCTGGTCGGCCACGCAGGACGACGATGGATGGGACGCGGCCCCGATCCCGTTCTGGGCATTCGCTTGGTCGGGAGGCCTGGCGCTCGCGCGCTACCTCGCGGATCATCCGGATGCAGTCGCGGGTGAACGTGTCCTCGACTTCGGCACGGGCAGCGGACTGGTGGCCATCGTCGCCGCGCGTCTCGGAGCTGCTTCGGTCGTTGCTGCGGATGTCGACCCATTTGCGGAGACCGCCACCGAGCTCAACGCGAAGGCCAACCGCGTCCGGCTGGA
>DATBLH010000064.1:0-52902 GCA_036555445.1 Candidatus Limnocylindrales bacterium
GGCACGAACAACCCGGTCTTCATGCTCGACGAGATCGACAAGATCGGGATGGACTTCCGGGGCGACCCGTCGTCGGCACTGCTGGAGGTCCTCGACCCCGAGCAGAACAACACCTTCCAGGACAACTACCTGGAGGTGCCGTTCGACCTGTCCAGGGTGCTGTTCATCGCGACCGGCAACCTGATCGACCCCATCCCGGCCGCGTTGCGTGACCGGATGGAGATCATCCAGCTGCCGGGCTATACCCAGCAGGAGAAGATCGAGATCGGGAAGCGGTTCCTCATCCCCAAGCAGATGGAGAACCACGGCCTCAAGGACAAGCACATCCAGATCACCGACGAGGCGATGACCGAGCTCGTCCAGGCCTACACGAAGGAGGCCGGCGTCCGGAACATCGAGCGTGAGATCGCGAACCTGATGCGCAAGGTCGCCCGGTCGGTCGCGGAGGGTCGCAAGCGCAAGACCGTGATCGACCGCAAGAAGCTGGTCGAGTTCCTCGGACCGCCGCGCTGGGAGTACGGCGAGCTCGAGGCAGAGGACCAGACGGGCGCCGCAACCGGTCTCGTCGTGACCGAGGTCGGTGGCGACGTGGTGGCCGTCGAGGTCACCCGGATGGACGGCAAGGAGGACTTCATCCTCACCGGCCAGCTGGGCGACGTGATGAAGGAGTCCGCACGCGCGGGCCTGTCCTGGATCCGCGCCCATGCCGCCGACCTGGGCGTGAGCCGGGACATGTTCGAGCACAACACGCTCCACATCCACGTCCCCGCCGGGGCCATCCCCAAGGACGGCCCGTCGGCAGGGATCACGATGGCGACCGCGATGGTCAGTGCCCTGACCGGCATCCCCGTCCGCAAGGACGTGGCGATGACGGGCGAGATCACGCTTCGCGGCCGGGTGCTCCCGATCGGTGGCCTGAAGTCGAAGATCCTCGCCGCGCACCTCTCGGGCGCCGGGACGGTGATCCTGCCCCGGAAGAACGAGAAGGACCTGCGCGACATCCCGGATGAGATCCGGAAGCAGATCAAGCTCGTCCTCGTGGACTCGATGGAGCAAGTGCTCGACAACGCGCTCCGGCGCAAGCCGAAGCCGCTGCCGACCACCCCGGCCAAGGTCGTCGAAGGCGATACGACGCCGAAGCCCGAGCCGGAGTCACGCGTCCGCCGAACCAACTTCCCACCGGCTGAACAGCCGCCCGTGGTGGTCTGATGGCCGCCGCTGGGACGGCCCCGGCCTTCGTTGACGGATTCGCGCCCGCGCTCACGCACGTCCAAGTGCGCTCGCGCGGGTGCTCCCCGTCGCCTCGGCCTGGGCTCGTCCGAGCGGCGGTTCAATGACTCGGACCCATGGAATACCGGGACTACTACAAGACGCTGGGCGTTCCGAGGACGGCGTCACAGGCTGAGATCAAGAAGGCCTTCCGGAAGCTCGCCCGCGAGCATCACCCGGACCGGAACGCCGGCGACAAGACGGCCGAGAAGCGGTTCAAGGACGTGAACGAGGCGCATGCGGTTCTGTCCGACCCGGACAAGCGCAAGCGCTACGACAGCCTGGGTGCCGACTGGGAACGGTTCCAGCGCACCGGCGGGCCGAATGCCGATCCGTTCGGACCGGGCGGGCCGTTCGCCGGCTACGCCTGGGCCGGCGAACCGGCAGGCGGCGGCGGCCGCTCGGGCAATGTGCGTTACGAGTTCCACAGCAGCGGAGACGCGGCCGGGTTCTCGGACTTCTTCCGGACGGTATTCGGTGGCGGCGCCCAGGGCGACCCGCGGTCGGCCGGCGGACGCGCCGCCGGCGCGCGTGGCGGCGCCGCGACCGAAGCGACGCTCGAGGAGATGCTGGCCGGAATGGGCCTCGGCCTCGATCCAGCCGGAAGCCGGCCTCGATCGACAGCGACACGGCGATCGCACGCGGAGGCAACGGCCGAGCTGACGCTCGAGGAAGCGTTCACCGGCACCACCCGGCTGATCGAGATCGACGGCAAGCGACTCGAGATCACCATCCCCCGCGGCGTGGATACCGGCACCAGGATCCGCCTGTCCGGAAAGGGCCCGGGCGGAGGCGACCTGGTCGTCGTGCCAAGGGTCCGACCCCACGCCGTCTTCCGGCGCAAGGGCCCGGACCTGGAACGGGACCTGCCGATCACACTTCGCGAAGCGCTCCTGGGCGCCGACGTCCCGGTGACGACGCTCAAGGGACGCGTGCTCCTGACGATCCCGCCCGAGACCCAGAACGGACGCACGTTCCGGCTTCGCGGCCAGGGGATGCCGCGATTCCGGGGGGACGGTTCGGGCGACCTCTATGTGAAGACGCGAGTGGTCCTGCCGAGCGGGCTCAGCGGCAAGGCGCAGGCAGCCGCCGAGCAGCTGTTCGAGCTCGTCGATCAGCCGGATCCACGGACAGCGCGGACCTCCGCCAAGACCGCCAACTGACACACGCCATTCCAAGACGCGAAAGAAGACGGGACATGCAACTCGATCGCTTCACCCAGAAGGCCGCCGATGCGGTCGTCGCCGCCCAGAAGCTGGCGGAGAACCTCCATAGCCCGGTCCTCGACGCCGAGCATCTCCTCGCCGCCCTGCTCGAGGACGACGAGGGCGTGCCGGCCGAGACCCTTCGTCGGCTGGGTGTCGACCTGCCGGCGCTTCGCGGCGAGGTCGCTGCGGCCCTGAGCCGCCGAGCCCGGATCGAAGGCGGACAGCTCGGACTCGATCCCCGTGCGCGACGCGTGGTCGATCGCGCCCAGGAGGAAGCCCGCCGGCTGGGCGACGAGTACGTCTCGACCGAGCATCTCCTGCTCGGCATCCAGGAGGTCGGCGGCGAGGGGCAGCATCTCCTCGAGACCCATGGAGCGAGCCGTGAAGCGGTCCTGAACGCACTCCAGGGTGTCCGGGGTGGGCAGCGCGTCACCTCCCCGAACCCGGAATCGACCTACCAGGCACTCGAGAAGTACGGGCGTGACCTCACCGCCGAGGCGCGCGCTGGCAGGCTGGATCCGGTCGTGGGGCGGGACGACGAGATCCGGCGAGTGATCCAGGTGCTCAGCCGGCGAACGAAGAACAACCCTGTCCTGATCGGCGAGCCCGGCGTGGGCAAGACCGCGATCGTCGAGGGCCTCGCCCAGCGGATTGTCCGCGGCGACGTCCCCGAGGGGCTGAAGGACAAGCGGGTCGTGGCCCTGGACCTGGGCGCGGTCATCGCCGGGGCGAAGTTCCGTGGCGAATTCGAGGAGCGGCTGAAGGCCGTGCTCAAGGAGATCAAGGACTCCGAGGGCCAGGTCGTGCTGTTCATCGACGAGCTCCACACCGTGGTGGGAGCAGGTGCGGCCGAAGGTGCGATGGATGCGTCGAACCTGTTGAAGCCGATGCTTGCGCGCGGCGAGCTGCACACGATCGGCGCCACGACCCTCGACGAATTCCGCAAGCACATCGAGAAGGACGCGGCGCTCGAGCGACGCTTCCAGCCTGTGCTCGTCGACCAGCCCAGCGTGGAGGAGACGATCTCGATCCTGCGCGGCCTGCGTGAGCGCTATGAGGTCCACCACGGTGTTCGGATCACCGATTCCGCGCTCGTCGCCGCGGCCACCCTATCGGATCGCTACATCAGCGAGCGCTTCCTGCCCGACAAGGCGATCGACCTCGTCGACGAGGCTGCCTCTCGGCTGCGAATGGAGATCGACTCGATGCCGGTCGAGCTCGACGAGCTCGAGCGGCGCCGGATCCAGCTCGAGATCGAACGGGAAGCGCTGCGCAAGGAGACCGACGACGCGTCAAAGGCGCGGCTGGCGGCCCTCGAGAAGGAGCTGGCCGACCTCGAGGAGGAGGCCGGCGGCATGAAGCAGCGCTGGGAGGCCGAGAAGTCGGCGATCGCGGCGATCCGCACCACGAAGACCGAGCTCGAGAGCCTCACCGTCCGGGTCGAACAGGCAGAGCGCGAGGCCGACTACGGCACCGCAGCCCAGCTCAAGTACGGCCGGCTCCCGGAGCTCCAGGCCCAGCTCGCCCAGGAGGAAGCCGCGCTCACGACCCTCCAGGGGCCCGGCTCGCTGCTCAAGGAAGAAGTCACCGCCGACGCGATCGCCGAGATCGTGGCCGCCTGGACCGGGATCCCGGTCACCCGGCTGATGGAAGGCGAGATGGAGAAGCTGGTCCACATGGAGGAGCGGCTCCACGAGCGCGTGGTTGGCCAGGACGAGGCGGTCACTGCCGTCTCCGACGCGGTGCGCCGGGCGCGTGCCGGTCTCAAAGATCCACGCCGGCCCATCGGGTCGTTCCTGTTCCTCGGTCCGACCGGCGTCGGCAAGACCGAACTGGCCCGGGCGCTGGCCGGCTTCCTGTTCGACGACGACGGGGCGATGGTCCGGATCGACATGAGCGAGTACATGGAGAAGTTCTCCGTGTCGCGCCTCGTGGGTGCGCCGCCCGGCTACGTCGGCTACGAGGAGGGCGGCCAGCTCACCGAGGCGGTCCGAAGGCGGCCCTACCAGGTCGTGCTGCTGGACGAGATCGAGAAGGCGCATCCGGACGTGTTCAACGTCCTGCTCCAGGTCCTCGACGACGGGCGGCTCACCGACAGCCAGGGACGAACCGTCGATTTCAAGAACACCGTCCTGATCATGACCTCGAACGTGGGCTCGCAGTCGATCGCCGAGTCGAGTGGCGGCGGGGAAGCCGCGTACGAGGAGATGTCCCGGCGGATCCAGGAGAGCCTCCGGCTCCAGTTCCGACCGGAGTTCCTCAACCGGATCGACGAGGTGATCGTGTTCCGGGCGCTGACCGATGCTGACCTTGCCGCGATCGTCGAACTGCTCATCGCAGACCTGGCGCGGCGGCTCGCGACCCAGGACCTGGTGCTGGACCTGACCCCGGCCGCACGAGCCGTCATCGTCCGCGAAGGCACGGATCCTGCGTTCGGGGCACGGCCGTTGAAGCGGACGATCCAGCGCCTGGTCGAGAACCCGTTCGCGCGGGCCCTGCTCGAGGGGCGGTTCAAGCCCGGCGACCGGGTGATCGGCGACGCCGACCCCGTCTCCGGGACCCTCGTGTTCTCGACCGACAGCGAGTCGGTGGTCGCGGATACGCGCTCGCGCCGGGATGCGCGCGTCGGCGCGGCGGAGCGGGAGCCGGCCGCCGCCGGCGCAGGCCGCCGACGCTCTCCACTCGACCTCCCGGACACCTCGCCTCGCGATGGAGACGAGCTCGTCAATTGAGCGGCCGACGCCGGTGAGCGCGAGGTCCAGCCACGGCCTCGCGTTCGCGGACGTCGCCGGCCGCCTGGCGCGCCTCCCCGACCGGCTGCCACCGCCACCGGCGGCGCTCATCCCCGTCCGGCTCGACGGCAAGGCGTGGAAGGCGCCCGTCGAGGGCATGGCCTCGGCGCGCCCGGCAGCGGTCCTCGTGCTCCTGGCACCGGACGAGGCCGGACAGGCACGGGTGGTCCTCATCGAGCGGACGAGCTACGAAGGTCACCACTCCGCCGAGATCTCGTTTCCGGGTGGCTCCGCGGAGCCCGGTGACGCCGATCTCGCCGCGACGGCGCTGCGCGAAGCCGGCGAGGAGATCGGCCTCGAACCCGCGACCGTCGGTCTACAGGTCGTGGGCCAGCTGGAGCCGTTCTGGATCCCGGTCAGCAACTTCCTCGTGACCCCGATCGTCGCCCTCGCTGACCGGCTGCCGGCCTGGCGGCCGGATGCTCGCGAGGTCGCCCGGGTCATCGAGGCGCCGGTTCATTCATTCCTGCCCGAGGCATCGATCACGACCTTCGAGCGCGACGTCCGCGGATGCCGTGTCCGCTATGGCGCCTACCAGCTCATGGAGACGGCCGAACACCCTGCGGTGTGGGGCGCGACGGCCCGCATCCTCGGCCAGCTCGGAGCCATACTCGCCGGGTGAGTCCCGTCCAGGCCGGCGCATGCGCCGCGGGCAATGACAGGGGGAGCGAGGGGCAGCGGCTCGATGCAGAAGATCCTCAACGACCCGGAGCCGTTCGTCGATGAGATGCTGGACGGCATCCTTGCAGCGCATCCGGATCAGCTCCAACGCCCATCGCCGCGTGCGATCGTCCGGGCCGACGCGCCGGTCGACGGCAAGGTCGGCATCGCCACGGGTGGCGGGTCGGGCCACCTGCCCGTGTTCATGGGCTACGTCGGGCGCGGGCTGATCGACGGCGCGGCCATCGGGAACGTGTTCGCCTCGCCATCGAGCGATGACATGCTCGACGTGACCCGCGCGATCAACGGCGGCAAGGGCGTGCTCTACCTCTATGGCAACTATGGCGGCGATCGGCTCAATTTCGATCTCGCCGCCGAGCTGGCCGCGGACGAGGGGATCGAGGTGCGGACGATCCTCGGCGCGGACGATGTCGCCTCCGCCCCACCCGATCGAGCGAGCACGAGGCGAGGAATCGCCGGCATCTTCTTCCTGTACAAGGTGGCGGGCGCGGCGGCGGCGGCCGGCGCCTCGCTCGATGAGGTCGTGGCCGTGACGCAGCGGGCCGCGGCGGGAACGCGGACCATGGGCGTCGCCCTGTCACCGTGCACGATCCCGGCTGCAGGCAGGCCGACATTCGAGCTGCCGATCGGGCAGATGGAGATCGGGATGGGCATCCACGGCGAGCCGGGCGTCCGGCGGGGCCCGCTCGAGACCGCCGACCAGATTGCCGACGAGCTCACGTCAACGATCCTCGCCGACCTTCCGTACGGCCGCGGCGACGAGGTCGGCGTGCTCGTGAACGGCCTGGGTGCGACGCCGAAAGAGGAGCTCTACATCCTCTACCGCGCCGTGGCCGGCATCCTCGACGGCGAGGGCCTGCGCGTGCATCGCGTGTGGGTCGGCGAGTACGCGACGTCGCTCGAGATGGCCGGTGCCTCCCTGACCCTCATCCGCCTCGACGACGAGCTGCGCTCCCTGCTCGACGCGCCCGCGGAGACTCCGTTCTTCGTCCAGGCATGACGGCCGCGCCGTTCGTCGAGCTGGTACGAGCGATCGCGACCGATCTCCTCGAGCGGCGCGATGAGCTGAACCGGCTTGACGGCGTGGCGGGCGACGGAGACCTGGGGCTCACGGTGTCCACGGCGGCGCGGGCGCTACTCGACCTGGCACCGTCGCTCGAAGGGATGCCCGAGGCGGATGCCCTTCGCCGCTGCGGGACCGAGATCGCGCGCCGTGCGCCTTCGACCGGGGGAACGCTGGTCGCATTCGCGCTCATCGCTGCCGCCAAGGCACGCGTGGACCCGGATGGATCTCCCGTCGCGAGATCGGGGGTGTATCTCGCCGCGGCCGCCGATTTCCTGGCCGAGCGGGGTCAGGTGGCGCCGGGCGATCGGACGATGCTCGACGCCCTCCGACCGGCGGCCGAAGCCGTCCGCCAGGCGGCCGATGCCGGTGACGGCGTGGCGGCGGCGGCACGCTTGGCCGCCCAGGCCGCAGACGAGGGAGCGCGCGCAACGGCCTCGATGCCGGCCAGGGTCGGCCGCGCCGGCTGGCTGGCCGATCGCGCGGCAGGTCACGAGGACGCCGGGGCGCGCCTCGTGGCCCTTGCCTTCCGGGCGGCTTCGGGTCACGTGGAGGGCCAGGGCTAGAGCGGCTCGCCCTCCGACCGATCGATCCGCCCGGGGTCGACGCCGTGCGGCGCCAGCGAGCCCTCGCCGCGCTCGACCCCCGCCGCAGCGCCCGGTGACAGGGCCCGTGCCCGACCCGCCACGATCTGCGGCATGTCGGAGTCGTCGGCACCGGCGAACTCGACCACGAACGCCCGCATCTCCGAATGCGTCGTCCAGGCCGCGTGGATCTCGCCGGCCGGCCAGACGACGGCCTCGCCGGCGGCCACGCGAAGGTGTTCCTCGCCGACCGCCACCCAGCCACCGCCTTCGATGACCACGAAGTAGCTGGTGTTCGGGTTGCTGTGCGGCTCGATCCGGCCGTCACGGGCGAACGCGAGCTCGGAGATCGATCCCCGGGCATCGGCGTGGATCACCCGGCCGCTGATCCCGATTGTGCCGGGCGGACCGTCGGGTCGACGGTGACCGACGCCGAAGCGGAGGACCTCGATCGGCATCGCCCGTCAGCGCGGGCGCGGGCCGCCGGCCGGACCGCTCATCGCCGCCGCCGGCTCCGCCGGGTGGGTCGCTGGCGGATCGTGGCCTCGGGCCGCGAGAAACGGGAGCGGCTGATGTAGCGCTGCTTGGCCAGCTTCTGCTGATAGACGGCCAGCTCGGGTGGGAACTTCACGAATCGGACCCAGACGAGCACGCCCAGACCGATGAGCTCGAACAGGAGGAGGAGCCAGAACTCGAACGCGAACACGGCGCCGACGAGCACGAGCCCGAAGGTCGACAGACCCGTCCAGAGCATCCATTCCCACAGGTCGAGGAACGGAGCGTGCCGGTGGAGCGCGCGGCCGCGGACGTTGTACAGGACGACGAGGACGATCAGCAGGCCGATCGCGGCCACCCAGGTGGGGGTGAACAGATCAGGAAAGAACTGCGGACGGAACGGCTGGGTCAGGTACTCCCACGGCAGGAGATGCACGCGGCCGAGTATGCCATGGCCCACGCTATACTCGGCTGAACCGCGCGAGGATGGCGCGCGAGGCGGTGTCGGGGCGCCCGGAATCCTCGGCACCGTGGACGCCGGTCGCCGCGGGGTCGCCGGCGAGGCGCGGCGCGCCGTCGGACCACCCCAGGGAGGGAGGAACGCCCGGGTGCGAGCCCTGCTATCGGTGGCCAACCGAGACGGCATCTCGACGTTTGCCCGCGATCTCCTCGCCCTTGGAGTCGAGATCTTTGCCACCGACGGCACCCGCGACCATCTCGCGGCCGACGGCATCAAGGTCTCCGCGGTCTCCGACCTGACCAACGTGCCACCCCTCGTCGGCGGCCAGGTCAAGACGTTCCATCCCGCCGTCTACGCGGGGATCCTCGCCCGTCGTGACGTCCGCGAGCAGCTCGACGAGCTGGCCGATCAGGGGATCGGGCTCATCGATATCGTGGTCGTCAACGTCAAGCCATTCGCGCCCGAGGTCGGCAAGGGCCACCTGGGGATCGACGAGGCGATCGAGATGATCGACGTCGGCGGGGCTGCGCTCCTGGGGGCGGCGGCGCGGAACGCGGCGGGGGTGGCTGCGGTGGCCTCTCCCGACCATTACCCGCGGGTCGTCGCAGAGCTCAAGGAGCACGGCCAGCTGACCGCAGAGCTCCGCGCCCAGCTCGCCGCCGACGCGTTCGGAGCGGTGGCCGCGTATCACGCCGAGATCGCGGCCTACCTGAACCAGCTGTCGGGGAACACGTTCCCGCACCGGCTCGCGGTCGTGCTGGAGAAGGTCGACGACCTTCGGTACGGCGAGAACCCTCACCAGCGCGCGGCGTTCTATCGCGAGACCACCCATCGCTCGGGGACGGTCGCCGACGCGACCCGCGTCCAGGGCAGCATGCCTTCGTTCAACAACCTGCTCGACCTGGACGCCGCCTATCGGATCGCCTCGGACTACGCGGCGCCCACGGTCGTCATCGCCAAGCACACGGATCCCGTGGGGATCGCCTCGTCGGATGAGCTCGTCGGGGCGTATCGCAAGGCGCTCGAGACCGATCCGGTCGCGTCGTTCGGCGGGATCGTCGCCGTCAATCGCGAACTGGACGGCGCGACGGCCCGCGAGATCGCAGCCAACAGCTACGAAGCCGTGATCGCACCCGCGTTCAGCCAGTCGGCGATCGGGATCCTGCGCCAGAAGGCCGGTCTGGAAATCCTCGCCGTGCCGCCCAACCCCACCGAGGGGATGCGCGACTACGGCATCGCCAATCTCGACTTCAAGCGGGTCGGTGGGGGGGTGATGGTCGAGAGCCTCGACGACCTCGCGCTCGACCGGGTCCGGCTCCAGGTGGTCACGAAGCGAAAGCCCACCCTGGACGAGCTCAACGACCTGCTGTTCGCCTGGCGCGCCGTCCGCCACGTCCGATCGAATGCGATCGTGCTGGCCAGGAATGCGGCGACGGTCGGGATCGGCGCGGCGCAGGCCAGCCGCCAGGTGTCGGTCGAGATCGCGCTCCGCCGGGCCGGTGACCGCGCCAAGCTCGCGGTCATGGCCTCCGACGCCTACTTCCCGTTTCCCGACGGCATCCAGATGGCGGCCGGTGCCGGGGTGACCGCGATCATCCAGCCGGGTGGCTCGATCCGGGACGAGATGGCGATCGAGGTCGCCGACCGACACCACCTGGCGATGGTCTTCACCGGCCGCCGACATTTCAGGCACTGAGCGGGGCGGCGAAGCGAATCCGTAGCTAGGGGACCGATGGAACAACTGCTCGCGCTCGAGATGGTCCGGGTCACCGAGGCGGCCGCGATCGCCTCTGCCCGTCTCATGGGTCGCGGGGCTCGTGACGCCGCCGACAAGGCGGCCACCGAGGCGATGCGCGCGGCGATGGACGAGCTCGAGATGGAAGGCACGATCGTCATCGGCGAGGGCGAGCGGGACCAGGCCCCGATGCTCTACATCGGTGAGCGCGTTGGGCGACCAAACGAGGACGGGCCCGTGGGAGCCCAGGAGATCGACATCGCCGTCGACCCGCTCGAGGGGACGAACCTGGTGGCCACCGGACAGGCGAATGCGATCACGGTCATCGCAGCCTCGGAGAAGGGCGGCCTGGTCAACGCCCCGGACACCTATCTCGAGAAGCTGTGCGTGGGGCCGGTGGCGGCCGGCCAGGTGGACATCACCCAGACGCCGACCGAGAACGTCCGCCGGATTGCCGAGGCCCTCGGCCGGAAGATCGCCGACATCACGGTCATCGTCCTCGACCGGCCCCGGCACGAGTCGCTGATCGCGGAGCTGCGTGGCGTCGGAGCGCGGATCAAGCTCATCTCCGACGGCGACCTCTCGGCGGCGATCTCCTGCGCGGTCTCGGGCACCGGCGTCCACGCCGTGATGGGGATCGGCGGCGCCCCGGAGGGCGTCATCACCGCCGCCGCGATGCGCTGCCTGGGTGGCGAGATCCAGGCCCGGTTCCGGTATCGCAGCGACGAGGAACGCGAGCGCGGCGCGCGGATGGGTCACGGCGATGAGTCACGGGTCTATCGTTCGGAGGACCTGGCATCCGGGGAACAGCTCGTGTTCGCGGCCACCGGCGTCACCGCCGGCGACCTGCTGGAGGGCGTGCGGTTCTTCGGTGGCGGTGCACGGACCCACTCGCTGGTGATGGCCTACCAGACGAAGCAGATCCGGTTCGTGGACACGGTCCACATGTTCGACCGCGACCGGCCGCCGGCGGTGCGCCTCTAGGTCCAGCCTCGCGCCGGGTCCCAGGTGGCCACCGGGCGCGCGGCGTCGAGACCCTCGGCCCGTTCCTGGCGTCGACGCGCGGTCTCGACCGTTTCGTGCCAGCCCGGCGGGCTGACGCGGGGCGCGAGATCCGCCCACGGGGCAAGGACGAACAGGCGTTGTCGGGCCTCCGGATGGGGTACGACGAGCAACCGATCCGCGTGGCCCGGATCGAGTGACACGCCCTCGGGTGGCCGCGCCACGGAGAGTCGGGCGCGGCCGAACGCGAGCAGGTCCAGGTCGAGCTCGCGCGGTCCCCACCGTTCGCGTCGGCGCCGGCCGAAGGCTCGTTCCAGGTTCTTGAGGGCCACGAGCAGGGCGATCGCTCCGGTGGCGGGGTCGGGTCCGGCCGGGACGTCCAGGGCGACCACGGCGTTCCGGAACTCCGACTGGTCGGTGACGCCAACAGGTGCGGTCGCATAGAGCCTGGACACGCCCCGCAGCCGGGCGCCCGGCAGCGCCGCCAGCGATCGCACCGCGGCGTCGAGGGTGGCCGAGGCCTCGCCGAGGTTGGCCCCGAGCCCGACATAGGCACGCACGCGCCGACGACCGGTGCCGCGCGATCTCGTCGCTATCCTCGCCTCGATGGGCTCCGTCGCCGTCCGCATCCTCCATGCCCAGCCGCCGCCCGAGGCCGGACCGCTGACCTGCCTGCTCGCCGACGCCCGCCACCGGCTGGCGGAGCGCCACCTGGCCGCGTTCAGGCGTCTCGGCGCCGATGACACGCGGCTCGTCGAGCAGCCGGCCGACGATACACCGTTCGGGTTGCGCGTCCGGCCCCTGGCACCGCGAGCCGGCGGGCTCGTCCTGATGGGCTCGGGCGCCATGCCGCTGGCCCGAGCTTCCGACCTTCGGCCCTTCCTCGCCACCGCCGGGCTGGAGGATCGCATCGCGCTCGCCAACAACCGCTACTCGGCGGATGTCATCGCCGTCGGTCGCGCCGAGGTGATGGGCGCCGTCCCCGACCTGCCGTCCGACAACGCCCTCCCCCGCTGGCTCGATGAGGTCGCCGGATACCGCGTGGACGACCTCGCCCGCCGGTGGCGGCTCCAGCTCGACCTGGATTCGCCGCTCGACGTGATCCTGACGGGGGCACGCGGCGAGCCCGTCGCGCCCGACGGCTCCCACGTCGGTGACACGATTCGGCGCGTCGCCGCAGTCGCGGCGGATCGACGGGCCGAGGTCGTTGTTGCCGGGCGGACGTCCGCCTCCACGCTCCGCTGGCTGGAGCGGACCTCGGCCGCCAGGATCCGGGCGCTGGTCGAGGAACGCGGGCTGCGGGCGTCGAGCCCGCTGGCGGTCGCATCCCCCGGCACGGGCCGCCCCCGACCGCCACGATCGGTGCTCGGGCTGATCCTCGATCGGGACGGGCCCGAGGCAATCGGCTCCGTCGTTGCCGAGCTGGGCGATGCCGCGATCGTCGACACCCGCGTCCTCCTCGCCCATCGCCTCGGCGTCGACGAACGTTCATGGCCCGCCCCGGAGGATCGCTTCGCCTCCGACCTGCTCCTCCCGCAGCGGATCCGGGACCCATGGCTCCGCGCGTTGACGGAGGCGGCCGCGGGCGCATCGATCCCGATCATCCTCGGCGGGCACACCACGGTCGGGCCCGGACTGCGGCTGGTCCTGCGGCGATGGACCTGACGCCAGGCCTCCGGAGGATCCGCGCCGCCGATCTGGGCGATGTCGGCGAGGAGACGCAGCTGGTGGCGAGGATCAGGGCCGAGATCGCCGCCCGGGGCCCGATGACCTTTGCCCGGTTCATGGAGCTCGCGCTCTACGACCCGGAATGGGGCTACTACCGGTCTGCCGAACCGCGTCCCGGCCGGGACGGCGACTTTCTCACCGCCCCCGAATCTCATCCGATCTTCGGCTGGACCCTTGCCGTTCAACTGGCCGAGCTCTGGGATCTGCTCGAGCGTCCACCGAGGTTCGTGGTGCGTGAGCACGGTGCGGGGGCCGGGGCGCTGGCCGCGGCCACGCTCGACGGCCTGCGCCGGAGCGGGTCATCCCTCCTCGACGTCGTGCGCTGGGAGCCGGTCGAGATCGAGCCGCGGCGGGAAGTCGCGTTCGGGCAGCACCTCGAGACGGCCGGCTTCGGCGACCAGACTGGCCCGCCCGGCGAGGAGCCCGTCGTCGGCGTCGTCCTCGCGAACGAGGTGCTCGACGCGCTCCCGACCCATCGCGTCACGGCCAGTGATGGTGTCCTCCGGGAGGTGCTCGTCGGCTGGTCCGGGGATCGCGGGTTCCACGACGTGGTGGCCGCGCCATCCACCGACGCGATCGCGGCTCGGCTCGAGGCCGAGGGGATCCAGCTCCGGGACGGACAACGAGCCGAGGTCTGCCTGGCGATCGATCCATGGCTGGCGCGGGCGGCGCGCGGACTCCGCCGCGGCGTCCTCCTCGCCGTTGACTACGGGGCAGCTGCGTCCGAGCTCTACGACCCGGCTCGCCGTCCCCTGGGGACGCTCCGCGCGTATCTCCGCCACACCGTCCACGACGACCTCTACGGTCATCTCGGTCGCCAGGACCTGACCGCACACGTCGACGTGACGGCCGTCGAGCGGGCGGCAGCCGACGCCGGTCTCGATCACCTCGGTGTCACCACCCAGGCGGAATTCCTCGCCGCGCTCGGTGCGGGCGAGCTGCTGCGCTCGATGCAGGACGATCCGGCGACGACGCTCCAGGACTACCTGGCGGCGAGGGCCGCTCTGGGACGGATGCTCGATCCGGCCGTCACGGGACGGTTCCGCGTGATGGCCTTCGGCAGGGACCTTCCGGCGGGCGCCGCACTCACGGGCCTGGCTGGGTTCGCGGACAGCCCGTAGCGGCCACCGAACCCGCCGCGTTACGGCGAACGCCCTATTGCTCCGAGGCACCGCCGGGCCGCACCCTCCGCTCGCCCGGGATGAAACCCCGGTGCCCGACGGGGAGTGGGCCGCGATCCTGCACGCGCGCTCGGCGCGGTTCGCTCCCCGCCTTCGGCCCTCAGCCTCACACTCGCCGCGTCGGGTCCTCTACCCCCAGGTGGACCCGTCGCGGCGCCTTCGTGTCGACCGCGGCGCGGGGTACCCCGCGCTAGAATGACCAGTGGGACGTGCCGCTTGCCTGGCGTGCATGTCTGCCCACGATCATTCGAGATCGATGCCGCGCGCCGGCCGTGCCGGTACGCGAGCGAGGAGCGGTGTGACCGGGATCTGGTACGTCGTCGGCTTCGCCATCGCGGGCGTGTCGTTCACGTTCCTCACGATCGGCGCGTCGTGGCTGCTGTCCCATCGCAATCGGGGCGACGCCCACAAGGGGCTTCCCTACGAGTCGGGCATCGACACCTATGGCGACACCCACGGCCGGTTCGGGCTGTCGTTCTACATCTACGCCCTGCTGTTCGTCGCCTTCGACATCGAGGTCGTGTTCATCTACCTGTGGGCGATCGTGTTCCGCAACCCCGCCCTCGACCCCGTCGGCCTGTTCGTGAGCATGCTCGTGTTCGTGGCCGTCCTCCTGCTCGGCCTCGCCTATGCGTGGCGCAAGGGAGTGCTGACGTGGCGATGAAGCGCGACAAGCCCGAGACGGCCGGGATCGGCGCCGGGCCGAGCGACGAGACCGGGATGGGCTCCGACCAATCCGGCAACACCCCCACGGGGCTGGTCACGGCCGAGGAGCGCGACGTATCGCGACCGATCGTCGTCGCGAACAACCTGTGGCAGGCCGACGACCCGCTGGCCTACGGGGGAGGCCGACCGACCGACATCACCCACCTCGCGGAGCACGACACGAACCCGGCCTTCCGGCGCGACGACGCCCGCTGGTCCGGCGTGCTGGAGGTGATCCCGACCAAGGCCGACTACGTGCTCGACCTGATCCGGGCGAACAGCCTGTGGCCGCTGCTCTCGGGTCTCGCCTGCTGCGCGATCGAGATGATGTCCACCGCGACCAGCAAGAACGACATGGACCGCTGGGGGATGTTTCCGTTCCGGGCGAGCCCCCGCCAGGCCGACGTCCTGATCGTGGCCGGAACCCTGACCACCAAGATGGCGGGGCCGCTGGTCCGGTTGTGGGAGCAGATGCCGGAGCCGAAGTGGTGCGTCGCGATGGGCGACTGCACGTGCTCCGGCGGCCGCTACAAGCGAAGCTACTCGACGGTTGAGGGGATCGACCGGGTGATGCCGGTCGACGTGTACGTGCCCGGCTGCCCGCCCCGTCCGGAGGGCCTGATCTACGGGATGATGAAGCTCCAGCAGCTGATCCTCGATCGTCGCGGCCACTGGCCCGACCGCTCGATCGGGCCCACGGTCCCGGCCGGCGTCTGACGCATGGACACAGCGCTTCGCGCCCGCCTGGAGCGGCGGTTCGGGGATCGCCTGACCGCGCCGATCCGCCAGCGGCACGACGAGACCGAGCTGCGGATCGGGGCGGCCGACGTGACCGACACGATGCGCAGTCTCCACGACGAGCCCGAGTTCCGGTTTGTCATGCTGTCCGACCTGGCCGGGGTCGACACCGGCGAGCGAATGCAGGTCGTCTATCACCTCTGGAGCGACACGACCTCGGACTGGCTCCGGGTGATCGCCGACGGACTGTCGCGCGAAGACCCGCGCGTCCCCTCGGTCACCTTCCTGTGGAAGGGCGCGGAGTGGATGGAGCGCGAGGCGTACGACATGTTCGGGATCACGTTCGAGGGCAATCGGGACCTGCGACGGATTTACATGCCGCCCGATTACACGAGCTTCCCGCTGCGCAAGGACTTCTTCCTGCCCGACGACGCGGCGCGCTCCCCGGGCGCCGGCGTGCGCCACATGGAGCGTTCGCATGCGCCGCGCAACGCGAAGGTCGCGCAGCACATCCGGACGACCGACGCATGACCCGATCCGCCATCACAGCCGCGAGCGCGCCATGACCTCGACCGCCCATCCCCACACCGGCCGCCCGTCCGCCGACGATCCACGCGTCCTGCTGGACGAGGAGATCGGCGTGTTCGAGCCGGTCCCGCCGTATCCGCCACGGACCGAGCGCGAGGCCGAGTTCTACACCCTCCGCGACGGCGAGATGCTGATCAACATGGGACCGCAGCATCCGTCGACCCACGGCGTGCTCCGGGTGGTGCTCAAGATCGACGGCGAGAAGGTCGTCGACCTGGACCCGGTCCTCGGCTATCTCCACCGGGGCGTGGAAAAGCTGTGCGAGAACGCGGACTACCACCAGACGATCAGCCAGGTCGATCCGCTCGAGTACATCAGCTCCCTGTTCTGTGAGTGGCCGCCGGTGATGGCCTACGAGAAGCTGCTCGACGTCGGAGTCCCGAGGCGTGCCGAGTACATCCGGGTCCTCTCGGGCGAGCTCAACCGGATCGCCAGCCACGCCCTGTTCATGGGCTGGTTCGCCCTCGATCTCGGTGGGTTGACCCCGATCCTGTGGTCGTTCATCGAGCGCGACGAGATCGTGGAGATGCTGGCCGCGCTCACCGGCCAGCGGATGCTGTTCAACTACTTCCGGATCGGTGGCGTCAACGGCGATCTCAACCACGAATTCATGAGCCGGCTGGGCGACTGGATGAGCAAGGCCGCGAACCAGATCGAGGCCAACCAGACGCTGCTCAATGAGAACGAGATCTTCGTCCGCCGCGCGCGCGGCCTCGGGGTCATGGACACGGAGACCGCGCTCCGGATGTGCGCCACCGGGCCCAACCTGCGCGCGACGGGCGTGCCGTTCGACGTCCGCCGCGCACACCCCTATTCCGTGTATCCGGAGCTCGACTTCGACATCCCGACCCGCAGCGAGGGGGACTGCCTCGCCCGCTACCTGCTCCGGATGGACGAGGTCAAGCAGAGCCTCCGGATCATCGACCAGTGCCTCCACCAGATGCCCGACGGCCCGATCATGGCCACGCTCCCACGGCTCCTCCGCCCGCGGCCGGGCCGGGCGTATGCCGCGATCGAGGGACCGCGGGGGCAGTACGCGGCCTACGCCATCAGCGACGGGACGGATCAGCCTTTCCGGCTCCGGATCCATGACCCGTCGTTCATCCACCTCCAGTCGGTGGGATTGCTGATGCCGGGCAACCTGATCGCGGACACGATGGCCGTGATGGCGTCCCTCGATCCGATCATGGGCGGCGTGGATAAGTGACCTCCATGACGCGGGCGTGGGACCGGCTGACCCTGCCCGGGAAGGTCGTGTTCACGGTCGTCCCCCTCTTGCTGGTCCTGGGCGTCGGGCTGCTCCTGGTCCTTGCCCTGTTCGGCCAGCACATCCTGGACATCCTCGCGGCGCAGATCGAGATCGTCCGGTTCGTGGTCGCCGCGACGGTGATCCTCCTCCTCGCTCCACCGACGGCGTTCATCGTGATCTACATGGAAATGAAGATCATCGCCCTCATGAACCTGCGGATCGGCCCCGACCGGGTGGGGCCGTGGGGGACCCTGCTGTCCACGGTCCACGGGCTCAAGGTGCTGATGAAGGAGGACTTCTCGCCCACCGGCTCCGACCGGATCGTGTTCACCTGGGCGCCGGTGGTGGTGTTCCTGTCCACGATCATGAGTGCGGTCGTGCTGCCGTTCGCACCCGGGCTGTTCGGGCAGGACTTCAACATCGCGATCCTGTACTTCTTCGCGATGGGCGGCCTGACGGTGGTCGGGCTGCTGATGGGCGGCTGGTCGAGCTTCAACAAGTACTCGTTGCTGGGCGGCCTGCGCTCCGCAGCCCAGATCGTGAGCTACGAGATCCCGCTGACCCTGTCGGTGGTCGGCCTGCTGATCCTGGCCGGGACGATGAGCCTCAACCAGATCGTGCTCAACCAGCAGGGCTGGTTCACCGACTGGTACGTGTGGCAACAGCCGCTGGGCTTCGTGATCTTCTTCATCGCCGCCACTGCCGAGGCGAATCGCGCGCCGTTCGACCTGACCGAGGCGGACTCGGAGATCGTTGCCGGCTTCGCCACCGAGTACTCGGGGATGCGCTTCGGGTTCTTCTTCTTCGCCGAGTACGTGAACCTGTTCGTCATCTCCGCGCTGACGGTCGCGCTGTTCTTCGGCGGCTGGAATGCCCCGTTCCCGTTCCCGCACATCGACCTTGCGCTGGACCCGGCCGGACTCGGGATCGGGCTCCTGTTCCTGATCGCCCTGGTTCCGTTGATCGGAACCCTCGTCTTCGGGGCCGTGTTCTGGATGGCTTCGTCCCGGATCAAGGGCTGGGTGGCGCTGATCGCGGGGTTCCTGGTGTTCAACGTCGTCGCCGGTGGGGCGGTGCTCGCGCTGGGCTACGTGGCCCTCGACTGGGTGGCGGGTCTGCTGTGGTTCCTGGGCAAGACGTACGCGTTCGTGTTCGTCTTCGTCTGGATGCGGGGTACCCTGCCCCGGGTGCGGATCGACCAGCTCATGGGCTTCGCCTGGAAGTGGTTGCTCCCCGCCTCGCTGCTCAACCTGTTCGTGACCGCTGCGGCCGTCGTGGTCGTCGGGCGGTGACCGGAACCCGCCGATGAGCTTCATCCCCGGCCTCGGGCTCATTCGTGGAATGAGCCTCACCCTGCGCCGATTCTTCGAACCCAAGGTCACGATCAAGTACCCAGAGGTGGCGGCGAACGTCGCCACGAAGTTCCGGGGTCGGTTGCAGCTCCTGTACGACGAATACGGGACGCTGAAGTGCGAGACCTGCTTCCAGTGCGCGCAGGCATGCCCGATCGAATGCATCGACATGGGCGGGCTGGACACGCGTGGGCGCTATCACGTCCACTGGGGCCCGCCCGAGACGTATGGCGAGCGGCGGGACGAGTCCGCCCTGCGACGCTCCGGCCGGACGGTCCCTGACCGGCGGTTCGACCACTTCGCGCCAACCGACATGGACCCGGTGGACGCGATCCTCGCGGAACACGACCACGACCCCGCGCGGATGCTCGAGATCCTGACCGCGGTCCAGGCCGCCTACGGCCATCTGCCCGTGGCCGTGCTCAAGCGGATCAGCTTCCGGACCGGTGCCTGGTACGCGATGCTCTATGGCACCGCCTCGTACTACCGCAACCTGAGCTTCGAGCCGCCGGCGGTTGCCGTGGGCGCGCCGTCCTCGGCGCGTCGGACGGCAGAGGCCACGTATGTCGACGGCCTGGCCGCTGCGCTCGGCGCCGGTCGTCCGGCGAAGGGCAGCAGGAAGCCCGACTGAGCCGATGACGACGCTGCTGCAGGCGCCCGCCGGCTGGCCGAGCATCCTCCTGGAGCGCGTCGTCTCCGGCGATGGCGGCGCGGCCGAGCCGTTGAGGCTGAAGAAGGCGGCCCGCGCCGGAGCCTTCGAGGGGCTACGCCGCGCCGTCCGCGACCTCGGCTCCGCCGGCACGATCGCCCTGGTGGCCGCATCCGGCCTTCGTGGACGCGGCGGCTCGGGCTTCCCGACCGGCGACAAGTGGCGAGCCTGCGCGACGACGGACGCACCACGTCGATACGTGGTCGCCAACGGGTACTCGGCCGATCCGGCGGCGCGCGGCGACCTCGAGCTCATGGAGCGCGACCCGTACGCCGTGATCGAAGGCGCGGCCATCGCCGCGTTCGCGGTCGGCGCCGGCGAGGCGATCGTCGCGGTCCGAGCCGAGGCCACGGCCGCGATCGCGAGCCTCACCCGCGCGATCACCGAGGCGACCGCCGCCGGCCACGTCGGACCCGATGCCCTTGGCTCCGGTCAGTCGATCGCGATCTCCCTTCGGACTGTCCAGGGGGCGTACATGCTGGGCGAGGAGACGGTCCTGCTCAAGGCGCTCGAGGGCCGCCGCGGACAGCCCGAGCAACGGCCGCCGCACCCCGCGGTGAGCGGCCTCTCGGACCTGCCCACGATCGTCCAGAACGTGCAGACCCTGGCGGCGGCCGCCTGGATCCTGCGCAAGGGACCGGACGCGTTCCGGGAATCCGGATCGGCCGACAGCCCGGGGACGATCCTGGTGACGATCCGTGGATCCGCGGGTGACGGCGTGGCGGAGGTCCCACTGGGCACGCCGCTCCGCGAGGTCGTCCGCCTGGCCGGGCGCCCGACGGCCGGGCGCACGTTGAAGGCCGTGCTCGTCGGCGGCCCGTCGGGCGGGATCCTGCCACCGGAGGTGCTCGACACCGCCTACGACTTCGGGCCGCTCCGGGCGGCCGGCGCCCATGTCGGATCCGGATCGGTGGTCGCCGCGGACGACCGGGCATGCGTCGTGGACCTCGCCCGGTTGCTGACCCGGTTCTGCGCCGACGAGGCTTGCGGCAAGACGATCCCGTGCCGGATCGGGACCCGGCGCCTGCTCGAGATCGGCGACCGGATCGCAGAGGGTCGACCACGCCCCGACGACCCCGTCCTGCTCGCCGACCTCGCCGCGGACATCGTGGGCTCCGGCCTGTGCGACCACGAGCGGCTGGCCACCCTGCCGTTCACCAGCGGGCTACGATATTTCCGCGCCGAGCTCGACGCCCACATCCTCCACAGCTCGTGCCCGGCCGGCGTCTGTCGGCCGATCTCCGTCGCGGCCGCCGCGGCCACATGACCCGCCCATGACCGACCTCGTGACCCGACCCCCCGATCGGCCGCTCGTCCCCGTGCCGGGTGAGGACACGCTCGCGGAGCGGCTGCTCACGACCCAGAGTCCGCAGCGGCCCCAGGCCACGCCGCCGATCCGGATCGAGGTCGACGGGCGCGTCGTCGAGGGGCTCGAGGGCCAGACGATCCTCGAGGTCTGCCGCGACAACGGGATCGAGATCCCCACCCTGTGCTACGAGCCCAAGCTGCCGGGCTTCGGCGCATGCCGGATGTGCGTGGTCGAGGTCGAGGGCGAGGAGCATCCGCCGATCTCGTGCTCTCGGGCGGCGGAGGCGGGAATGGTCGTCCGCACCCAGACCGAGGAGATGCGGCGTCTGCGCCGGACGAACCTGGAGCTGATCTTCAGCGACCACAACGCGTACTGCCTGCCGCCATGCCAGAACAAGTGCCCGAGCCACATCGACATCCCGGGCTTCCTCAAGGCCAACGCCGAGGCCGACTGGCGCGAATCCACCCGGATCTTCAAGCGCACGATCCCGTTCCCGTCGATCCTCGGTCGCGTCTGCCCCGCACCGTGCGAGGAGCACTGCCGGCGCGACGAGGTTGACGAGGCGATCGCGATCCGGGACTCCCATCGCTACGCCGGCGACCAGGTCATCAGGGCGATGCTGGACCAGGACCAGGATCCCCCGGTCCCGTTCGAGGTCAAGCCCAAGACCGGGCGACGTGCGGCGGTGATCGGCTCCGGACCGGCCGGGATGGCGGCCGCGTACTACCTGCTCATCGCCGGTCACGACGTCACCGTGTTCGAGCGTGACCCGGCCGCGGGCGGGATGCATCGCTACGGCATTCCCCAGTACCGGCTGCCCAAGATCGAGGTGCTGGAGGCCGAGTACGAATCGGTGTGGCGACTGGGCGGGAAGCTCGAGGTCAACCAGGGCCTGGGACGGGACTTCACCCTCGACGACCTCCAGAACCAGGGCTACGACTCGGTCGTGGTGGCGATCGGCTGCTACGACACGAACAAGCTGGGCATCCCCGGCGAGGATGCGGCCGAAGTCCTCGACGGCCTCGAGTACCTGCGAACGGCAACCCTCGGGTTGCCGTATCCCGACCACGTCGGGAAGCGGGTCGTCGTCATCGGCGGCGGCTTCACCTCGATGGACTGCTCCCGCACCTCGGTTCGCCAGGGCGCCGCGGATGTGACGCTCGTCTATCGCCGCGACATGAAGGACATGCCGGCCGCGAACGAGGTCCACGAGGCGATCGAGGAAGGCGTGACGACGATCTTCCAGGCCGGGCCAACCCGCGTCATCACGGACGCGAAGGGCAACGTGACCGGCGTGGAGTTCATCCGGATGCAGCTCGGCGAGCCGGATGCCTCGGGTCGTCGCCGGCCGGAGCCCGCACCAGGCACCGAGTTCACGGTCCCGTGCGACCGGGTGCTGCTGGCGATCGGCCAGGGTCCGGAGCTGGACTGGCTCGAGGCGCCCGGCAACGACGGCCTCGCGAAGACGCGCCAGGGCCGCCTCACCGCCGACGCCGTGACGTTCGAGACCGGGCGAGCCGGCGTCTTCGCCACCGGCGACGTGCGGGTCGGTTCGGCGACCGTGGTCCAGGCGATCGCGGAGGGCCGGCGCGCCGCCTATGCCGTGGACGCCTATCTCCAGGGCGAGGACCTGTCGGTGATCCGGACCCGTCAGCAGCTGGCCGAGCCGCAGCCCGAGTTCCTGTCGATCGTGCCGTTCACGAGCGAGGTCAAGGAGCCGCGATACCGGCTCAAGGCGATGGACGCCGAGGTCCGGAACAAGAGCTATCTCGAATACGAGATCCCGTACACCCGCGAAGAGGCGATCGCGGAGTCCACCCGCTGTCTCCAGTGCACCTGCGAGGCGATCGGCTACTGCGACCTGCGACGGTTGGGGATCGAATACGGGACCACCCTCACGACGCTCGAGCCGCAGTTCCACCAGGGGGCGGGCTACCGGAGCGTGACCGAGAACCGGTTCACCGGGACCAACCACGACTACATCCGCGACGACAGCCACGCGTTCATCCTGCGTGAGCCGTCCCGATGCATCGACTGCGGCCGCTGCGCCCAGGTGTGCGCGGAAGTCGTGGGTGCCGCGTGCTACGACTTCATGCGCATCGGCTTCGACACCCTCGTCACCACGCCGCTGGACATGAGCCTCAACGACACGCCCTGCGTGTCCTGCGGGCGATGCGCCGAGACCTGCCCGACCGGCGCCCTGATGCCCAAACCGCGGGTCCTCGAGAAGTACGAGGTCGACGAGAGCCGGTGCATCCTGTGCGGCATCTGTGTCGACGCCTGCCCCTACGACGCCCTCCGGGACGGCGCCGACTTCGAGCTCAGCCACACCAGCCGTTCGCAGCCGATGATCGACCTGATGGCGATCTCGGCGGTCGAGCAGGAGACCGAGGTCACCTACATCCGCCGCGAGCGCGACTGGGCGGCTCGTGCCCGGGCCGAGGGTCGCCTCGTCGAGCCGACCCGGCTGCTGCCGGTGCTCCCCGCGTCGGTGGCCGGCAACGGTGGCCATGCCGGCCACGGTGGCCATGCCGGCCACGGTGGCCATGCCCACGGGACCCACGATCACGCTGCTCATGCCGGGTCGAGCGGCGGTCACGCCGCGGGCTGAGGGTGGGCTTCCTTCCGCTCCTCGCGATCCTCGTCGTCGGTGGCGGCCTGGGCACCACGCCGTTCCTGCTCGTGATCCTGGGCATCCTCCGGGACTGGGAGGACGGCCTGTTCCTGCTCCTGGCCGGGGTGCTCCTCGGGGCCGGCCTGCTGGTCGTCACGATGCGCGACATCATTCGTTGCGGGCTGGCGATGATCGTGTGCTTCCTTGCCCTGGCCGGGCTGTACGTCCTCGCCCAGGCGCCGCTCGTCGCCGCGGCCCAGGTTCTCGTCTACATCGGCGCGATCAGTGTCCTGGTCCTGTTCGCGATCATGCTCACCCAGACGAAGGACGCGCCGTCCCGTCTCGTGTTCCACGAACAGGCAATCCCGGCGGCGATCGCCGCAATCGTGCTGGCCGTGATCGTGGCGCTCGCCGTGGGCGCGACGGACTGGGCGGTCGGAACAGACACCGCGCGCCACCCGACCCCGACCGCCGAGCTCGCCGTCCAGATGTTCCGGGATTACGTGCTGCCGTTCGAGGTCGTGAGCGTGCTCCTGCTGGCGGCGGTGATCGGGGGTGTGTTCCTGGCCAAGCGCGACGAGCCCAGCGGCTGATGCAGCTCGCCGGCTCGCTCGACGCCTATCTCGTCCTCTCGGGACTCCTGTTCGCGATCGGCACGTTCGGGTTCCTCGCCCGGCGCAATGCGATCAGCATGCTGATGTCGATCGAGCTCATGCTGAATGCCGTCAACCTCGCGATCATCGCGTTCGGCTCGTTCGTGCCGGATCTGGCGATCGACGGCTCGGTGATCGCGATCATGGTCATGGCCGTGGCGGCGGCCGAGGCGACGGTCGGGCTGGCGATCGTGATCGCGATCTACCGCAACCGGAAGACACCGCTCGTCGACGAGTACGACGCGATGCGCCGCTAGCCCGATGGATCTCCTGATCCCGCTCGTCGTCCTGCTCCCCCTCGGCGGGTTCGTGTTCACGGCCGTGGCCGGCCGCCGGATCCAGTCCAGGTACGGCCGGAGCGCGGCGAGCATGATCCCGGTGGGCGCGGTCGTCGTTGCCTGGGTGGTCGGCATGATCATCGCCGGTCTGGCCCTTGCCGGTGCCGAGCCGTTCGGCCACACCGGCTACGGCGTCAAGCTGTTCGACTGGATCCCCGCCGGCGAGTTCGTGGTCGAGGCCGGGTTCTTCGTCGACAGCCTGGCCGCCTGCCTCCTGATCGTCGTGCTCACGGTCGGCATGCTGGTCCACGTCTACAGCGTCGGCTACATGAGCCATGACCCGGGCTACTGGCGGTTCTTCGCCTATCTCAACCTGTTCATGTTCTCGATGCTGCTGCTGGTCCTCGCCGACTCGTGGCTGGTGGTGTTCGTCGCGTGGGAGCTCGTCGGGCTCAGCAGCTATCTCCTGATCGGGTTCTGGTATCGCAAGGATTCCGCGCGGCTGGCGGCGAAGAAGGCGTTCATCGTCAACCGTGTCGGCGACGTGGGCTTCGCGCTGGGGATCGCCGCGATCTGGGTCAACAGCGGCGCCGTCGATGGCGAGCACACCCTCAACATCCGGGAATCGATCGAGAAGCTCGTCCAGCAGGGCGACGCCAACCCGATCCCGCTCCTCGTCGTCGCGCTGCTCGTGTTCGCGGGCGCGATGGGCAAGAGCGCCCAGTTCCCGCTCCACGTCTGGCTCCCCGACGCGATGGAGGGTCCGACCCCGGTCTCCGCGCTCATCCACGCCGCGACGATGGTCAATGCCGGCGTTTACCTCGTCGCCCGCGCGAACCACCTGTTCGCCGCTGCGCCGACCGCCCTCGTGGTCGTGGCGGCGATCGGGATCTTCACCGCGATCCTGGCCGCATCGATCGCATTCACGCAGACCGACATCAAGCGGGTGCTCGCCTATTCCACCCTCAGCCAGCTCGGCTACATGTTCGCCGCGCTCGGGGTGGGGGCGTTCACCGCGGCGATCTTCCACCTGATGACCCACGGCTTCTTCAAGGGCCTGCTGTTCCTCGGCTCGGGCTCGGTCATCCACGCCGTCCACGAGGAACAGGACATGCGCAACATGGGTGGGCTGGCGGCCAAGATCCCGTGGACCTACCGGACGATGCTCATCGGCTCGCTGGCGATCTCGGGGATCCCGCCCCTGGCGGGCTTCTTCAGCAAGGACGAGATCCTGGGCGAAGCGTTCAAGCTCGGGTTTCCGTGGGTGTGGGCGATCGGGATCGTTGTCGCGGTGATGACCGCGTTCTACATGTTCCGGCTCATGGGGCTCACGTTCTGGGGCACCTTCAGGGGTCCGGAGCGGCTCTGGGAGCGGATCCGCGAGTCGAGCTGGGTGATGGTCGGGCCACTCGTGGTCCTGGCCGTGCCGTCCGTGCTGCTCGGGCTGGCGCTCGGGCTGCCGCTCGGTGCCAGCGTCATCCACGGCTGGCTCGAGCCCGTGTTCGAAGACGCCGTGGTCACCCTCGGTCACGCGGAAGCGGAGTACCAGCTGTTCGGGATCGACGGAGCCCTGATCGGCGCGAGCGTCGCCGTCGCCGCGATCGGGATCGCCGCCGCGTGGCGGTTGTTCGGCGTCGAGCTGCCGGGGTTCCGGCGTGCTCCCGACCCCGAGACCGTGCGTTCGCTCACCGGCCGCGCCCCGTTCCTTTACCGGGCGTCGCTCAACAAGTGGTGGTTCGACGATCTGTACCACCTGCTGTTCATCGTGATCGGTGGTCGCTTCGCGATGGCCGTCAAGTGGTTCGACGAGCAGGTCGTGGACGGCATCGTCAATGGCCTCGGGGCCGTCACCCGCCGCTCCGGCAGCGGTCTGGCGCGGGTCCAGACCGGGCGGGTCCAGAACTACGCGCTGGGGATCGCGATCGGGCTGATCGTGATGGCCGGCTCGTACCTCGTGATCGCGGGACGGTGATGGCGTGGCGGTGAGCCGATGAGCCTCGACAGCCTCCCGATCCTGACCCTGGTCACGTTCGTGCCGCTGGCCGGCGCGATCCTGATCGCCATCCTCCCGATCTCGGTGACCCGGCCCGTCGCGCTCGGCACGGCGCTCGTCGCGTGGGTGCTCTCCCTGCTGCTGCTGGTCAGCTTCGATCGCTCGGGCAGCGGCTTCCAGTTCGGCGAAGCGATCGACTGGATCCCCCTGTTCGGCATTCAGTACAAGCTCGGCATCGACGGCCTGTCGCTGGTCCTGGTGGTGCTCACCACCACGCTCACCTGGATCAGCATCCTCGCCTCCTTCGGGCCGATCCAGACTCGGGTCAAGGAATACATGGTCTCGTTCCTCGTCCTCGAGGTCGGCATGATCGGGGTGTTCGTTGCGCTGGATACGTTCCTGTTCTACATCTTCTGGGAGGTCGTCCTGGTCCCGATGTACCTGATCATCGGGATCTGGGGCGGGGCGAACCGGATCTACGCCACGATCAAGTTCGTCCTCTACACCCTGGTCGGATCGCTGCTGATGCTGGTGGCGATCCTGGCCACGGCGTTCACGTTCCAGGACGCCAACGCCGGCTCGTGGATCGGGGCGTTCGACTTCGAGGCGCTACGGGCGCATGCCGCAACGGCCGGGTTCCCCGACGGCCTCCAGCTGTTCGCGTTCGCAGCGTTCTTCCTGGCGTTCGCGATCAAGGTCCCGATGTTCCCGTTCCACACGTGGCTGCCGGACGCGCACGTCGAGGCACCGACCGCGGGATCGGTGATCCTTGCCGGCGTCCTGCTCAAGCTGGGTGGCTACGGGTTCTTCCGGTTCGCCGTGCCGCTGTTCCCGGACGCGGCGGTGACCTATGCGCCCGCGATCATTGCGCTGTCACTGATCGCGATCATCTACGGCGCGATCGTGGCCCTCGTCCAGCCGGATCTCAAGAAGCTCGTCGCGTACAGCTCCGTCAGTCACATGGGCTTCGTGACCCTGGGCCTGTTCGTGTTCCGCGAGCAGGGGATCCAGGGCGCCATCCTCCAGATGGTGAACCACGGCCTGATCACCGGTGCGCTGTTCCTGCTCGTGGGTGTGATCTACGAACGAACCCACGACCGCACGATCGCGAAGATGGGCGGGCTGTCCGCGCCGCTTCCCGTCTACGCGGCGATCCTCGGGTTCTTCGTGTTCGCGTCGGCCGGGCTGCCCGGACTGTCCGGGTTCGTCGGCGAGTTCCTCACCCTTGTCGGAGCGTTCGACGCGAACCCAGCCGTCGCGGCGATCGCCGCCCTGGTGATGATCCTGGCCGCGGCCTACCTGCTGTGGATGCTCCAGCGAGTCCTGTTCGGGGAGCTCTCGGAGTTCCTCCACAACCTCGGCCATCATCTGACCGACATCAGCCCGGTCGAGATCCTGACGCTGGCCCCGCTGGGCGCCCTGGTCGTGATCCTGGGCGTGTTCCCGGGCCTCCTCCTCCACCTCATCCAGCCGTCGGTCGAGGAGCTGCTCATCGACGTCGCGCCGGCGACCGCGATCGCGATCCCGGCCCCGGCGGTGCTCATCGTGATGGCCGCGATCATGGGTGCCGTGGCGCTCCGCGTGTGGGCGATCGCGTGGCCGCGCGAGCCCGTCCCGGAGGCCGCGTGACGCTCTCCGCCGACGTGATCGCGATCGGGCCGTTCATCGCGGCCGTGGCCACCGCGGCGGTCGTCCTGATCGTGGACATCGCCGTCCCACGACGCTCGGCGGTGGCTCTCGGGACGGCGCTGATCGGGCTCGCCGTGACCGCCGCGATCACGGTCGCCGTCGGTCGAACGGAGACCACGGCATTCGGCGGCGCCTATGCGGTCGACGCCCTGACGACGTTCCTCGACTTGTTGTTCGTGGCGATCATCGCGCTGACGCTCGTGTTCGCCCCAGACTACCTCGAGCCGCGCGGTCTCCCGATCGCCGAATTCGCGGTGGTTCTCGTGTTCGCGATGTCGGGCGCGATGCTCCTCGCGGCATCGGCCGACCTGCTGCTCCTGTTCCTGGCCCTCGAGCTCATGGTCCTGCCCGGCTACATGCTGGCCGGCTTCCACAAGTCCGACGGCTACTCCACCGAGGGTGCGATCAAGTACTTCCTGCTCGGCTCGTTCTCCAGCGCGATCTTCCTGTTCGGGCTCGCGTTCGTATGGGGTCTCACCGGGACCACCCGCATCGCCGGCGTCGCCGAGCGACTGGCGGAGATCGCGTCGGGGGCCGCTGCGTTGTCACCCGGCCTCGCGATGGGCCTCGCGTTCCTCACCGCCGGGGTGGCGTTCAAGATCGCGGCCGTCCCGTTCCACTACTGGACTCCCGACGCGTACCAGGGCTCGCCGACCCCGGTCACCGGATACCTCTCGGTCGGGCCCAAGGTGGGCGCGTTCGCCCTGATCCTGCGGTTGTTCGTGGAGGCGCTCGGCTCCGAGCAGCTCCGGGTGGACTGGCTGCCGGTGATCGTCGTCCTCGCCGCGCTGACGATGACCCTGGGCAACCTCGTCGCGCTCACCCAGAACAACGTCAAGCGGATGCTCGCCTACAGCTCGATCGCCCACACCGGCTACATGCTGGTCGGGCTAGCCGCCTGGGCGGCGGGGCGGATGGAGGGACTCGAGGGCCTCCTCTACTACGGCGCGGCGTATTCGTTCATGAACCTGGGCGCGTTCGCCGTCATCGCCGCGCTCCAGAAGCGCGCCGGCGTGACCTCCAACCTGGACACGTTCGCGGGACTCGGCCGGCGGGAACCGGTGCTTGGCATCCTGATGACGCTGTTCCTGCTCTCGCTCACGGGGATCCCGCCCCTCGCCGGCTTCTTCGCCAAGGCCTATGTGATCCTGGCCGCGGTCCAGGCCGGTGGCGCGGTCGGCGTGCTGGCGGTGATCACCGTCCTCAACGCCGCGGCCGCGGCGTTCTACTACCTCCGGGTCGTGGTCTACATGTACATGCGGGATCCGGCGTCGGAAGCACCGCCGCTGCGTCATGGGCGCCTGATCTGGACCGGCCTCGCTGCGGCCACCGTGGGCACGATCCTGTTCGGGCTGTTGCCGAACTTCCCGATCCCACTCCTGGACGCGATCCGGAACGCGGCCGCGGCCATCGGGTAGGCGGCTGGCATGCCCGATCCACCGCGGTCGGGCGTGATTCTCGATCGCGCGGCCTTCCTGGCCGACCTTCTCGGCGACGGTGGCCGCCTGTACGTCGTCTCGAACCGGGCTCCGGTCACGTTCGCCCGCGATCGAGCCGCCCCCGAGGGCGTCGCCGGCCGGCGTGCCTCCGGGGGACTGGTGACCGCACTCGCGGAGCTCGGACGCCACGCCCCGGTCACCTGGATCGCGGCCGCGGACACCGAGGAGGACGCCCTTGCCGCGTCACTCCTCGGACTGCCCTCGTCCCGCCTGCGGGCGCTTCCCGACGGCGAGCGACGCTTCGTCCGGCGGGCCATGGAGCTGCTGAACCAGGCGATGCCCGGCCAGGACCTGCGACTGCGGCTCGTCAGCCTCCCTGACGACGTCTACGAGCGCTACTACGAGGTGGTCTCCAACCCGTTCCTGTGGTTCCTCCAGCATCAGATGTATGCGCTGCCGTTCGGACCCAATGTCGACGCCGACCTGATCGACGCCTGGCGGACGGCGTATCGGCCGGCCAACCGCGCGCTCGCCCTGGCGACGGTGGAGGCGATCGGGCGCCAGCCGCGCCCGATCGTGCTGCTCCAGGACTACCACCTCTATCTCGCGGCGCCGGTGATCCGGGAGGCACGGCCGGACGCCACGATCCTCCACTTCACCCACGTCCCCTGGCCGCCCGACAGCGTGTGGCAGGTCATTCCGCAGGGGATCCGGCGCGCGATCTGCGAGGGCCTCCTCGCGTGCGACGTGATCGGTCTCCAGACCGACCGCTACGCGTCCCATTTCCTGGACACGGTGGCCAGCTTCGTGCGCGACGCGCGAGTGGATCCGGCCGGTCGGGCGGTGCGCTGGCGGGGGCGGACGATCCGCGTCCGCACCTACCCGATCTCGGTGGATCCGGATGGGCTCGCCCGTTTCGCCCGATCGGCCGACGTGGAGCACCGCCTGGATCGCCTCCGGGAGCGCGCGGCCAGGGCCGGTGACCCGCTGCTCGTCGTCCGCGCCGACCGGATCGAGCCGTCGAAGAACGCGCTTCGCGGCTTCCTCGCGTTCGAGGCCCTCCTCGCGGCGCGGCCCGAGCTCCGGTCGAGGGTCCGGTTCGTGGCGGTCCAGGCCCCGACGCGGACGACGATCCCCGAGTACGCGGAGTACGCGGCGGCCGTGCGCGAGGTCGTGGCCAGGGTCAACGGCCTTGCGGAACCCGACGACCAGCCGATCTGGATCTACGACGGGACCGACTATGCGATGGCCATCGCGGCACTCCGGGCGGCCGACGTCGTGGTCGTCAACCCGGTCGTCGACGGGATGAACCTGGTGGTGAAGGAGGCGATCCTCGTCGGCGAGCGGGAGCCCGCGATCATCCTGTCCGAGACGGCCGGTGCCGCGGAGCAGCTCGCCGCCGACTGCCTGACGGTGGCACCGGCCGACATCGCGGGGACGGTGGACCAGCTCCAGCGGGCCCTGGAGATGCCGTTCGACGAGCGTCATGGGCGGCTTCGCCGGCTCCGGGCATCGGTCCGGGCCGAGGACGTCCGATGGTGGCTGGATCGCCAGCTGCGCGACCTCGCCGCGGTCCGGCGCGGGCTGATGCCACCGTCGAGGCGGATGCGGGACGCGGTCCGGCGGGTGGAGCCGCCCGTCCCCGAGTAACCGGCGGCAGGAGGCTCGGGTCGGCGGCGGACACCTGCGTCAGCCGGACGCCTGCGTCAGGCGGACGCCTGCGTCAGGCGGACACCTGCGTCAGCCGGACACCTTGCGTCAGCCGGACACCTGCGTCAGCCGGATCCCGACCCCGCCTCGACGAGCCGGGCGACGAGTGACAGGACGCGCGCGGCGTCCCGGGGAGATCCGAGCACGAGATCGCCCGACTCGGCGACCCAGGCCGGTGTCTCGGCGACGCCCAGGACGGCGATCGCCAGGCCGTGGAGGTTGGTTCGTGCACGCTCGCGTGCCAGCGCCCGGAACGCCTCGGCGTCACTGATGTCGTCCCCGAGCATGAGCACGGCGTCGGGCCGCTCGGCGTCGACCAGGCGCTGGATCGCGGCCGCCTTGCCGCCACTCCCGCCCGGCCGGATCTCGACCACCCGCCGCCCTTCGATCGCCTCCAGGCCGCCGTCGTGCTGCCCCGGTGGCGGCCCCCCGGCGTCGGCGAGGGCGCGAAGGACGGCCCTTCGAGCTGCCTCCGGATCCGGCGCCTGGCGATAGTGGAACGCCACCGACGGCACCTTCGTCTCCACGAACAGCCAGGGAGGCCTCCCGAGGAGGTCCGCCACCCGCGGCCCGAGGCCGGTGGCATCGGCCGAATCGCCGGTCGCTCCGGTGGCCACGACCTTCAGGCCGGCGGGGCGGGCGCCGCGCGCAAGGACGCCGCTCTCCAGCCCGTGATTCCCCAGATAGCTCAGCCCACCCACGCGGACTCGACCCGCGACGTCGATGCTGGCCCGCCCCGAGAGGACCGCCACCGCCAGCCGGCCGGGACGCGCCGCAGCCGTTCGCGCCAGCCGCCGGAGCGCCGCCCGGGCGAGGGGGATGATCCGGGCCGCCTCCGGGTCGGCAACGATCTCGGACAGCGTGCCGTCGAAGTCGCTCACGACGAGCAGCCGGCCACCGGTCGCGACGAGTCCAGCGACGCGGGAACGGACGCTCGGCCACGGTTCGGGGAGGCGCGGCGGCGCCGGCGAATGCGTCAGGGCGTGACCTCGACACCGGGCAGGATGGTCCGCAACCCCTCGGCCATGATGTCGGAGCCGACCCCGCCCAGCGCGCCGTGGCGGACGATCCCCTCGGCGTCGATCCAGAAGTGGACCGGTAGCGCGTAGGCACCCCAGGCCCGCTGCGCCGCACCGTCGCCATCGAGGCCGATCGGGAACACGGCGCTCAGCGAGTCGGCGAACCCGGCCACCACGGCCTCCCCCTCACGGATGTCGACGGCGACTACGACCAGGCCATCATCGTCGTGCCGGGCCGCGAAGCCGTTCATGAGCGGGAACTCGTCGACGCACGGCGGGCAGGTCGTCTGCATGAAATTGACCCAGACCGGCTTGCCGTGGAGCGCGGCCAGGTCGATCCTCCCACCTCCGACACGTGGCACGGAGAGCGACGGTGCCGGCTCGCCGATGTGGAACACGGTCGCCGGCGACCCGGAGTCCGAGGCTGCCGGGGTGGTCGCCGGCGATGGGCTGGCCGTGGCCGACGCGGTCGCCGAGGAGGTGGCGGTCGCCGTCACCGCGACGGTGGGAGGTGGAGACGGGCTCTGGCTCGCGGCCGGCCCTGCGGCGGGCAGGAGGACGAACAGGGCCACCGCGCCGATGGACGCCACCAGGACCCCGGACAGCAGCCCCAGGACGATCGAGAGACGCGGCCCCACGCGGCGGAGGGTAGCAGCCCGATCGGACCTGGACCCGGCTGCGGGAGGCTCGTCCGCGGACTGCTAGGCTGTGCGCTCCGATGCGCTCGATCGTCGCCGCGATCCGGCTGCGCCTCGTGCCGGCCGGACTGACCGCAGCCGGTGCGACGCTCGTGGTCGCGGGTCTGCTGTCCCTGGGCTCGCTCCAGGCGCCACCCGACGGCGATCCGTCCGCAGGTGCGTCGTCGGAACCGCCCACCACCACCAGCGCGTCGCCGGAGACTCCCGGCCCGCCGACGGCATCCGCGGGCCCACGGGTTGCGACCCGGGTCGCCGTGCCCGCGCTGGACATCGATCTCCCGGTCGTGCGGCCGCCGAACGACTCGTCGGTCTACCCATGGTGCAACGTGGCGATGTACCTGCGCGAGCTCGGCCAGCCGGGCGAGGGTCGGGCGACCTATCTCTATGCGCACGCCCGGGAGGGCATGTTCCTGCCGATCCTCGAAGCGTCGCAGCGCAACAACGGCCGCCGGATGGTCGGGATGTACGTCCAGGTGTGGACGAGCGACGACCAGCTGTTCAGCTACGAGATCGTGGAGGTCCGCCGGCACCAGACCGACCTCCGCGACGCCCTGGCGGCGACGGACGAGGAGCTCTGGTTGCAGACCTCGGAAGGCCCCAGGGGCACGGTGCCCAAGACCCAGGTCGTGGCGCGCCTGCTCTCGTCGAGCTCGGCCGACCGGCGGGACGCGCACCCACGGGCGAGACCCGTCGACTGCTCCTGACCGGCATCCGTCAGATCCAGTCGATCCGGCGCAGCACCACGAGCATCACTGCGGCACCGACGACGCTCGCCGCGGTGAGCGCCCAGAATCCGAACCCTTCCTGGCCGGCCAGGGCCGGCGTCGCCTGGCTCATCCCGAACAGTCCACCGACCGCGCCGATCCCGGCCAGGATCACGGTCACCCCCGTCAGGCGTTTCATGATCACCGACAGGTTGTTGTTGACCGAGGTCAGGTAGATGTCGAGGGCGCCGGAGACCATCTCGCGGTAGTTGTCGAGCTCGTCGGTCACCCGGATGAGATGGTCATAGACGTCACGGAAGTAGATGACGTGCCCGGGGTCCACCTCACCGAGCTCGCGGTTCGTGAGCTGGTTGAAGATCTCGCGCGTCGGCGACAGTGCGCGCCGCAGGGCGATCAGCTCCCGCTTGAGGGCGAACAAGCGCTGGAGGGCCCAGGGAGAAGGCTGGCTCGTCACCAGCTGATCCTCAAGGTCATCGATCTCGTCGGCCAGCCGGTCGAGGACCGGAAAGTAGCCATCCACGATCGAGTCCGCGATCACGTACAGGAGGTAGTCGGGGCCCTTCGCCAGGACGGCCCCCGATCCGAGTCGCAACGCCTCCGCAGTCCTCGGGTCCCAGCCGGGGTCGTGTGCCGTGACCAGGAATGCGTCGCCCAGGACGATGTCGACTTCCAGTGCCGCCACCTCGCCCGCGAACTGGAGACCGAACATCACGAGGTGGATGACACTGTCAAAGTCCTCGATCTTCGCGCGCTGGTTGCGGTCGCTGATGTCCTCGACGAGGAGCGGATGGAGACCAAGGACATCGGCCGTGGCACGAACCTGGCCCGGTGTCGGCCCTTCGAGATCGATCCAGACGGTCCCCCCGCTGCGGCGAGCCTCCTCGAGCTGCGTCTTCAGACCCGCAAGCGAGGTCGACTCACGCGTCGATCCGTCGGCATTGCCGGCCAGGATGCGGATCCGGCCGTCGCGTACCGCCTCGGTGCCGGACAGCACCGGGCGCGATCCACGGCCGGACACCGCGCCGCCCGATCGGGGGCGCTCAGAGCGCGAGGCTGGGGCCCCGGTCGTCGACGGCATCGGCCTCCGGACCTTCGCTGGCGCGGGCGTGTGCGGCCAGCATACGGGGGCGGCCGCCCATGGCGAGGGCTGCCGGCATCGCCAGCGCGGAGACACCGGCCGCGGCCAGGAAGATGCCGACCATGATCCGGGATGCCTCGCCCGCGGCCCATGCCTCCAGGGCCTCCACGACCAGCCCGTCGCGGAGGGGGCGGTTGCGAAGCTCCTCGGGGATGAACTGCTGGTATGAGGTGTCCGTCGCGTAGACCTGGTCGTAGAGGCGGTCGATCGTCGTCGAGCCATAGGCGGTCAGGACGGCGAGACCGATCGCCATCCCGATCATGCGGGCCACGGTGACCGTGGCGGAGGCGACGCCGAAGGCGCGCCGGCCGACGGCCTCGACCGCCGCCGTGGAGCGTGGCGTGACCGTGAGCCCGAAGCCGGCACCGAACACCCCCAGCATCAGCGCCGTGTCGCCGATCGGCGTGGCCGGTGTCAGGCCGGTCATCCGGACCAGGGCTAGGGTGCTCGCTGCCAGCCCGATGAGCGTTACCACCCGGAGCCCGACCAGCCGCAGCGCGAACCCGGACACCAGGGCGCCGAGAGCGGTTGCTCCGGCGAGCGCACCCAGGGCGAGCCGCTGATCGTCGGGGCCGCCGTAGAGGACGCGGTCGACGAACACCGCGCCACCGATGATCGCGGTCGCGAACGCATAGCCCGTGAGAAGGGACACGATCGCCGAGGACGAGAACGCGGATCGCCGGAACAGGCGAGGATCGAGGAACGGGTCGCTCCGCCGGAGCCCGAGCGCGATCGTGATGACCACGCCGATGACGGCGACGAGGACGAGGATCGGGCTCACGATCGCGGGGTCGATCCCTCCCACCTCCTGCTGATCGCCGACCAGGGTGACCCCGATCAGCCCCGCCCCCAGGGCGACGCTGAACACGACGGCGCCGAGGACGTCCACCCGGCCCTCGCGACGCGGCGTGTCCCAGCCGTACGACGCAACCCAGCCGAGGGCAAGCGCGGCGAAGCCGATCGGGACATTGGCATAGAACACCCAGCGCCAGGCGGGCGACAGGGCGTCGAGCAGCGGGCCCTCACCCACCCCGAACCCTGCGAGCGCGGTCTCCGCGTGGACCGAGCCCAGGATCGCGGCGCCCGCGAACGGCCCCGCCGCCATGCCCAGGAACGTCAGCGCACCGACGACGCCCAGCGCGCGCGGCCGGAGATGACCGTCGAACAGGTGTGAGGCGGCGGCCGTGGCGACGGGCACCAGGACGCCGCCACCGGCGGCCTGGATGAGCCGTGCCGCGATCAGCTCGTCCATCGACTGCGCCCGGCCGGCCAGCGCCGAGCCGACCGTGAACACCGCGAGCGCCCCGAGGAACAGCCGCCGGGCGCCCCACAGGTCGGCCAGCCGCCCCGAGAGCGGCATCGCGACCACGTACACCAGCAGGTAACCGTTGATGATCCACGACGCCTTGCGCAGCTCGCGGAAGCCGAGGATCGGATCGGGTGCCAGGTCGAGGATGATGGCCGGCAGGGCGACCGCGGTGATCATCAACTCCAGGCCGGCCAGGAATACCCCCGCCCCGAACACGGCCAGCAACAGGTTCGCCGAGGATCGGGGCATCGTGCGAGTGTAGCCGCGGCCCTTGACAAGCCCGGCGGACCCGCCATAGCATCAACTTCGGTTGATATAAACCGTCGTTGATGCGACGGTGCCCTCAGAGGCCATGTCCCCCACCCCTGCACGCATTCGCTCGACCATCGCGTCCGTTGTCGACCAGCCCGACGACCTGCGTGAGCTGCGCGCGTTCCACAAGGCACTCGCCGACGTGAACCGGCTGCGCATCGTTCGCCGACTCGCCCAGGCGGATGCCACCGTACGCGAGCTGATCGAGCACGTCGGGCTGTCGCAGCCGCTCGTGTCATGGCATATCGGGCGGCTCCGCGTTGCGGGCCTCGTCGAGACGCGGCGCAGCGGCCGCGAGACGGTGTGCCGCCTTCGCCCGGAGGCCCTGGAAGCGATGTTCGAGCGCGAATTGGCCGTGCTCGGGATCCTCGGCCGGCGATCGCGGGAGGCCGTGTGAGCAGCGGCTCGTTCGTCTCGCCCGGGCTGCGGGATCGTGTCCGGCAACTCGCGATGCCCATCGCGACCGGTCTCGGCCGTCTCGGCCTGAGCCCGAATGCCCTCACCGTGATCGGTTTCCTCATCGCCGTGCTCGCCGCACTGGCCGCCGCCGGACAGGCCTGGCTCGCCGCGGGGCTGCTCGTGATCGGTGGCGGCATGTTCGACATGTTCGACGGGATGCTCGCGAGAGCGCAGGGCAAGGCATCACGCGTCGGGGCGTTCATGGACTCCGTCTTCGATCGCGCCGGCGAGGCGGTGGTCTATGTGGGCATCGTGTGGGGAACCCTCGACCTCGGCCTGTGGCGTCCGATCGTCCTGGCCGCCGCGGCGATGGCCGCGTCCTTCATGGTCAGCTACACCCGTGCCAAGTCGGAGGGCCTGGGATTCACCGCGGGAACGGGGATGGCCTCGGTCGGCCTCGCGCCACGCGAGATCAGGATCGTGATCCTCGCGCTGGGGCTGGTCGTCGCGGGTCTGCTGCCCGGCTTCCCCGCCGACATGGATCTGCCGGGCGCCCGCGCCTACCCACTCTCGGCGCTTGCGCTCGAGAGCGCCCTCGCCCTCATCGCGATCCTCGCCACCCTGACCACCATCCAACGGATCCTCCACGTCATCGGACAGGCATCGAAGGAGCCCCAGTGAGCAAGAACGGTTCGAACGGCAGGAACGGCGCCCAGCCGGGCAACGCGTGGGCCGGCGCCGCGCGCCGCAAGGACGGCAAGATTCGCGTCGCCATCGTCGGCGTCGGCAACTGCGCGAGCAGCCTGATCCAGGGCCGCCACTACTACGAGGACGCCAAGTCGACCGACTTCGTCCCCGGCCTCATGCACGTGGACCTGGGCGGCTACCACATCCGCGATATCGAGTTCGTGGCGGCGTTCGACGTCGACAGGAACAAGGTGGGCAAGGACCTGTCCGAGGCGATCTACACGAAGCCCAACAACACCTACGTGTTCCAGCAGGTCCCGCACACCGGCGTCACCGTCGAGCGCGGGATGACCCACGACGGGCTGGGCAAGTACCTCAGCCAGATCATCGAGAAGGCGCCCGGTCCGACCGCCGACATCGTGGGCATCCTCAAGGAGCGTGAGGTCGACGTCATGGTCTCCTACCTCCCGGTCGGGAGCGAGGAGGCAACGAAGTGGTACGTGGAACAGGCGCTTCGCGCCGGCGTCGGCTTCATCAATGCGATCCCGGTGTTCATCGGTCGCGAGGCCTACTGGCAGCGCCGGTTCGCCGAGGTCGGGCTGCCGATCATCGGCGACGACATCAAGAGCCAGGTGGGCGCCACGATCAGCCACCGCGTGCTGACCCGGCTGTTCATGGATCGCGGCGTCCGGCTCGACCGGACGTATCAGCTGAACTTCGGCGGCAACACCGACTTCCTGAACATGCTCGAGCGGGAGCGGCTGGAGTCGAAGAAGATCAGCAAGACCAACGCCGTGACCTCGATGCTCGACTACGAGCTCGCCGACGACGACATTCATGTCGGGCCGTCGGATCACGTGCCGTGGCTCCAGGACCGGAAGTGGTGCTACATCCGGATGGAGGGCACCACCTACGGCGACGTCCCGCTCAACGCGGAGCTCAAGCTGGAGGTCTGGGACAGCCCCAACAGCGCGGGCGTCATCACGGACGCGATCCGCTGCCTGAAGCTCGGTCTCGATCGTGGCCTCAGCGGGACGCTCGTCGCCGCGTCCGCGTACTTCATGAAGAGCCCGCCGATCCAGATCCACGACGATGTCGCCCGCGAGCGCGTGGAGGCGTTCATCCGCGGCGACGAGGCCGAGTCGCTGGTGGGCACCGAGGCGCCGCCCAAGCGCAACCTGCGCCACCTCGCCGGAGCCCCGGCCCGCTCGAAGGCCGCGGCCGCCTCGCGGTGACCGGCCGCGAACGCCGGCTCGATGCACCCCACCGGCGCGTCGAGCAGGGACCGCGGATCCTCGAGAAGGCGGCCGTCATCGCCTATCGACTGGCAGCCGGCGTGATCGGGCGCCTGCCAATCGGCCCGTCGGCGGCCGCGCTCGGGCGTGCCTCGCAGCTCTCGTATCTGGCGTGGCCCACGAAGCGACGCTGGTCGAACGAGAACTTCAGCCACGTCCTCGGGCTCCCGGCCGATCATCCCGAGGTTCGCCGCCTGGCCCTCCGCGCCTATCAGTCCTATGCGCGATACCTGGTCGAGGTGATGCGTCTCCCGGCCTACACCCCCGAGCGGCTGGCCGGCCTCGTGGCCTCGACCGAGCTCGACGCCGTCGAGCCCATCTGGCGCGAATCGCCCGGCGGGCTGATCTTCGTCCTCGGTCACATCGGGAACAACGAGGCGGTCGCCGCGGGGATCGCCTCGCGGGGCTGGCCGATCAGCGCCGTCGCGGATGACTCGGCGTTCCCCGAGATGTTCGAGCTGTTCCGTCAGCAGCGCGAGAGGTGGGGCGTCCACATCATCCCCTGGCGCAACGTCCGCGAGATCTACACCGTGCTCCGGCGCCGCGAGATGCTGGCGCTCCTCGTCGACTGGGGCTATCGCGCCGATGGCATCCCGGTCCGCCTGTTCGACGCCTGGACGACGCTGCCGGCGGGCCCCGCCACCCTGGCCGCGAAGACGCGCTCCCGGATCATGCCGGTCACGATCCGGCGGATCGAGGACGGCCGCTTCCACCTCGCCTGGGGCACCTCGTTCGACGTCCCGTCGTCGGCGCCGGCCGATCTCCAGCGGGCGACCCAGCGAATCGCCGATGAGCTCGCGGCCACGATCGCAGCCGCGCCCGAGCAGTGGTACAGCTTCAAGCCCGCGTGGCCGGCCACGACCGTGGAGTCCGAGGCCCTCGAGCGCCGGGCAGCGGCGATGCTCGGCGGGGCATCCGGCGCGGCCGACGCCGCGGGGCCGGGAGCGGCGCCCATCGCGGCGGTCATCGTGCCGACGACGTGAGCACGCAGACCGCGGTCCCGGAGCAGGCGTCGGAGACTGGGCCGATCGATCGCGCTCGGCCCGCGTCGCATGGCACGCTGACCCAGCGGGCCCGCGCGGGATTGGTGGCCGCGGTGTCGTGGGTTGCCTGCCATCTCCCCGAACGCCTGGCGATCCGGGTCGCGGAGCTGGCGGGCGCGGCCTGGTATCGCGCCACACCGGGGCGAGCCGCCCAGGCCCGACGCAACCTGCGGCGGGTGTGCCTCCATCTCGTGGCCACCGGTCGCGCGGACGGACGCACGGCGGCCGCCGCATCCGATTCCGGGGCCCTGGAGTCCATGGTCCGATCTGCCTACCGCCACGCGGCTCGCTACTACCTCGAGGTGCTGCGAATTCCGGCGGTGACCGCGGCGGTGATCGACGAACGGGTGATCATCGAGACCCCGGAGGTCGTCGAGGCGGCCTTCGCCACCGATCGGCCGGTCGTGTTCGTCGGTCTCCACCTGGGCTCCGTGGAGCTGCCCGGGCTGTACCTTGCGCGTCGAACCGGGCGACGAACGTCGGCACCCATGGAGACGCTCGGCGATCCGGCGCTCCAGGACTGGTTCGCCCGGACGCGAGCCCGCGTCGGCGTGCGGATCGTGGGGATCCGCGAGGCGCGTCGTGAGCTCCTGGCCGCGCTGCGGCAGGGCGAATCCGTGGGTGTCATCGCGGACCGCGACATCGGCGGGGGCGGGCTGCAGGTGCCGCTGTTCGGATCACCGGCGCCGGTCCCCGTGGGCCCGGCCCTGCTGGCGATCGAGACCGGGGCGCCGATCTTCGTGGCCGCACTCCTGCGTGCCGATCGCGGCCGCTACCGGGCCCGGCTCATCGAGCTGCCGATGGACGCGGAGGGGAGCCGGCGCGATCGGGTGACGGCGATCGTGACCGCCAGCGCGAAGGCCTTCGAGGACCTCATCGCCGACGCGCCCGACCAGTGGTGGGCCGTGTTCTTCCCGATCTGGCCCGATCTCGAAGAGCGTGCGTCATGACCGCCCGCCTCGGCCGTGCCGACCTGCACATCCACACGCTCGCCTCGGACGGCACCGCCGGCGTGATCGAGATCCTGGAACGGGTCGAGCGCGACACCGAGCTCGACGTCATCGCGATCACGGACCATGAGCGGATCGACGCCGCAGTCGTTGCGCGCTCGATCGCGATCGACCGCGGGATGCGCGCCGAAGTGGTCGTGGGCGAAGAGGTCACGACCCTCGGGGGCCACCTGCTGGCGCTGTTCGTCGAACGCCCGATTCGCCCGTTCCGCTCCCTGCGCTCGACGATCGCCGCGGTCCACGATGCGGGTGGCCTGGCGATCCCCGCGCATCCGCTGGTGCCCTATCCGCTGTGCGCGCAGGGCTTCGTCCTCCGCCGCCTCCTCGCCGATCCGGATCCGCGTCACCGGCCGGATGCGATCGAGGCGTTCAATCCCACGATGCTCGGCCGGCCGTGGCACGGTCGGGTGGTCCGCTTCGCGTCCGAGCTCGGTCTGGCCACGGTCGGGAACAGCGATGCCCACGCCGCGGAGGCGATCGGGATCGGCTATACGACCTTCCCCGGGCACACGGCGGACGAGCTGCGGGCGGCGATCCTCGGCGGCCACACCCATCATCACGGCACATTCCACGGCGGCACGGCGCAATTGGCAACCTTCGGGCGCCAGCTCCGCAAGTACGGCCGCGACGCCCGCGACAACGTGAGAGGCGTCCTCCTTCGCGACGGGACCCGCCGCGACCTGGGCTATCCGGCCGGCCGCCACCGCCCCACTGAGCCTGCCGAGACGCTCTCCATCCGCGATGGCGCCCGCGGACGATGAAGATCGGGCTCGTGACCCCGTATGTGTATCCGCTCCCGGGCGGCGTCACGGAGCACGTGCACTACCTGTACGAGAACCTGCGGCTCCGGGGCCACGACGTCCGGATCATCACCAGCTCGCACGGCCTCCAGCGGTCCTCGGAGGGCGACGTCGTCCGGATCGGCAAGGGGTTCTCGATGCCGGCCAACGGCTCGGTCGGGACGATCACCCTGTCGCCGCGCTTCCTGTCCCAGGTCCGGGACACGCTGGAGGCCGAGCAGTTCGACCTCCTCCATTTCCACGAGCCCTTCGTCCCGTTCCTGTCGCCGATCGTGCTCCGCCTGTCGACGAGCGTGAACGTGGCCACGTTCCATGCCTACGGCGGCTGGTCGCCCGCGTACGAGTTCGGGAGCCGCGTCCTCCAGGGCTACGCCAACCGGCTCCACGGCCGCATCGCGGTCTCGGCAGCCGCCCGCCACTTCATCGACCGCTACTTCCCCGGCGACTACAAGGTCATCCCCAACGGGGTCGACGTGGAGCGCTACCGGCGCGCGGTGCCGATCGCGCGCTGGCAGGACGGCACCCGGAACGTCCTGTTCGTGGGCCGGCTCGAGCCGCGCAAGGGCCTGCTCGAGCTGCTCAAAGCGTTCCGCATCCTGCGCAAGACCGGCTGCCAGTGCCGCCTCCTGGTCGTCGGCTCGGGTCCCCAGGAGCGCGAGGCTCGTCGCTACGTCCTCACCCGGCGCCTGCGCGGGGTGGAGTTCCTCGGCCGCGTCAGCGACCGGGAGAAGGCGCAGCTGTTCAAGACCGCGGACGTGTACGTCTCGCCGGCCACCGGCCGGGAATCGTTCGGGATCGTCCTGCTCGAGGCGATGGCGGCCGGTACGCCCGTGGTGTGCTCGGACATCCACGGCTACAAGGGCGTCGTCCGCCGCGGCCGTGAGGGGCTGCTCGTGCCGCCCCGGAAGCCCAAGGCGATCGCGGGCGCGATCGGGCGGCTGCTCGCCGACGACGAGCTCCGGGCTCAGATGGCCGAGAGCGGGCAGGAGCGCGCCGAGGACTTCAGCTGGTCGCGCGTGACCGGCAAGGTCGACGACTACTACGGCTTCGTCATCCGCCGGCTGGCCGTCACGGGTCAGCTGCCACCCAGCTTCCGGGCCGAGATCCCGCCGTCGACCCGGCAGCCGGCCGTCGCCGGCGAGGAGCGGACCGGGCTCGCCGTCGGCTGAAGCCCGAGCGACTCAGCGCGTGACGACACCCCGCGCCGGGGTCACGGACCACCACTCGACGCCAGCCCGCCGGACGGATCGCCACCGCGAGTCGCGCGCCGCTCGGCGAGCGTGACCCGCCATACCGACGCCGAGTAGGCGAACACGATGCACGCCGCCGTCAACGCGAGCAGGAGCGCGATCGAGCCCGGCGTGATCAGCGACGCGGCAGCCCCGGCCCGCTCGGACGGAGGCGTGGTGTTGACCGGGAACTGGAACGGGTAGAGATAGGTGGGGATGAACCCCTGGTAGGCATTGACGAGGGCTGCCGGGAGCGGCAGCGCGGACAGGTTCGGGTACCAGATGAGGAACGTCCCCGCGATCGCCACGAACGTGCCGACAACGAACCGGCGGGCATCGCGAGCCGTGGCCACGAACGCCGCCATCGCCAGCAGCGGCACCGCGAGCAGAAGGGCGATCGGTTCGACCGGGATGTTCGTCCAGTGGACGAAGCCCTGGCCGTTGTCCGGGATCCGTGAGACGGCGACGAGGGCACCCACGGCGACCACTCCGGTCAGCACGAGCGGCCCCATGCCACCCGGCAGCAGCCCCGCGATCCCCGGCCGCCGGCCGCCGTCATCGCCTCCGACGGGCTCCAGGCGCGTGAGCTGGCGGACGACGACGATCGCGGCGATGCCGACGGCCACCGCCAGGATCGCCGTGCCGGGCGTGAGGACGAAGTCGGGCACGACGGTCGGGCAGGCCCGTGAGCCCGGCGACGCGACGTCCACCCGGACGAACCCGCACAGCGGGCGGTGGAACAGCCACATCGCCGCCGGCGCCACGATCGCGGCACCCGCCGCGAGCCGTGCCAGCAGCCACGTCCGTCGCGACGCCCCGTGCCACAGCTCCGCGAGCAGGTAGGCGAGCGCCAGCAGCACGAACGGCAGGCTCGTGTAGTAGTGGTACTGGAAGGCGGCGCGGTCGATCCGGGCCCATGGGATCCACTGGCACGCGAAGGCGATTGCGATCAGCGCCAACCCAAGGCTGCGACGCTTGAATGCCTGCCAGGCCACGAACCCCAGCGCCGGGACGGCCAGCCACCAGGCCGCGATGTTGCCTGCGTCGTAGACCGCCGCAGCGGTACCGTTGGCCAGCGACTCCTGATAGAACCAGACGGGTTTGAGATCGAACGGCCACGCCCACCACGGCGACGACGCCGCGTGGGGCGAGCTCAGGTTGTTGTGGTAGGCATACATCTGGCCGGTCAGGTCGATCAGGGTCTGGCCGCTGTGGCCCGGTGGCCAGTTCGCGACGATCCGGTGACTGTCGATGAATGCCCATGGCACATACGAGGCGACATAGACGGCGACCGGAACGACGAGCAGGCAGCCGACCATCCAGATGACGGGGAGACCCAGCGCCCAGCCCGGGCGAAGCCAATCCGGGGCAGGTGGTGACGGCGGCTCCAGGAGCCGGACCGGGTCGTCTGGGCCTGGCGGCGGGGCAAGCGGCCCGAATCCGATCCTGCCGGCCAGCCAGAAGCCGACGGTCACGACGATCGAGACCAGGACCAGCGCGAACGCCGCCCGCGTCGGTGTCACCGCCACGCTTCCGAGGCGCACGCTGGCGTCGCGGGCCCCCACGGCCAGCGCGCCCAGGAAGATCGCCGCGCCCGCGGCCGCCGGGGCGGCGATCGCGAATCGGATCTCGTCCATCGACCATGCGATCGGGTGGAGGACGGTGACCAGGGTCGCAACCACGGTCAGCACGATCATGATCAGCATGAACGCGAGGTTCGGGCCCTCCGGGACGTTGATCGCGATGTAGCCCAGGACCGTGGTCAGGGCGATCATCCCGGCGACGAGGACCAGGCGGCCCAGGGCGCTCCGGGCGAGGATCAGGATTCCCAACGCCCCGATCGCGTACGCGGCGACCCACTTCGAGGCCAGGGCGAAACCGAGCAGGACGCCGATCACCGGCATCGCGACCCAGAACGCTCCGCGCCACCTCCAGGCACCCGTCCAGATCGCCGCGAACAGCGTGTACGCAGCGATGATCGCGACGCCCACGTAGACGTCGTTCATCGCGATCCGTGACTGGACGAACAGCATCCCGTCGAGGAGCCCGAGCAGTCCCGCCCCGACGGCAATCGACCGGCGTCGGAACAGGATCCGGGCCAGCAGGTACAGGAGGCCGGCCATGATCGCGCCCGCGATCACCCCGGGCATCCGCCACGCGAATGCGTGCTTTCCGACCTCGACCGAAGCCACCGACCCGTCGTCGGCGAACGCGAGGGCCTGTTGCCGGTCGGCGGACGGGTAGGGCCCGTTGACGTCCATCACCCAGGCAGCCGGCCGGAACGGCAGACGGGCATCGGCGTACACCGCGTCGCCGTGCGGCTCGATCACGTACACGGTCGACGCGTCACCGGCCGGAGTCCGGCCGAGGACGTGGATCTGCTGACTCGGCTCGTCATAGCCGACGTCCGTGACCTCGCCCGGCATCGGGATCGATCGTTCGAGGGACGGCTCCTTCTCCTGGTCGTCGGCGGGCGGCAACGCCACGACCTCGACCTTCGGGGCGTCGGTCGTCCCCGCGGCGACGTAGAGCTTCGTCTTGTCCAGGCCGGTGATCAGTGCCAGGCCGTGTGCGCCGCCGTCGAGGGGGAGGCTGAATGTCTCGTTCGGCGCGCCGGGTGCGAAGAAGGTGAGCCCGGTGGCGTCCGCGATGGCGACCTGGGTCTGGTCCGCGATGCTGAACCCGGCAAGACGGCCATCGGCGATCGCCTCTTCGATCGCCGTTCGATCCTCGGCGGTGTCGAGCGCGGCGATCGTCACCCGGTCCTCGGCGGCCTCGAGTCGTGCCTGAATCTCCTCGACGTCACCGCCCAGCAGGTCCGCCACCACGCCCGCGGCCCCGACCGGGTCGGTCACCTCCCCGATCGTGGCGACGACCATCGGCTGGGTGCCGGCGTCGGCGATCCGCGCCGCGCCCTCGAGGAGCACGTCGCCCATCGGCGTGCCCGTGGCGAGCTCGAACGTGGCCACCCGACCGGATGCGCCGATGGCAACCAGCGACGTGCCATCGCCGGTGACGTGGAGACGGTCGATCGCTTCGCCGGCCGTCGCGAGTGGCAGCGGTTCGGGAAGGTCGGTCCCGGCATCGAGCGAGAGATCGATCGCCGCGAGATCGAGGGTCCGGATCGAGCCGTCATCCGCCCCGATGACGAGCACGTGCCCGACCGTGTCGACGGTAACGGCAGATGCGCCGGCGACGGGGAAGGACGCCACCTGGCCGCGATCGGCGAGGTCGTAGCCACGGACGTCCGAACCCGTCGCCAGCCACACTCGTTCGCCGGCGCGGCCGCCGGCGGCGGGATCGTCGTAGCGGGGCTCGATCGCCGCATCGCGAACCGGGACTCCGAGGGCGCTGGTCGCGCTGACCCGATCGTCGCCCCAGGCGACGATGCCGCCGGCGATCGCGTACTTCGCCAGATGCGGGTGGGTCCACTCGTAGATGTCGTGGTCGATGCCGTAGCGCCAGACCTGCAGGAACTCGGCCGCCGTGCGCGCGTGGTAGACCTCGTCGAAGTGCATCTGGAACGGCTCCGAGAGCCGCCACAGGCGGAGCGAGAGGACGCTCGCCACCAGGACCACCACGATCCACAGGTCGAGCCGGTCGAGGCGCCCGCCGGGCTCGGCGTGGAGGAGCGCAGTCCGGTCGGGTCGGATCGGTCGATCGAAGAGGCGGCTTCGGAACCAGGTCCACAGGCCGGCTTCCTGGAATGACGGCCGCTCGGTCCAGCTCGGGAGATCCACCTCGGTGGCGCGTGGTGGCGGAGCCACGGGTTCGGGTAGCGGTGGCGCGCTCGCGGCAGCCACGAGCGGCACGACGTCAGGGGTGATCTCAGGCGGGCGCGGCAAGCGTGGCCGGCCGGGAGTGGCCCGTCGGGCGGCGAACGCATCGCCCAGCCGCCCCAGCGCCCCGTCCCGGAGTTGCGTGATGACCCAGACCAGCCCGACGAGATGGATCAGCGCGACGATGGCGACGATCGGCCAGCTCCGGCTCGCATCGCCGATCCCCAGCCAATCGCTGATATTCGGGTTCCGGTAGAAGGGCCGGGTCAGGACCGCGTACATGTTCACGAGGGTCGCGCCGGAGAGCGCGAGGTACGCCGCCCGCCAGCCGCCCGAGACCGCGGCCGGGATCGCGGCGATCGCGAACAGCGGGAACAGGTAGCGCTCGTGGACTCGGGTCGGGACGACGAAGAACGCGAGGGCGAGGATCGCCAGGCCGACGAGCATCGTCCTGCGGTCGGGGCGACGGGCGACGACGATGCAGGTGGCGATCGTGATCGCGAGCAGCAGGCCGGTCCCCACGAAGACGGCCGGGATCGGGCCCACCGAGAACACGCTATGACAGACGGGTCCACCGTCCGGATCGGTTCCCGTCAGCGGGAAGTCGCACACCCAGACACCGTTCTCCGCCACGCCGTTGCCGTTCACCGTGACCAGCGCCCACGGGTTGTCGGCGTTGACCGTCAGGAACGGATAGGCGCCGGCCGTCGAGAACACCTGGTTGACGAGACCCGGCAGCGACAGGCCGTACGGCGCCGACAGCAGGAGCGCGGTCACCAGCCCGGCCAGGGCGGTGGTCAGGATGCGCACCGGGCCCCGGACCGTTCGCTCGACGCGGAGGGTCGTCCGGCCCGGCTCCGGCGTGTCATCGTCGCCGAATCCGCCCGCGGGACGGAGCGCCCGGCGAATCGTCACGAACGCGACCAGGGGAACGAGGATGCCGAGCTGTGGCTTGACGAGTGCTGCGACGACGGTCAGGATCGCGGCCCGCTCCGGACGATCGCGCCACAGCTCGCGCAGGCCGAGGAGCAGGAACACGACCCCCACCGAGTCGACCTGGCCCCAGACGACCGAGTCGAACCACAGCACCGGGTTGAACGCGACCAGCGCGGCTGCGACGATCGCCGCCCGACGGCTCCCGCCGAGCTCCAGGACCATCGACCACACGAGATAGACCAGGGCCAGGTCGGCGACGATCGCCGGGATCTTGATCAGGTCGCCCATCCCGCCCGGAAGGATCTTGTCCACCACGCCCACGAGCCATAGGACGTACAGGTACCCGGGCGTGTAGTCGTGATAGAAGTCGCGGGCGTAGAACCCGTTGAGGCCCTGGTCGGCAAGGTTCGTCGCCCAGAACCGGAACAGCCCGAGGTCCGCGCCAAAGCCGGAGCCGGGCAGGAGCTGCGCGAGGATGAGCCGGAGGGCGAGACCCGCCAGAAGGACCGCGACGATCGCGCCGGCGGTTCCTTGCGTCCCGATCGCCCGCGTCGGCGCTCCCGTGCCCGGATCGGGCCAGCCCGTTTCACGGCCGGTCACGTGGGTCGGCCTCCTGGACGAGCGTTGAGGAAGAGCGGAGGTTAGCACAGGGTCCGCTCGGGTCCGATCACGCGGAACCGCCGGTCGTTCGGGTCCGTCGCTTGACGGGGCGTACCGGGATGGAGCGGTGCGCCGGTATCGTTAGTCGTCAACCATCAGGAGGCGCGAGCCGCGTGACCGACAGACATCGCCCGGGTTCGACCGGCGCAGCGATGGGCGCCGGGCGATGACCGGCACCGTCGCGGGCGATCCTCTGCCCGCGTCCCGGTTCCCGGCTCCACCGCCACCGCGGGTTCCCCGGCTGTCGTACTTCTTCCCGGCCCACAACGAGGAGGCGAACCTCCGCCCGCTCGTGGACGAGGCCCTCGCCAGCCTGCCCGCGGTCGCCGAGGCGTTCGAGATCGTGATCGTCGACGACGGGTCGCGGGACCGGACGCCGGCGATCGCCGACGAACTGGCGGCCGAGCATGCGGGCGTGGTCCGGGCGATCCACCACCCCACGAACCGCGGCTATGGCGCCGCCCTCCGATCCGGATTCGCGGGGGCCCGCCACGAGCTGGTTGCGTTCACCGACGGCGACCGCCAGTTCCGGGTCGACGATCTCGCCCGCCTCACCGAGCGGCTCCAGGAGCCCGACCGGCCGGACGTCGTGGCCGGCTATCGCATCCGGCGCGCCGACCCCCTGATCCGGTCGATCTACGCCCGCGCGTATCGGCTGGCGAACCGGATCTTCTTCGGCCTCCGGATCCGTGATGTCGACTGCGCGTGCAAGCTGTTCCGGCGTGACGCGCTCGAAGGGATTCGCGTCGAGTCGGGCGGTGCGTTCTTCTCGGCCGAGCTCCTGATCAAGCTCCGGGAGTCGGGGCGGAGCGTGGTCGAGGTCGGTGTCCCCCATCATCCGCGAACGGCCGGCTCGCCGACGGGCGCCCGGCCGGCGGTGGTCGGACGCGCGGTGAAGGACTTCTGGTCCCTCCGTCTGCGGCTGTGGCTGTCACCGCGGAGCGCGCTGGGGCGAGGAGAGCCGATCCTGGGCGACGGCTGACCGCCGCGCCGGGCTGAGATCGCGCTCAGCCGCCCTTCGTCGAGCCGCCGCGCTGCTCGCCGCCCAGGTCGACGTCGAGCGAGTTCACGAAGTCCCGGAACACGTCCAGCCTCGGGTCGACCACACGCTCTCCGGTCGACTCCAGCGCGGCGCCGCCCTCGTCGGTCTCCTCGCTCTCCTCGAGCGCTCCGTCGGCGCCCAGCCCGGCCTGATCCAGCACCGCTTCGGCGGCGAAGATCCGAACCCCGGACCGGACGGCGAGCGCCAGGGCATCCGAGGGCCGCGAATCCACCTCGAGGGTTCGACCTTCCTGCTCCAGGTACAGCCGCGCGTGGAACGTCTCCTCGGCCAGGTTGCTGATGACGACCCGGTCGATCCGCACGCCCAGCTCCTCGAGCGTGGCGGCGAACAGGTCATGGGTGAGGGGCCGCTCGGGGGTCAGGCCCTGGAGCTTCATCGCGATCGCCTGGGCCTCCCAGGGACCGATCCAGATCGGGAGGTATCGGTCGCGACCGGGATCCTTGAGGATCACCACGTGCCGGCTCGAGAGCATGTGGACGCGCACGCTCTCGACGACCATCTCGACGAAGCCGTCGTCGGTCATGGACGAATTATCCCATGCCGGGCCCGGCGCCCAGCTCGCCACGGAGCCTCCCGCGGCGCCTGATCAGCGCTCCCAGCACCAGCCCCAACGCGAAGCCACCGATGTGGGCGAAGAACGCGACGCCACCCTCGGCCGTGTCGGCACCCAGCGACGTGACGCCGTCGATGACCTGGAGGATGAACCAGAAGCCGAGCACGAGCACGGCCGGCACGGCGATCAGCTGGTAGAAGAAGCCGAGAAACACGAGCGACAGGATGCGCGCCCGCGGGAACAGGACGAGATAGGCCCCGAGGATGGCCGCGATCGCGCCCGAGGCACCCACGAGCGGCACTTCCGACCGCGGATCGACCGCCACCTGCGCGAGCGCAGCGGCGACCCCGCCGGCGAGGTAGAACGCGGCGAAACCCAGCCGCCCGAGACGGTCCTCGATGTTGTTCCCGAAGATCCAGAGGTAGAGCATGTTGCCCGCCAGGTGGAGCCAGCCGGCGTGGAGGAACATGCTGGTGACGATGTCCGCCGCCTCGCCGATCGGAGTCCCCGAACCGGACACGGCGCCCATCAGCTCGGCGGGCACCACGCCGTGCTCGACGACGAACGCCGTGAGCCCCGACGAGCCGTCGGTGGCCAGGACGCCGAGCTCGATCACGAACGCGACCACGCACAGGACGATCAGCCCGACCGTGACGACCGGCGTCCGCCGGGTGGGGTTCGCGTCCCGGAGCGGGATCACGGCCTGGGCGACGTCCTGGGACTCGCGCCGCCAGATGCGGGCGGCGAGGCGCCGGGTGCGATCGAACCGGAGGGCGACGTCCCGGGCGATCCGGACGGGGCCGGCTCCTCCTCGACGGCCTCGAGGATCGATTGGTGAAGCCCGTCGCGCGAGATCCAGAACAGCGACGCCGGCCCATCGTCGATCCCGGGGAACACGTACATCCCGCGCAGGTCGTCCCAGGCCTGTGGCCGGACGGCCAGCCGGTACTGCTCGGCGAAGTCGCCGCTGGCCTTGTCCAGGGCGACGACGCGCTCGTTCTCGGGGTCGTAGCCGTAGAGGCGGCCCTTTCCGTGCTCCGCGTCACCGGTCACCAGCTCGTACGACGGGGAGACGCGCAGGATCTCGTCGCCCGGTGGGGCTGCCTGCCAGCCGTCGTCCTTGCCGGCGGCGAAGCGCTCGATCGCGCCGTCCTCGGCAACGAACACGTCGCCATCGATGAACAACCAGTCCATGCCATCCACCGGGCGAGCTGTGGCGAGATAGGGGCTGGCCCTTCCCGGGAAGCCGCCGCCGTCGGCAGACGGGGAGTAGCGCAGGATCTGCTGCTCGGACGGGTCGACGACATAGAAGTTGTACAGGCCCTGGTCGGGGTCCTTCAGGAAGGTCCCGATGGCCCGGATGTCATCGCCCCATGAAGCCTGACCGTTGACGGGGATGCGGGTCGTGGTGCCGCGCCCTCGATCGTCGGCCGGCCGCCACCGCCAGAGCACGTTCCTCGCGTCCAGGATGAGCAGGTCGGGTCCGCCGACGGACAGGAACCGCGGCTCGGCCGCGGTGGCGCCCCGGACCTTCTGGCCGCCGCGGATGACGAGCGTCGCCCGCTTCCGGCGGACGTCGATCCGGTAGACGGCCTTCGTCCCCCGATCGAGCACGTACGGATAGCCGTCCGGCCCGCGGACGAGCTGCTGGAGGTCGATCGCCGGCTCTTGGGCCATGAACGCGAACAGGGTGCTGTCACCGACCGGGACCACCCGGTACAACCGGTCCAGCTGCACGGTCGCGCGGTCGCGGAGCGGCTGGATCGTGCGCGACGGCACCGTTCCCGCGTCCTCGGCGGCGTCGAGCTCGTTCCAGGCCGTGGTCAGCAGGTCGCGTGCCTTGTCCGGGTCGTCCTCGACGAGGTCGATGCCGGGTCCCGACACCTCGTCGAGGGCGGCGCGAGCGGCAAGGATCGCCTCCTCCCCACGCGTGATCGACGAACGCACCGTCGGACCCGCGGTCTGGCCGAGGAGCCACACGCTGACGCCCAGCATCGACACGACCACGATGAACGCCATCATGGCGACGGCGGCGCGGCGCTGGGTCTCCCGCCGCGAGGAGAGGCTGGTGACGCGTCGATCCACGACCCGTCGCCGGGGCAGGATGTCCTGGAGTCGAAGGACCAGCCGCCCGAACGCGGAGCCGGCCGTGACGCGCGCGGCCCGGGCACCGGCCTGGACCGCGGCCACGCCGTCCACGACGGGGTCGGCGAGCGGGATCGGCGACCGATCGGGTGCTCCGGCGAGCGGCTCCGGCGGCTTGACGGGGACGAGCTGGCGGTGCTTCGAGGTGGCACTGACCTCGGTCGCCTCGAACGCGATTGCCCCGTCGCTGCCGGCGCCGTCGGCTGCAACGAACCGGTGATGGAGGTGCTCCATCGCGGACTGCGGATGGAGCGTGACGAGAGCGTCCTTGAGCTCGTCCACGCCCAGCCGGGCGACGATGTTCGGTGACACGAGGACGAGCGAGTCGCCCACCTGGATCTCGCCACGCCAGACGTCCGGCTCCAGGTCGCTCGTCGGCAGGCCGCGATCGCGATGCGGATCGGGGAGCGTCGACAGGCGGGCCTGGCGGATCAGGTAGGCCTCGGCCGGTCCCACGGTGGCCACGTACAGCTCGTTTGCCCGCACGACCGCGACGCCGACGCCGATCGGCCCGCTGCCGTCCTCGGCGTGCGCCAGCCCGAGACGGTCGCGCTGGTGCCCGAGGCGCTTGTTCGCCTGCGCGATCGCCTTCTCGATGCACACCCGGATCCCGGCCGACTCGTCGTAGTAGTACTCGTTGCGGATCGTCTCGGCGGCCAGGCGCGTCGCCTCCTGGACCCGGTGGCCGGTGGCGGACGCCGTGACGAGCAGGTAGAGATGGCCCTTCGATCGCGCGACCGAGCCGACGGACGGCTCGACGACGATGATCGAGTCCGGGGAGTCAGCGAGACGGTCGTGCTCGGCGACGACACCGAGCTTCATCTGGAGCCGGACGGCCAAGTGCGGGCCTCTCGTTGATCGGGCGGTCGCCCGGACTG